>JBJEWA010000097.1:0-35962 GCA_051884805.1 Kiritimatiellia bacterium | reverse complement strand
CGACACGCCGGGAAGCGCGGACATTGGCGCGCCCACGGCGGCAATCTCGTTGGAGACGTTCCTGAGCTGCGGCCGTACCCGTCCCCAGGTGAAGGCCCAGAGCGCGTCGCAGAGGCTACGTCCGAGCGGAAAGCGGAACGCCGGGGCGCCGGTGTCCTCCTGTCCGTCCAGGCGGGCCCGGACGACGTCGTCGTACGCGCCCGTCAGGCGCCACGTGCCGACCGTCGCCGCGCCCTTGGGCATCGCATAGGAGAGGTCGTCGTTGGTCGAGACGGATTCGAGCCGGTAGCCACGCGCCGCGTCCGCCGGACTGACGGCGGCGCCCGCCGACGCTGCGGCAGGTGGCGAGGACGAGACCGCAATGCCGTTTGCGCCAAGCATGCCGCCTGTCGGACGCGCACCGTCAGCACCGTCCGTCCCGACCTTCTGCGCGGAAAGCGTGGCGAGCGTCATGCCGAAGACGAGGACGGCCTTCTGCACGATTGGCATTCGGACGAATGCCTCGAAGACCGAAGCAACCTGACGTCTGAAGCGGAGGAGCAGACACGCGACGCCGCAAAGAACTGCGCCTGCAAGGGACGTGAGAACCATCACATTCACAATCACCTAACCATCAGCAAGACGCCGGGCCGCTTGCCCTCGACCAAGGCAACCTCGCCGACGACGGCAGAACCGCGACGGACGACCCGCACCATATTCCACGCGGGGTCAAGTTCGCGTCGTCTCAAGACGAATGTCTTCTCAACCTGCGAGCCGTGTTCGACCGGAGCTGCGCCCGACTCCTCCACCAGCTCCGCGTCCCTGACGCCGTCGCGCCGAAACCACCGGCCGCAGTTCCAGCCGAAGGCCTGGTCGGCCTCGTCCGGCGAGAGGACGCCGTCGGCGTTGGCGTCGGTGCCGACGGCGACCTCGACTGAATTTGACGGCGTGGCGACAAGGGAGAGCGCGAACTCGATGCGGCTCATGTCCGCAAGCTCCACCCGAAGCGGAAGGTTCGTGGACGCCTCCGTGTCGGCACAGCCGCTCGGCGGCAGTGGCCCGACGGCGGTGCCAATCGCCATCGCCGGGAGTAGCATTACAAGGCATGCGACAGATTTCATGTCAGCTATTATAGCAGGTTTCATCGCCTGTGCTTATACGGGAAACCGATCATTCATTTCGACACTCCAGTTCACATGAAATAGCTTTTCCGCGCGGCGCCCGCACCGACAGGTGTTGGATTCTGCAGTCTTCTCTTCTTAAGCCGCTCTCGGGCTTCTCGCAAGGCCGCGTCACACTCCTGCCTGATGCGTTTGCGGATCTCCTGTCCGCGAAGGCCGAACGTCTTAATCTCGCCGTTTGGACGCACAGAGCGCCCAATGGCTTTTTCGAACCTTGCCTTGGCCGCGTCGATTCGCGCCTGTCCGATGCGATAATCGCGGTCCTCGAATTCATTTCTCTCCAAATACTCTATCACGCTCTCCTTATACGAGAGAAGATTCCCATAAGACCGCCATTTCTTCTCCTCTTCAAACAAGCCCGACCAGTCACAGTCGGGAGCCGGGTCATTCGGCCTCATCGCACGGCACTGTTTATCAAGCCATGCAAGCATTTCAAGTTTAACGTCCCATCGCTCCTCGTATGAGGCGCCCATCTCCCACATCGCGCCCACAATCTCCCACCTAACAACATCCGCCACCGCCCGAATCAGGCAAAATCGGTCCGAAGGCTTTAGGCGATCACCCTTTACATCAAAAAGGGTACGCTTCCATTCGTTTAACATTCTCCCTCTCAGTTCGATGTCGGCGACCGCAACTAGATTCGACCTTACGGCATAATTCACGTCTATGACTTTGGCGGAGTGGTTTGTACGCAATGTTTCGATCAGGCACTCCACCCTTCTCGCCGCCTGGTCAGACGGAGAAGGCGGAATCCGTTCGTCGCACCCACACAACAACATCATCGACACCAGCCCAACAGCATACATTTTCATTTCACCAAGTCTCCATTGAGATACAGTTTGCCGTCTATGTCTCGACGGGCAACATTACCGTGCTTCCTTACTTTGCAATTGCCATCCGAGTCAATGGATATCACCTGCAGGGCATCGTCGGCAAAGGTCCCATACGGCGACTCGCCCTCCGTCGCCTTACTGTCACTCCAGCCGCACGGGACCTGCCAAGTCAGGGTGCCTGACTTCCAGCCATTTGTCCCAGTCTCCGAAACGATTCCCGTATTATCAAGCTGAGGCAATGCACACCTAAGGCCGGCATGATCCCATAAAAAGATATTGTCCTCATCAACCTCGTGCCATTCTCCGGCACCCTGTTCAAGCCCATGCAGCCACTCGTACCTGAAATAGACGTCACTGAAATATCCCTCGTTGGAGCCACCCACATTCGGAACCTCCTCAATCTTTATCTGAGAAAATGAGACATCCAACGGCAAGACACACAACATCTGCCGCAGCATGACACCCCCAGCTTGACCGGGCTTAAGTCCCTGATCAGCCACCCCAACCTCCGTCGCCTCGACCCCGCACGGCTCGACGACGGAAATTTTCGGCATATAACTGGATCCACCTCCTTCAACCCAGACTCCATCGTTCTGAGCGCGGATCGGACACGTATATTTCCAGATGTCATTGTCATCTTTCTCAACTCGCCCACCCTTTGAACACCGCCAGAATAAACAGCCTATCGTCGGCGTTGCATGACATTCGACAACCTCCTGCACTCCAACCTTATGCCGATAGTCACATTTGTTCTCGGGCGCACGTACGACAGGCTTAATCGTCACCTTCACCGCCGTCGCGCGGTCCTGTGCGAGATCGACCCAGCCGGTTTCGCCCTCGACGAACGAGGCCGTCACCTCGATGTCGCTCTCGCTTCCGCTCGCCACGACAGCGCGGTAGACGTTCGTAACGGCAAAACGCTCGTAAGGCTCGAGCCGCCACGTGAGTGGCAGGGGAAGTCCCCTGTTCTGGACAAGATTTTCCGCGCCGGTAATCTCGACCGTCAACAAGCCCCCATGCTCCCCGCCGTAGGCCGAGCAGACGAGTTCCGAAGTCGTCGACCGCCACGGCACAGTCTCGCCCGGCGCGTTCTCGTACTCGTCCTCGAAGAAGATCACCCGCTTCGTGAAGGAGGCCGACACGCCGACCTCTCGTGGATCGTCGGCCCCGGGTGGCTCGTCTTCACCCTGACTGCCGCAGCCGCAACTCCCGCCGTACGCCGGGAGCCGGTAGCCCTCGTAGGCGAAGTAGCCCAACGCGGCGCATCCGCCGCACGTGCAATCCTCGCCGCAATTGTACGAATAGGCGTAACCGCTCCCCGAGATCGAACAGCAGCAGTTCGTCCAGGTGAAGGATCCGCCGAGCCCCGACGGGACGACGCGCATCGTGAAGCCGCGCCGCCGGGGCACGGCGAGCCTTGCGGCGGACAGGAGCAGGGACATCTCCTCGCCGTCGCCCTGCGCCGCGACAGTGACCGGCCAGCGCAGCCGGATGGCACCATCCTCGTCCCGGTAATCTTCAAGGTTCCCGCTCGACTTGCCGGCCACCTCGACCGGCATCGCGCAGGAGACGCGGTACTCCTTGCCGATCAGAAGCGTCACGCGGTTCGTCGCGCCCGCCTCGGCGATGAAGTCCGGATCGGGCAGGTCGGACGGGCCGTCTCCCACGAACGTCACGCGCGCGTTCGCCCGGCGGACGACGACCTCGACCCAGCAGTAGGCGTTCGTGTTCGCCGTGAACGACAGGTCCTGATGCGGACCGAATCCTCCGTCTCCGTCCGCGCGGACGTACGGGTCGCCGTCCCGCTCGTTAGAAATGCCGTCGCCGTCCCAGTCGTCGGGGTTGACGCGGCGGTAGACGCGCTCGACGCCGTTCGACCGCGCGACGAAGTCGCCGGACGGGAAGAGCTCGAGCCGGGCGGAGACGAGCGCGTTCGACAGCTCGGACGCGGAGACGTCGGACGGAAGCCGTCCGAGCGCGAAGTCCTCCCACGCGAGCAGCTGCGAGCCGCTCTCCGTCGTCGCCGTCCAGAGCCGCGAGACGCCCGGGATCGCCGACATCGGCGCTCCGACAACGGCGATCTCGTTCGAGGCGTTCCTGAGCTGCGGCCGTACCCGTCCCCAGGTGAAGGCCCAGAGCGCGTCGCAGAGGCTACGTCCGAGCGGAAAGCGGAACGCCGGGGCGCCGGTGTCCTCCTGTCCGTCCAGGCGGGCCCGGACGACGTCGTCGTACGCGCCCGTCAGGCGCCACGTGCCGACCGTCGCCGCGCCCTTGGGCATCGCATAGGAGAGGTCGTCGTTAGTCGAGACTGATTCGAGCCGGTAGCCGCGCGCCGCGTCCGCCGGGCTGACGGCGGCACCCGACGGCGGCGCGACACCGCCCGCGACGGACTTGCCGTACGAAAAGGACGCGACGCCCGCCCCGTTCGTCACGCCCTTCTGCGCACTGACCGTCGCGACCGTCACGCCGAGGACGAGGGCGGCCTTCTGCACGGCGGGCAGCCGGACGAACGCATCGGAGAGCCGCGCGATCCGCCGTCCGAAGCGGAGGAGCAGACACCCGGCGCCACAAACAACCGCCCCGGCCGCGAGAACGAGGACGAGCGCATCCATGCCTCACCTCACCATCAGCAGGACGCCTCCGTATCGGCGTAGACGCTCGGCGGCAGCGGCTCGACGGCGACGCCAAACGCCATCACCGGGAGCATGACAAGGGAAGCGACGGATTTCATGTCAGGTATTATAGCAGGTTTCAGAGAACCCCCTCCATTCGCCGGCGAAACGAGGCGTGATACTCTTCCGGCAGATAGGCAGACCAATGCGACGGCCAGAGCCACTATTGTCCGGATTTCACCTGTCGCTCTTCAGTGCATTGTCACGGCGGCAGAGCATCTGGAGGTTTTCGGGAACGGTCTTTCCTCCCTTCGACCATGGCACGATGTGGTCGCCTTCCATCTCATCGTACTCGAAGTGGCCGCCGCAGATTGGGCAGACTCCCTTCTGCACCTCGTATGCCGCGCGCTTTTCGTCGTCGTCAAACTGCCGCAGATTCAGCTTCTCCTGCCGCGTTTCGCCGGAAAGCAGAAATTCGTAGACGCCCTTCTTGTTCTGCACTTCCTTGTCCGTCATCAGCTCGACGATGCGACTCTCCAGTCCCTTCGGGTTGTAGCTCTTCGCCGAGAACTCCCGGTAGAGTCGACCCCACTCAAGCCCCTTCATCTCGCGTCTGTACTTGGGGAACAGTGTCTCGACCCAGTTCACGACCTTCTGGAAGTGCAGCCACAGTTCCGTCGCCTCGCCGTCGCCCTGATGAATCGCCATATATTCCTCGATCGCCCTGTCCTTGTCCGCTCCGATCATCCATTCGATCGCCAGCTCAAGGCATTCCTGCCTGTCGAACTTTGCGTTGACATAGTCCGCCGCGATTTTCTGCGCGACGCATCCCGCCTTCGAGAAATAGCGTTTCGCGTCCGAAACCCACGGACCCGAATAGACGGCATTGCGCATCTCCTGCGCGGTGAGCTTCAGCCCTGCGATGTTGATCACCTTGAACCAGTCGATCTTCTCGGACGGCTCGCCTTCGCAGAAGTACACCATCAGCTCGTAGTTGAGGAACTTCTTCTGCACGTCCTCCGGCTGGCGGTGGAAGTATTTCGCCGCAAGGTCGAGCTCGCCCCACGCAAAGTCGCCGCCGTAATACCGGCAAAGTGAAATCGTCCGCTGTTGGCCGTCCATCACCTCGAATGTTCCATCGGGATTCTTCACCCAGTACATGACATTCAGCGGAAAGCCCTTCATCACGGTGGAGACGACGGCGTTGCGCTCCTTCTCACCATAGACGAACTCGCGCTGATAGGCGGGGCGGATGTCGAGCCGTCCGCCGTAGCCGCGAACGCCCGTCTCCGCGTCATCGACATAGCCCTCAACCAGTTCACGCACCGTTATCTTGTGAAGTTCGATTTTCATTTGCTTAGGCCTTTTTCAAGGAAGATTCTCACTGCGCCGCCAAGCGGCGGATAAAGATTCGCCCATATACGCGAGCCCCTTTTACTACACCGCAACCGCCTCTGTCGTCTGGATGAACTTGATATCCCAGCAATTCCAGTTTATCCTCAGGTGCTGATGCACGGGTATTCCCACTTGCCTGCCAAATAACCTCAAACTGTTCTGGACTGTACTTGTCCATAAAAGTGATTGGCACTCCCATCACACCATCATAGTCATACGGTATGTCGGCGGTCTTGTTCACATTTATGGCATTGTAGTTATCGTACTTTGGAAACTCCTCTGATGAGAATTTCTTGTACAGCGGCAGTTTCTCGTGACGCTGCGGATAGTCGAGGTTCGTAAACCACCTGACGCCCTTGACTCGGATATATCTCTGCCCTTTTTCATCAATGCCACACGCCGAGGCGTTCAAGGGATAATTCTCAGGCACTCCAAACTTGCGGTCGCCACTGTGTATGGACGCGCCCAACCATATCTGATTTTGCTGGAACAGTGGGAATATCTCTTTATAGGTTATCGCGTTTACATTCCCAATGATGAGAAACTTCTTCCCGAATTTCACAAGCTGCGCGACATACTCGCGGAAGAGCGAGAATGGCGGATTGGTGACGACGATGTCGGCTTGCTTCAGAATCTCGATGCACTCCGCGCTCCGAAAGTCGCCATCTCCCTTGAGTTCCCTGACGCACACCTCGTCGTCATCGAGCGTCATGTTGCCGTTCGTATCGCCCTCGTAGATCTGGCAGATCGCCCGCTCGCACTCTCCTTGGGAAAACAGATCGACATCCTGGCTTTTGTAGCAAGTGGCGATGAGACGCTTCAGGCCCAGATGCTCGAAGTTCTCGGTAAAATACTTGAAGAACTCGCTTTGACGCGGATCGTCGCAATTGCACAATACGACCTTGCCTTTGAAGTGCGCCTTGTAGTGGCGCAGTTCGTTCTCGATGTCGACGCGCTGCGTGTAGAACTCGTCTTTCTTCGCCCGTTTTGCCGCCGTAAGTGCCGCATTGTCGCCCATGGCTTCGCTTCCCAGGAGCAGCGCGGCAACCGCCAGCAGACTCGCCCGTTTCATGCCACGCCGCCCTTCATCCTTTGGGGACGCGGCAGCGCACGTCTCCCACAACTGCCCCGCGTACACAATTTTGAGAATTATGTGCGGAACAATCTCAACCCAGCGCAAACCGTCGCAAACACCGCATTTATACACGAAAAGAGCGCATTTCCTCTCATGCACTCAAGACAGGCTACTGGTATGGCCTTCTGACGAATACACGAAGAGAAATGCGCCCATAGGGGCGCATCTCCACTTACATGCCGTTCGTCAGAAAATATTACCAGTATTTGTCTTGAACGACGTGTAGCGTTGATGCTACATTGTTAGACGCCCGGCGGGATTGGAGAAGAGGGCAAATCTGACTGGCCTCTTCCTGCCTCCGTTTTCCGGACTATAACCCCGCGCCGCGCTTCTCGCCTCGCGGGATGTCGCCATTATATCAAAATCCAGAGCGACGAATCTGCCCCAATAATGCGGATCGCCAGTGGGGATCGCCAGTGTGCGCCCCGTCGCCCCCCGTGGTTCACGATGCGAGCGACCTTACTTCATCATCGCCGCGGCGACCTTCTTGAACGCCGCGACGTCCGCCTTGATGTGGGCAAGCGTATAGGTCGGATGCGTCCAGAACGAGATCGTGGCGTCGGCCATCGAGTGGGCCGTCTTGCAGTTGAACTTCGTGTAGTCGATCCTGCGGTGCGCCGGATCCCTGAACGGATAGTTGGCCGTGCCGAAGCCCCGGCGCTTCGCGAACGCCTCCTCCTTGTACATCTCCGGCCACTGCACCGAATACGCGCACGCGCCCTCGGCCTGGACGGCGGCGATGAACGCCCTCATCGTGCACTTCAGCTTCGAAGTGTCGAGCACGAACGGCACGAGCCAGAACGCGTTCTGGCGTTCCTCGGTGTCGACGGGGGCGTACTTCACGAGCGGATGGCCCGCGAGGCCCTTGATGAGCGCCTTGCCGAGTTTCTTGCGCTGCGGCAGGCTCCACGTGTCGAAGCGCCGAAGCTCGCCGAGGCCGATTGCGGACTGGATCTCCGTCATGCGGAAGTTATAGCCGACACAGCGGTGAACGTAGAGCCGACGACCCGCCGTCTGCAGGAGGTCGAGCCTCGCCCTGACGTCGTACCCGTGGTCGCGGATGGAGCGCACCTCCCGCGCAAGGCCGTCGTCGTTGCAGCAGACCATGCCGTAGAGATGGACGACGACGATCGCCTTCGTGCGCCTGGTGATGCAGGCCTCGATCTTCCCGGGGTCGAGCAGGTGATCCGCCCCGACATCGCAGAAGACGGGAAGCGCACCGGTCTGAAGCGCACAGAACGAGGAGGCGATGAACGAGTAGGACGTGCAGATCACCTCGTCGCCCGAACCGACGCCGAGCGCCGTCAGGGCCACGTGCAAGGCCGCCGTGCCGTTGGAAACGGAAATCGCGTTCCTGACGCCGAGCCATTTGGCCCAAGCCGTCTCGAACTGCATGCCAACGGGGCCCGTCCGATAGCTCACCTTGCCGGAATGCAGGATGTCCAGGACCTTCTTGTCCGTCTTCCTGTCGAACTGCGGCCAGGCGGGGAACCCCTTCGTCCAGACCTGCTTGCCGCCGTCAATCGCGAGCCTCTCGACTTTCGTCGTCTTCGTCGCCATACGCACTCCTTGTGCCGTTTGGTGTGTTCCGTCGTGTGCCTCGGAACCGGCGGGTTTCAAAATCCCGCCCCGCATCCGTGCTTTCATAAGGAAATCACCCGGCCTTTATATCACACCGCCCGCCTATTTCTCAACCGAGGGACGGCGTTATTGCCGTCTGCCCGCCTGGCGATCCGCTTCCGTGCGACGATTGTGAAAAAGCCAGCCGACGACCTCAAGACCGACAAGGGAGAGAACCGTCGTGACGACGGCGATCGCGTAAAGGCCCGAGGCCACGGCCATGCCGATGCCGGCCGAGACCCAGACGCCCGCCGCCGTCGTGAGGCCGTGGACGGATTGCCGGTGCACGATGATCGAACCCGCGCAGATGAAGCCAATGCCGCTGACAATCTGCGACGCGACGCGCGAGGGATCGCCCTGGCCGTCAAAGCCATAGCGAGAAACAATCAGCATCAGAGCCGCCCCCAGCGCCACCAGGAGATACGTCCGCATCCCCGCTACCTTTGCGCGGTACTCGCGCTCCGCGCCTATAAGGCCGCCGAGGATCCCCGCAAGGAGCAACCGCAGGATCAGTATGTGCGTCTCAGGCATCGGCGAACATTATACCACATCTTCGCTTTCGCAGGGACAGGCCCCCGCTTCACTGCGATGGCACCGAGACGAAAAGAAAGCAGGCCGCGGGGCTTTGCTAGAGGTCGCGGCGGAACGGCCCGACCGGCAGGCCCGCCTCGTTCCTGAGGGTGCCGTGCACGCAGCTCTTGCGCATGTAGGCGACTTTCTTCGGCGTCATGCCCTCCGGAACGACGAGCTCGACCCGGTTGCTTCTCGCAAGCGGCCGGCTTTCCACGAGAACATAGCGCCCGTCTTCGCCGGCGAGTTCGAACGGACCCCGGCAGGAGCCGTTCATGCACCAGTCCGCAACGTTCCGGAAAGTCAGCACCACCGTCTTGCCGTCCGCCGACGTCCTGGCGGCGTCAAGGACGGGCGCATCGCACTTGAGCTGCCTGAAGCCGTAGAGGCGGTTCAGCGCCAGCGCCGCGAGACGCGTCCCCACCGTGCGCTTGTCGCCGGGATGGATGTTGTCCAGCTCGCCGACGTCGGAGAGCACCGCAAGCCCGACGTTCGGCGCATGATCCAAGGCGAAGCGCTCCATCTCCTCGCGAATCTGCACGGTTCCGTCGTCCTTCTCTTCGGACGCGTAGCCATAGGGCGTGATCTGGCAGAGGAAGAACGGCATGTCGGGACACTCGAACTTCTCGCTCCAGCCCGTCAGCAAGGTCTCGAGCAGCTCATAGTACTCCCGCCAACTGTCGCGATTCGCGCAGCCCTGGTACCAGATGGCACCGCGAATGCCATACGGCGCCAGGGGATGGAGCATCGCATTCCAGCAGGCACGCGGCTGCTGATGGAAACTCGGGCGCCAGCCCGTCTTCTTCTGGCGTTCGCGTTCGCTTTCGGTCGGCTGCGTGCGGACGGGCCGGGTGGCGAAGTCCCTGAAGTGCTTCGACGCGGCATAGGCCTCCGCCGGAATCCAGGTCTCGATGCACGTTCCGCCCCAGGCGCTCTCGATCACGCCCACGGGAATCTTGAGGGCGCGGTAGAGCCGCAGGGCGTAGTGCCAGGCGGCGCCGGAGAAGTCGCGCCCGTTGCCGGGCGTGAACGCGAACCAGTTCAGGCACGCATGATCCTTCGGCTCGGCGCTCCAGCACTCGGGCATCCGAACGCCGCGGACGTCCGGCTCGCAGGTGAGCGCAAGATCGTAGTAGCCGTTCCGCTCGCGGCCGGCGTGCTGGCCCACGCGGGGCGTCGGCCACATCGCAAAGGTCATGTTGGACTGCCCGCCGCAAAGCCACACTTCGCCGACGACGGCGTTGGTATAGACGAGCGTCTCGCCCGTCGAGGCAGAGACCGTCAGCTCGCGCGGCGTCGCCGACGCCGGCTGCGCCGGCAGGTCCACGCGCCACGCGCCGTCTTGCGCGGCCTTCGCCGTCGCCGACGCGCCCGCGAAGGACACGGTGACGGACGCACCGGCGTCAGCCCGGCCCCATACGGCGATCCGCTTGTCGCGCTGGAGCACCATGTTGTGATTGAAGAGCGCGGCCGGAACGAGTTCGGCCAGCGCAGGCGCTGCGGCCAGCGCGACAAGACCCAGGAGGAGGTGATTTGGCTTCATACCCGGAGTATACCATATCCGCGTCTACACGGAAACGGCGGCGGCGGTGGCCTCCAGCAGGAGAACCGCCGTCACGTTCGCGGCGGGAATGCCCGTCAGGGCGACCAGCGCCCGCCGATAGGCCGCCATCTGTCCGCGATACGCCTCGACCATCCGCGCGGCAAATTCGGCTTCGCTTTCGCGCACCGACTTCGCATTCGTCTTGAAATCGTAGACCACCGCCCGGCGCAACGCGCCCGTGCCCGTGATGACCACGCGGTCGAAGCGCCCGGACGTCCAGGTGCCGTCCGAGCGGACCTCGAACGGCTGCTCGCGCCACAGCGTCACCGGTCCCTCCGGCCTCACCAGCGCGCGCTCAAGGTCGGTCTTCGCGTCCGCCGCGGCAATCCACGCGATTCGCTCGTACGCGGCGTGCGCCGCCGTGCCGCGCGCCAGCGCCGCCTGCCGCGCACCGGCGGCGGCAAACAGGTTTCCGGCGCTCTCGCCGGAACCGAACGGCAACGACGGCAGCCGCCGCACCAGGCGCCGGCGCGGCGGGCGCGACGGCAGACTGTGCGGCGGCGGACTGTGCGGCGCATCGTCCGCGCGCGCCGCCGGGTGCGCCGCCATCCCCTCGTACCAGGCCGGATTGCCGATTGGCGCGGGAATCGCCTCGCGGACGAATTCCGAGAAGCGCAGCGACCGCGTCGTCTTCGCCGCCGGATGCAGCACAATCGTCATCGCCCGCTTCGCGCGCGTCATCGCCACATAATAGGTGCACAGCGCCTCCTGCTCGACACGGTTCTGGCGGGCGCGGCTCGCCTCGCGCAGCGCCGGCACGAGCTGCGCCACCCGCGCCCCCGGATCGGGCAGGATCCAGTCCGGCCCGACCAGCGGCCCGTCGGCGGCCGCATCCAGGGCGTCGTGTTCGTACAGCGGCAGGACCACGTAGTCGAAGCCCAGCCCCTTCGAACGGTGAATCGTCATGATCCGGATCTGCCCCGGCTCCGCGACGTTGCGCTTCCTGCGGGACGCCAGGAAGGCGACGAAGTCCCCAAGCCGGACGCCGGCCCCCATCGTCCGCTCGAACTCGGCCGCCGCCCGCAGCATATCCGTAAAGCGGTCTTCCGTAAACGCGCTCCACGCCACGCTCGGCTCCTCCGGCAACGCCGCGCGCAAGTCGCGGAACGTCCGCACCACGCCCTTGGTCGCAAAGGACAGCGCAAACTCGCCGGACAGCTCGGCCGCCGTCGGCACCTGCTCGCCGTATCGCGCCCGCGCAAGCGGCGAACGGCGGAAATGCTCGTAGGCCTGCCGGTCGCCCGGATGGTCCGCAAGCATCAGCGTGTCGAGGAAGGCCAGCAGCGCCGGCGTGTCGAGCACGGCGCTCTCGCCTTCCCAGACGACGCCCGCAAGCCCGCGCTGCTTCAGCCCCGTCGCCAGCAGCTCGCCGATGGCATTCGTCCGCACGAGCACTGCGGCGGACAGCCCGCGCGCCACGGGATCGACGGCCTTCAGCGCGTTGAAGACCGGCTCGACGAAGTCCTCCTTCCCCGGCCCGGCGGACTCCACCGCCTGAACGAAACCGTCCAGCTCGGGCCTGGCCGTCTGATGCTCGGGCGAAGTCCAGTCCGGAAACTCGTCCTTCAGGCGCCCGTGGACGAAGACCGCGTTGACCGCCTCGACGATCGGCGGCCCGTACCGCCAGGACTTGCGGAGTTCGCGCAGCGCATATGCGCCGCTCTCACGCTCGGCCGTGAAGATGCCGACGTCGCCATTGCGCCAGCCGTAGATCGCCTGCTTGCGGTCGCCGACCACGAAGACCGACTTCTCGCCGGCCGACTGCTTCGCCGCGTCAAGCAGCTCCGCCAGCGCCTTCCACTGCTCGCGGCTCGTGTCCTGGAACTCGTCCAGCGCCCAGGCGCGAAGCCGCGCGTCCATCCGGTACTCCAGCGCCAGCCGGGCGTCGTCCCCCAGGCCGGAAATCAGCCGCGGCACGTCCGCAAACACGAGCCGCCCGGCGGACCGCACCCTCTTCGCGTATTCGGCCTCGAAGGACGACACGAGCGTGTAGATGCCACGGGCGGTCTCAAGCTTCATGCGCAGGACGAAGCCGGCCACGGCCGCAATGGCCGCGCGAATGGCCCGCGCCTGCTCCCCCCCGAAGGCGTACGCCCTGCGGCTGAACGAAAATTCGACCGTCGCGCCGGCGAAAAGCCCTTCGCCCAGATCCAGCAGCTTCTTGGCGAAGCCCCTCACCCCCGCAAACGAACCACGAAAATCCCGGACCCAGGCGACGAACTCCGCCCATGCCGGCGCATCGACCATCCCCTCCAGCGCGTCGGCGCAGGCGGCGAGCGCCCTGGCGTCGGCGACAGGGCAGCCGACGGACGCCGCCAGGCCGACTTGCGCGGCGTCGCCCCACGCGCGCGGATCGGGCTGCGCGAGCAACCGCTCGTGCCACGCCGCGACGAACGCACGGTAGGTCTCGGTGAAGCTCCGGACGCTCTCGCGGTTCATCGCCAGGGCGAACGCCTCGTCGAACGCCCGCTTGATCGCGGCGTCCGTCCGGCGGAGAATGCCGGACGACACGCGTGCGCGCTCGACCGCCGCCTCGTAGTCGTCCATCATCTCCAGCGCGCCGCCGATGCCGAGTTCGAGGGGGAAGCTGCGGACGATGCGCATGAGGAAGCTGTCCAGCGTGCCGATCAGCGACAGATGCTGGGTCTCGATCACCTTCCGCAGCAGCTCGCCGCCGACCTTCCCCTCCTCCACGCGCTGCGCGAGCAAGGTCACGAACCGCTCGAAGATCTCGCCCGCCGCCGCCCGCGAGAACGTCAGCGCCACGATCTCCTGCGGCTCGACGCCGGCGGCGACGAGCGCGATCAGCCGCTCGGCCAGCGCCTGCGTCTTGCCGGTGCCCGCAGACGCCTCGATCAGCTCGTTCGGGTTCATTCGGCCTCCTGCGCGTCCTCGGACAGACGGGCGAGCTGGTCGGCCAGCCAGGCCGCGTCGACGCTCTCCTCGGGCGTGTTGAAGATCCACGCCTGATAATCCCACTGCCAGGCATTCTTCGGCGACGGCGGCCAGAAGATGCCGCGCTCGATGCGGTCGATGAGCTCGCGCACCTTCGCCTCCGCCTCGGGGACGTAGGCGCCGTTCATCGGCCCGGTGAAAAGCGTCGTCGCCTCGGTTTTGCCGAGGACGCAGTAGGCGGACGAAATCCGCTCGAGCTTCGCCGCGGGGAACTCCGGATCGGCGTCGAGCATGGCGCAGTAAAGCGGCAGCTGCAGGCTCTTCCACTCCCCGTTCTTCTGGTCGTACCAGACCGCGCGGTCGGGATTGTCGAACGTCTTGTAGTCGATGACGCACCAGTCGCCCGTCCGCTCGTTGAAGTCGATCCGGTCGCAGCGCCCCATCACCGTCGTATGTCCGTAGACGACCTTGAGCCGGCGTTCGGCGGCGACCGTCCGCCAGCCTTCCGCATGGCGGGCCGCCTGAATCTTCGCAAAGGCGGCGAGACGGCGCTTCATCGACTCGCCCTGCAGGGCGACGATGGCGGGGACGGACGTCCCGAACCGCTCGCCGAGCAGGGCGTCCACGTGCTGCGCCAGTTCGGCGGCAATGGCGGCGGCGTCCTCCGAGTCCTTCAGCGCGCCCGCCCCCCAGCGTTCGAGCGCATCATGGGCGAGATTGCCGAATTCGGACGGATCGAGCTCTTCCGCGCGATCGTCCTCCTTTTCGCCGAACGTCTTCTTCAGGCAATACGTGAACGGGCAGCGCAGATAGAGGTCGAGACTTGAGGGCGACGTGCGTTCCAGCGTCCGCCGCGCGGGCGGAATCTCCAGCCGCAGCCGCCAGGACGCCGGCAGATCGGCCGGCCTCGTCTCGTCGGTCCCGGCCCGCGTGCCGTAGAAACGCCGGACGCGGGCGACCAGTTCCCGGTCGTCCGCCCCGTCGAACAGCAGCCGCGACGGCTTCAGCACGTCGCCTTTGGCATCAATCGACCGGAACGACACGCGCACGGCCTCCGGCGGACGGCAGGCCAGCGCCATGCGCAGGATCGTCCGGTCGCGCCGCAGCCGCGAGCTGTTGTCCGGCAGGCCCAGGCCGCGACGGAGCCGGTCCGGCAGAAAGGCGTGCCCGACGACGGACTCCGGCACGCGGCCCTCGTTCAGGCCGGTCACGTACAGCTCCTTCGCATCGAGGAACGGGAGCTCCAGCCAGCCGTCCGTCAGGATCGTCTCCCCTTCGTCCGGCTCCAGCGAATAGGCCGTTTCCCGCAGGCGCAGCGCGAAGAGTTCCAGCTCCTGCGCCGACGGCCGGCCGGCGGGCAGGCATTCGTCGATCAGACCGTTCACCGCCGCCGCCGCCGCCGCGAATTCGCGCGCGTCCGGATCCCGCTCGTCCAGCAGCCGGTCCTTGAAGACGGCCTGCAGGATTTGCCGAAGCCCTTTCTTGCGCAACATGACGTCAACCTGTTCGAAGATCGCCCGGAGCTTCCCCTTCGTCTTGGGTCCGATGTCGTCGATCTTCTCCGGCAGCAACTTGGCCTGCGCATTGTCCAGCAGGGACAGCGCCTCGACGTATTCGCCCGGCGCAAGCTTCAGCTCCGCGCACAGCCACCGGCGAACGTCCCCGCCGCGGACGAACGCCGAGAAGACCGAATAGGATCGCGTCCGCGCCAAGGCCACGATCTGCTCGACGAGATGCCCGAGCGACGACGTGACCAGCGGAATCCGCGCCGGGTCGTGGACTTTCAGCCCCTTCGCCTGCAACGCCCCCTGAATCTCGGGGAACGACTCGGCGTCGGCCACGCAGAGCGCCGGCAGCGCCGCGTCCGGCGCCACGCCCGCGAAGACCGCCGCGACTTTCTCCGCCTCGCTCGCCGCCGTCGCGCAGGGAACGACCTGGTCCGAACCGAGGCCCGCGTCGAGGCCAGCCGGGTCCGGGAGCAGTTCGACGACTTCAATCCGGTCGCGGGCGGTCAGCGTCGCCACGACGCGGCGCATCGCCGGCAGCGGATCGAGCAACCCGGCCAGGACAATCCGCTCGATGCCGTCGAAATGCGGCGGATCGGCCAGCGTCGCCTTCATCCGGTCGATGCGGTCGGCTTTCCCGACGCTGGCCAGGGCGGCCCGATAGCGGTCTTCCAGCGCGGCGAACTCCCGCCAGCGCGCACCTTCGAAGGCAGCGGTCTCGTCCGTCAGAATGTCGTCGATGCGCTCGGCGACGTCGGCAAAGGAAAGCGCATTCGCGCCGAGAATCGCACGGATGTCGGCGTATTGCGCGGCCGCCTCTATCGAGCCATGCTCGCCCAGGGCCGCCCGCAAGGCCCGCAGTTCGTCCGCCCGCCCGGCGACGTCCGGCGCAGCCGTCGCCAGCAGCCCGGGCGGCAGCAGGACCGTCGGCGGGACCAACGCCCCCAGCCGGTCGGCCAGGGCGAACCGCAGCCGACGCCCGCTCTGCGCCGTCGGCACGACGACCAAAACGTGCGCCAGCGACTTCGCGCCGGACGCCTCCTCGCGGACGTCCCGGCACAGCCATTCGGCCGCCGTCTCGACGAACGGCCGCCGCGGATCAAGATACTCGGTCCGACACCCCATTTTCCCTCATTCCTTCACGCCATTGCCTCCCGCGACAATTATTATATCATTTGCCATTACTCCACTGGCCAATGCTGCGGGTACTCTGCCGGGACTCTGCCGCAATCAATTGCGCTGACGGTCCGGCCCCGCCGCCAGCCGAAGACCGACCGGACCCAGCAGGCCGGACGGCTTGAGCGGTTCCGTGCCGGTGAAATAATCCCAGCTCGTAAAGGTGATGCGGTTCGTCGCCGGACGCGTCCCGTCGGCATTCCACGCCCAGTCGGGGATGCGTTCAAGGCCCCGGCCGCAGAAGCCCTTCGTGCCGTCCAGCGCACACTGATGGAATCGCTCCGGGCCCCAGACGCAGTCATCGCCCGGCAGATTGTGGTCGGCAACAAGGCGGTTGTGCCAGCCGTTCGACACTTCGACCTCCAGCAGGTTCTCCCCTTCCCGCGCCGCCCCCTGCAGCCCGAGTTCGAACGGTTCATACCAGGCGACGCCAAGCTCCCTGCCATTCAGCCGGACGCGGGCGATGTCCCGCACCTCGCCCAGCGTAATCTTGCGAGCGGCTGCGGCCTCGGCCGGCGTGAGCGTGAAATGAAGGCGGTACGTCGCCGTCCCCGAGAAATGCCGGATGCCGAAATCGGGCGATTCCGTCCAGGAGACCAAGCGGTCGAAGCGCTGCACCGTCGCCGGGGCGCCGCGGCCCGGCTCGAAGTCGACCGCCCACACGCCGTCAAGCGGACGGGTGCGCGTCGTCGGCTGGCGCACTGCTTGCGCCCGCGCCGCGCCGCCGGCAAAGGTCACGAAGACCGACTCCTGCGGGCCTAACTCCAGTTCCAGCCGCGCATACCCGTCCTCCGTCCGCACCGGCGTGCGGTACTCCGTCTCCTCCGTGCCCGGATACCAGAGTTCCGGCTGCCCCGAGGCGCGGAAATCGGCGGCGAACGACACGGCCCGGGGCGACACGTTGGCGACAAAGAAGAGCCGCGTCTGCGTCTTCTCGGTCACAATGCTGCGGGCGGTGCCGAGAACCGGACCGTGCGGCCCGGTCGTCAGGCCGCCGACGACGCTGAACGGCCGCTTCGGAAGCAGCGCATGCTCGGCGAGGAGCCGCACCCGCGCCGCCCTGGCCCGATCCAGGGCTGCGGCGACTTCCGGATCGGCCAGCAGCGCATCCGGCACCGCAAGAAACGCGTATTCGCGTCCTGACGCCGCCACCACGACTTTTCCGTCCGCAAAGACGACGCCGCTTTTGAAGACCCGGCGAGGAATGACGTCAACCCCGTCGGTACGTCCGCCAAAGTCCTCGACGGCGAGGACGTCGATCAGCTCCGAACCCTGCTGCAACCGCGCCTGGCAACGCGTCAGGTAGGCGAAGAACGCCTTGCCCGGCTCGAACCAGGTCGCATTCTCGCCAAAATGCGTGCCCCAGTAGCCCATGCTCATGCCGGGCTGGCGGCAGGCGGGAAACGGCTGATGCACCCAGTGGTGCAGGAACATCTGATTGATGCCGCGCGCGAAGGAAGCGTCCGTTGCCGCCTTGAAGTCTCGCGGCGAAAGGACGTACGGGTCCTGGAACGGCATCGCCGTATAGGCCTCGGCCGCAAGGATCGTGCGTCCGGCGGCACGTCCGGCGGCGCCGCCCATCCGGGGATCCCCGCCGATCTCGTCAGGTCCGGCCCAGAACGGCGTCGCGCCCCAGAATTCGGACATCGGCAGGTCGCTCGCATACGCCGCCTCGCAGGCGTCAAACGGGCCTCCGTACGGCTCGACGCAGAACTTCATGCCTGCGGCGTGGAGGCGATCCCGGAAGATCCAGTAGTGCCGTTCCGTCGAAAGTTCCTGCACCGTGCGGGCCATGTCCGCTCGAATCCTGGCCGCTCCGTCGGCCGTCGCGCCGACATAGGCGGGCAGGAGCGGCAGCGGATCGTAGCCGCGGCGTTGCGTGAACTCGTCGCGGAAGTCGTCCGTCCAATCGTAGGGACCGGCCTCGTAGCTGTCCATCAGGATGAAGTCGAGGCCCAGGGGACGGCGCAGAACGTGGTCAAGGTGCAGATTGACGGCCTTCGCGCTCATCTTGTCCGCCTCAAGGCACTTGTTCCAGAGCGCCTTCGCGACCGGCATCGACTGCGCCCCCGTGCAGGTGTAGCCGAAGCGAAAGACCGTGTCGCCGACTTCGACCGTGCCGATGTCGCGGTAATAGCCGAGCCTGGTCTCGGGCTGCGCAGGCGCGCTTCCCCTGGGAGCCGAAGTCCAGACGAGCTGCTTCATCGCCGTCTCGGGCCCAATCCAAGGTCCGCCCGAAACCGTGTAGCCGGGGCAATTGTGCATGCCGATTGCGAGGCCCCGCGCCTTCGCCTCGCGGGCGGCGAACGCGACCAGGTCGCACCAGACGTCATTGCCGAAGACCAGCTCCGGATTCGTGTCGTCCGCGTAGCCGACGGCAAGTTCCTCGGAGCAAGGGCCGCGGGCGACCTGGAAGACCACCGCTCCGGCGATTCCCGCCGCGCGCATCGCGTCGAGATCGCGGACAATGCCCGCCTTCGTGACCGCCGTACCGGCCCAATGCCACCAGACACAGGGGCCGCAATTCGCCGTCCCGCCGACGGCCGGACGGCAGGCTGCGGAAACCGCAGCGAACACGCTCAGGAGGCCGGCCAATGCCCTTTTCATCGCTCGGTATCGGGCAAGACGTCTTCGCCACTACCGAAAGATCACGATCGAGCCGGGGTCGGCCTCCTGGTTCTCGTAGCAGCCGATGTCCGGCAGCGCGGCCGGATTCTTCGCCAAGGGCCTGCCGCGCGTCGTCACGCGCGCGTTGCGATCGAAGTCCAGCGTTTCCGCATCCATCCAATCCAGCATCAGCGCCGCATCGACGCACGGCGACTTGCGCCGCAGCCGGAAGTCGCCGTTGGCCGCGTCCACGAACTGCGGATCTTCGCCCACCTTGCAGCCCTCAGCCGTATACGCAATCTTATTCGTAGCCGAGATCTTCGACTCGAAAGCATCGACCAGACAGTTGGTGTAGACCACGCCGGCCCCGAAACCTTCGGACCAGATGTACGCATGCTTGAAATCGCCATGGAGGACGCAGTTGACGAAAGCCGCGACTGAATTGGTGCCTTTGCCGAAATCGATCAAGTTGTTTTTCGCCGTGCCATTGACGAAGGTACAGTTTTCGAAGCCGCCCGTCTTGTTGCTGCCTTGGGCGGCGGAAAACAGCCAGACGATCAGGCTATTGCCGTCAAACAACGAATTGCGGGCGATCTTCGGCAGCGCGTTGAAAAAGATCGTGCTGTTGTTGCGGAAGACGCAGCGATCGACCGACGATGTTCCCAGGTCCAAAACCCCGGTGGCGGTGATGTCGGAGAAAACGCAATCCACGAACGAAGAAACGCCAGAAGAACCAGCAGAAGCGATCGCATAGTACGCAGCCGAACCGTCGCGGAAGACACAGTTGGTGACTGTCGAACCGCCGGAGACCCGCAGAATATTGTAGTATTTGTCCCCGCGCAACTCGGCAAAGAGTGAGTTTTCGATCCATACCGGCTGGTTGTTAAAGACGTAGATGCCCGCACCAAAGCTCCCGGCAGATCCGCTTTTGCCGACGTTCGCGCAGTTCGAGATGACGCAATCCGAAAAGCGCATGCCGGAATCGCGCACACCCGCCTTACCGGCCGGTTCGATGCCGACGGCGGCGGCATACGCGTTCGATGCGATGTTGTCGTCGAACCGGCAACGCTCGAAAGTGCAATATCCGACGGCATAGACGCCGGCGCCGCGGAAGTAGGACTGACCAGGAATCGCCCCCGCATCATCCAACGGCGGCAGGGCGCGGCACCCGGTAATGCGGCAGTCGCTCAGCGCGATGCGCGACGAGGACTGGTTGCAGGAGAGATAGACGCCGCCGCCGCGCGCATAGAAGTTCTCGGCGCTGACGTCCGCCCCCGCGCACCCGTTGGTGAAGGTCATGCCGGAGATCGAGATGCCGTATGCGGCCGAGGAAACGATTCCCACGAGACAGCGCGAGGCGCCCTGCGCGTCGACGATCGTCCGGTCGATGCCCTCGCCCTGGATGGTGAGGCTGCGGTTACGGAGCTCGACCGGGGCCGTCAGCCGGTAGTGGCCGGACTTTACCTTCAGGATCTCGCCGTCGTACGCCGCGTCTATGCCGGCCTGGAGGCCCACGCAGGCGTCGGCCCACTCGCCCGTCCTGTCCGCCTCCGCGGCGACCACGCGGGAGAAATAGGCTTCGGGATCGCCCGCCTGCCGTTCGTACGCGCCGAGGTCCACCGCCGCGCCGACCACGCGTGCGCGGCCGCCGGCGTCCTTCGCGTCCACGTGCCAGTCGAGCGCAACGCCGGCGTCGATCGCCGGCGAATCCGGCGCAAGCCGGCAATCCGCTCCGCTGCGGACGAAACCGCAACCCGCCGTCGTGCCGGCGAAGAGCGAATTGGTCAACACGGCCCCTTCGGGCGCCAAGACGTTGCCGAGGCAGTTGACGAAGGTGCTGTCCGTGGCGCTGACCAGGGTCGTCCCCTGCGGCGACTTGACAAACGTGCAGTTTTCGTACGTCCACTCGCTGCCCGCATGATTCGCCACGAAGATCGGCGGCTGGTTGCGGGCAAAGAGGCAGTTGCGCATGCGCCCGGCAACGCCTGCGGGCAGGTCGATTATCTGGGTGCCGGCGACCGACAGATCCCGGAAAACCGAGTTGGCGATGACCTCGCCGTCGAAGGAGTCGCCTTCGATGTAGATGACCGACGAAACGCCCGCGCCATCGTTTTCCACCGGGCCGAACGTGCAGCCGTCGATCGTATGCGGACACGTACCGCCGTTCGCACTGCCGCCGGTGAGTTCCACCAGACGGCCCCAGATGCCATTCGTGACCCGGTCGGCGGTGTTGCGGACGGAGAAGGTGGAGTCGATCAGCCGGGAGGACGAGCCCGCGCTCACCGTGCCGCCGCGGGTGGTGCTTTTCACCGACTGCGACCAGTTGTCGACGAACCGGCAGCGGCGGATCTCGACGCCGCGCACGGAGTAGATCGCACCGCCGCACATGGAATTCTGGCCATGCACATAGTTGTTCGTGAACAGGCAGTCGACGACCAGGGCGCGCGAAGTGAAGTTGGGCTGCAGGACATAGATCGCCCCGCCGCCATAGGCGCTGTTGTCGGACACGGCGTAATTGCCGCGAAACACGCAGTTGGAGATGACGCCGCCCCAATTGCGGAAGGCGCAGACGGCGCCGCCGTTGTCGTTCGTCACGTGGTTGTCCGCGAAAACGCAGTTCCGGATCGAATAGTCTCCCGCCCCGTCGAGGTAGAGGGCGCCGCCGCTGCCCGCATGGGTGAAGTTCCGGAAGGTCAAGCCGTCGAACAGCGGATAGACCGCCCGCGAGCAGATGCCCTGGCCGGTGAAGTCCGAGCCGTCGAGAACCGTATTTTCGGGGTCGATCTCGCCGGTGTCGGCGCGGGCGCTCCTGACCACGAGGTTCTTGTTGGTCGACAGCAGCGTGGCAGTGAGCCGGTAGACGCCGGGGCGGACGAGGATCGTCGTGTCGTCTGCCAGCCGCGCGAACGCGGCCTCGAGCGTCGTCACGTCGCCGCCGCCGGCGGGATCGACGACGATCTCCGCCGCGTACGCGGCGCCCGCCGTCAAGGCGGACAGCACACCGAAGCAGACACCCGATAGTTTGACCTTCATGTCTCTTGCCTCTTTGTCTTTCCAAAACCCCTTCGACGCAGATTATCCCACAGTCCTGTTAGACTCGGGTTAAGGGATGCGCCAGCGATGCCGCGCCTACCCTTCCAAGGCCCGGCCCTTCTGGTCCCAGCTGTCGCAGGGACGGACCTCGAACCTGAAATCGGTCAGGCCGGACTTCGCCAACTCGGCCTTGGCGTAGACGACCGTGACCGACTCGCGGTCATGCTGCTCGGGCAGCGCGAGCCCCTGCGAGTAGACGCGGCGCTGATCGACGATCCGGCGGAAATAGCCGGCGCTCCCGGTGCAGGTCACCTCGTAGTCGATCGCCCGCACGCCGGCGTTTTCGCGCCGGACCGTCGGGAATGCGACCGAAATCTCGTCGTCGGTCTCAATGCGCACCAGTTTCGCGTCCGCCGGGAACTCCGGCACGACGGCGGCGGCACGGCGCGTCGCATAGGCATAGGGTTTGCCGCGATAGATCGGCCAGGGGAATTCGCGCGGTTCGGTCAGCGCCAGGCCCGTCGAGAATTCCCGGTTCTCGATGACGATGCGGTCATCGTAGACGCGCATGAGCTGGCCGACTTTCGGCGTCGCGACGTCCAGCGCCGTTCCCTTGCCGTCGGCGCGCCCCCAGCTGGCGTTCGCGCGCGCGCCGATCGCGGAGCCGGCCATCGCCGCGCCGGGGCAGGCGCCGGCATCCACGGCCGTGAACGCCCCCTGCCAGATCGACTGCTCGAAGACCGGCGACATGTGAGTATGCCCCGAGAACGCAACGCAATTGGGATAGTCCTGCAGGAACCGGGTCGCCAGCCCGTTGTCGTGCGCCCCCCAGCCTTCCGGGGAGCTGTAGGCGTACGGCGAATAGAGCGTTCCGCCCGGAGCGTGGTGCTGGACGAAGAAGAACGGCCTGGTTCCCTTCAGTTCGGCGCCATGCTCGGAGAAGAACCTGGGCAGCGCCTGGACGCCGTGGCGCAGCTCGTGGTAGATCGGCTCGTCCGGCGGCGGCTGGAGCCAGCGCGAGGCGCAGACATCGGACGTGAGGCGCGGATACCACTGGTGCAGGACGAACCGGTAGCCCTTGACGGTCTTCATCTTGACCGCCTCGTACTCCTCGCCGAAGAGTTCCCGCCAGACGCGGCGCCGGTTGAAGACGAAAGACTCCTTCGCCGTTTCGGGATCGGCCGGGAAGCGCACCTTCGGAAAGTCCTTCTGGTGGTAGAAGTAGCCGTCCTCGTCGTGATTGCCCGTGACGAAGAGCTTCTCGATGTGGCCGCCGTCCGAGCGCTGATCGTTCGGGAACAATTCCTTCCAGACGTCCGCAACGACCTTCATCTCGCTGATCAGGCCGTCGAAGCCGAAATCGCCCGCAATGACGACGCCGTCGGCCTGCTGCCGGTCGAACCAGCTGAACGCCTTGCGGAGATGCACCGCATCGGCCATCGTTCGGACATGGACATCCGAGATGATGCCGATCTTCAGGCGGCATTCCGCCCGGGAACCGGGCTCGCCGAACGACGGCAACGCCGACGTCATGGCGGCGGCAAGGCCAAGTTTCGAGAATTCGCGTCTGGTCATGGTTGCCCCCCTGGTCTCCATACGGAGCTGTCTATGCGCTGATTCTATCATAGCCTGCGCCGCCGCCGCAACAGAAATCATCCTCCATGCGTACCAAATGGCACGGTTCTGCCGGATCGGCGACGTTCACTTCGGCACGTGCCCAAGGCTCGCGCCGTCGATGAAGCGATAGGCGGCGACAGGGGGCCGGCGGGAGGTGCGGCGAAGGTGGCGGAGGACATGCGCGCACAGCACCTCGCCATTCCTGTACGGATCGATCTCGATGCGCGCGAGCGAAACCGGGAACGGAGGACAGCACCCCCGGTTGGCGAGCGTGACGACGCCGAGTTCGTCCGGCACCCGGACCCGCGCCTCAAGCAACGCAATCAGCCCGCCAAGCGCGAGATAATCGTCCCTGAAGAAGCAAAGCCCCGCAGGCGGGAAGCGCTTGTTGGCCAGGCCTCGGCGGAAGGCGCACATCGAGGCCTGCGAAATCTCATCCAGCGCCAGCGGCGTCCGCGCCGGCCGCACGTCGAAGCTGCGCACCCGGATGCCGTACTCCCGCGCATACGGACTCAGGTCGAGAAAGCATTCCGTCCCGGCAAGCCCGATCTGATCCACCGTCCGGATGCCGCGCTCGACGCAGGTGCGGGCGAGATCCCTGAGCGCACGTTCGTGCTCGACGGCAAACATCTCGACGCAGCGCCCGCCGGGACTGGCTCCCCGGCCGGCGATGAGATAATCCACGTCCGCCGTTGCCATTACGCGCACGAGCGCCGGGGAGAAGAACGGCAGCACGACGAAATTCCACTGCTGGCGCAGAGCGTCCGCGAGCGGGGAAACGTCGATACCCCCCGTCGCCTCGCGCGGACACATTATGGTCGAGACCAGGAAGCCGGCTTCGGCCATGCGCCGGCGAAACGCGGCGGAGAGCGCGGAGAAATAGTACGACGCAAGGCCATGCGATTCGACATACAGCACGCGCCCCAGCCAATGGCGCTCGGTCTTGTCCGTCACCACGCATCCGAGGCACCGCCGCGTGTAGACCAGCCCTTCCGCCGACAGTAGCGCCACGGCAGCGCGCGGGATGCGCTCGCTCACGCCCAGCTCCGCGGCGAACTCGGCTCTCGTCGGCAACAGGTCGCCCGCACGGTAATGCCCGGCCAAAATGGCCTCCCGCAAGGCGTCCGCCAGCTGCTTCGTCAGCGGCACGCTGCTGGAACGGTTCAGCGCGAAGGGAATTTTCATCGGGCCATCCTCGGAGCCAGTCGCCTGAGCTCCCTTCACCTCACCTTGTAGATATGCCGCGAATGGGCGGAATAGCCGTCCCGGAAGACACCGTCCCGGAGCGGCAGCGTACGGTTCTCGAAAAGGACCTCGATCACGCCATTTCGGGGCGCTTCCGGCGGCAGTGCGAAAGTCGCCGTCTGCGGTCTGGCGTCGATATTGCAGGAGAGGACGTACCAGTCGCCGTTCAGCGTGCGCGTCAGGTGTCTCAGCCTGGACTTCGGGAGATCGGCCGTGGCCGAACCGCAGAGCTCTTCGGAGAGAATCACCGCCTTCAGCGCCTGCGCCTCACGGTTGACGTCAACCATGGCCCTGTATGATCCCGCAGTTGCCGGGAAGCCGGAATACCAGGCGATCCCCGTGCAGCCGGCGCAAATGCACCCCCAGCTCTGGGCAATCTGCTCCGCGTAGGACGGATTCTTGTAATGAAGCGACATGTTGTCGCCGACGATGAAGAACCAGCACGGCTTGCCGCCGGGAACGGCGCACATCACGTCAACCTGCCTGACGACCGAATCGACGGTGCGGCCCTCGGTGTTCGTCAGGTAGCTGTCAAGCATGAGGATGTCCGTCTGGAGATCGGCAAACCCGTTCGGGATGCCCATGCTCGTATTGTTCATCTGGACGGGAGCATAGGGATAGTGCGGCTTGAGCTTTTCCAGCCATCCGCGCGTCCACGCGCTGCTGTGGTGCAGTTCCGGCTCGTCGATGACGATATGCGTCAGGAGATGGTCGTACCGGTGCGTCAGCGCAATCATCTCCTCCATCCTGACGTCGTCAATCGGCTTCAACCCCGCGTAATTGAGCTTGTCGTCGTAGTTCCAGACGTCGTAGTCGCTCCAGAAGGCGCAAAGGACTCCCTGCCTCCGGGACTCGTCAAGACACGCCCGGGCCGATGCCATGCGCCCCGAACGCGAACTCGCCATGAAGAGAAAGTGCCTAAAGCCGTCGCGCCGCAGGAGGGCGAACATCCCGGGGAAGGGATTGGCCGGCGGCTTGTAGCCAAGGTGCCCCGTGCAGCCGATGCAGATGCCGGTAAGCAGTTCGGGCTGGCCGTCATGGACGACGGAACGCGTCCACCGGTTGACTTGCGTCGCCCCCTTCCGGTACGGCAGCCTGACGACGGTATCCGAATAGGTCTTGCCGTGGGCGGAGAACTCGACCAGATTCGTGCCAAGGGGAATTTCCGCAAGGGGCTTCTGCACGATGGTCACTTTTCCGTCCGCACCGCAGACGCGCCACTGGGCAAACGGCTCGTCCATGTAGAAGTCGAGGCGCCCCAGCACGAAATCGGGCGCAGCGTCCCCGCCGTCGGCCGCCGGTCCGTTCCCTGCCGAAAGCTCAGGCGCCTCGGGCGTTGCCGAAGGCGGCGGTTCGGGGCGGGGGCCAAAGCGATCCTGGTCCAACTCGCTCGGCTTGTAGGGGGTCGCATACGCGACTTCCGGCCGGAAGCCGCCCGCCGGCAAAGGGACCATTTCCAGCTGCAGGTCGTCAATCCACAGCACGGCGTTCTGCTGCGACGGATCGAGAACGGAGATGCCCAACGGCGACTGAGCGCCGCGCTTCCCCAGCTCGGAACGCGTCACCTCGAAGCGCCGCCATTCGCGGCCGACCTCCACGATACGCGATCCGTCCAGGACTTTGCCGATTCGTTTGGGATCAAGCGTAAGCCTGACCCTGAGGGAATCGACATTGGCCTTCATCCAGACCGAGAAGACGCCGGCCGAGCCGAACACCGTTCCCGGCCGCCATGGGCTGACAAGCAACGATTCCGACGCCTGGTTGACGAGCACCCGCAGCGACTGCCGGCCCGAATGCTTCTCCGCGGCGTCCACCCCGTAGCGATGCAGATAGTCGGATGCAAACCGATCGATCGGGCAGCCGGCGAAGTTGAAGCTCCCGCGCCAGCCGTAGTGGGTAGGCATGCCGTCCTCGACATATTCGAAGCCGGAGTTCAGGATCGTGTTCGGGGAATCGTCGTCGTGCCGGACTCCCCTCAGGTCGAAGTTGTCGAGCTCCAGGTCCAGCCGGTAGGTGTTTATGGTCACGCCCTCATAGCCCTCCCGGCCGTCGGCGCTGCGCTTCGGCCGGGGCAGGGGAGCGACAAAATGGGCGACGAAGCTTCCGTTGACCCAGAAGGCGTACTGCAGGCAATCCTGCCCGGTCCGTTTGCGCATGACGCGCAGCCGGACCGGAGCCCCCGGCGAAAAGCCCTCGATGACCGGATACCGGCCGTTCGCACTGGGCTGGCCGGGAACCTTCCAGGTCATGAACGCCTTGCCGGACGGCTTGACGCAGAACTTGTAGCCGTCACAGTAGAACCCGCCCCAGCCCTTGTCGAACACCTCCGGCCCGAGAGTAGACCACGACGGGCAGACGGTCACGTCGGCTTCGGCGACGAACTCCAGCGGCACTGTTCCGCGCATCGCCAGCGTCGTGAAGGCGGGCACGCGAACCTTGCCGTCGCGCGGCAGCGCCCGCTTGGACACCCAGTTCTCCGCGAAGGTCCCCTCCGCATCGAAGTTGTCGCTGAAGATCGAGACGCCGCGCTCGTCGGCGCCCGCAGCCGACAGGCAGCACAGTCCCAGACCGCAGAGCGCAGCCAAAGCAGCAGGTCGCTTCGTCATCGCATGAACCCTTTCTGAATTTCGGCGTCCCCTTCGGCAGCCGGGCGCACGACCGGCCGTGGACGCTACGGCAGCGCGTAGGCGCCCATGGGCGAGTCGGCGAGGTTCGCCAGCATCACGGCGTTGAGGCGTGAGAAGTTCGTGTCTTTCCGCTGGATCTCGTTGGTCTCGGAATTGGTGAGGATGACCTGCACCGCGTCATAATCGGGATCGATCAGCAGGTAGCAACCGGTCGCCCCCGCATGGCCGACCGCACGCATGGAGTTGAGGTCCGCGAAGTACTGGCTGAAGCCCGGCTGGCCGGACTTGACGAAGAACGCGCAGGTGCGGAAGAACTCGGGACGGCTGTTCACGGGACGCAGCAGGAGATCGACGCCCGCAGGCGTGAGGATGCCGGACCGGCGGGTCCTGAGAATCGTCAGGATCTCGCGGCCGAAGCGCACGAGGTCGGGCGCCGTCGTGCGCATGCCTGACCGTCCGCAGTGCGGCGCAAAGGTCGTGTGCGCCATGCCGAGCGGCGCGAAGATCCGCACGCGCGCGACATCCGCAACGTCGTCCGCCCCCGTCACCCGCTCGATCATGTCCGCCAGCACGTCATAGCCCGCGCTGAAGTAGCGGTTGGTCGTGCCGCGATCGAAGATCCTGTACACCGAACCGTAGAACTTCCCGGGATCCTGCCGGTAGCCGACCGCCCGGCTGTGGTAGCCGGAGGCATGGACCATCAGGTCCCGCACCGTGACCTCGTCGTCGGGGAATTCGGGCACGTAAAGCCGAATCGGGTCCAGCAGGCTGACCTTGCCCTCTTCCACGAGCTGGACGACCAGCACGCTCGTCATCACCTTGGTGATCGAGGCGACATGGAGCGGCGTATTCGCGTCGAACGGAGCGGACGGATCCTTGCCGCGCCCCGGCCTGACGGCGTCCGCCTTGCGCACGTACTGATAGCGCAGCTCGCCGTGCTGTTCGAAAGCGACGTTCATGTATTCGAGATGGAACTGCTCGAACGCCGACGCCATTGCCGCGTCAACCCGCGCCTTCGGCTCGTCCCGTCCCGGCGTCACGCAGCCGGACAGCAGCACGCTGCCGGACGCAACCGCAGCAAGCAGGCAACAGACTTCTGATTTCATTGGATGCTCTCCTTTCCGATTACATCTTGGGGACCTTCGTCCAGGCGGAGACCAGCGCGCGGCCTTCGCGGCCGAACGAATTGCGCGGCGCGACCGTCACGCGCACCTCGCCGACGTCGTACTTCGGCAGGTAGGCCGCGGGAACGGGGATCGTGATGCGCCGGACGTCCGCGTCATGGGCTTTCGGCCGCACCGAGGTGGGCCCGTACGCCCGAAACATATGGGTGGACATGAGCTCGCCGGAATAGCGGTAGTCGATCGTGACGGCATAGTCAAACGGGCGCGTCTTCGGCTCCGCAAGGGCCGGCGGGAAGCGCACGAAACCGGCCTCGCCGACCTTCTTCGGCACGTGAACGGCCAGGCGCGCGTCTGCCGCAAACTGCGGCGCTGCGGACTTTGCCGCCCGCTCGGCGAAGCTCTCGGCCTTCGCCGGCACGGGAATCACCCACGGCTCGTCAAGTTCCTCGTCCGCCGTGAAATCGCGGCGCACGATGACCATGCGGTCGTCATAGACCGACACGAGCATGCCCTGGCGGGACGGTTCGGTCGGATCGACCGCGCCAAAGCGGTTCTCGAGCAGCAGGTACGGCTCCGCCGAACCGCGCGGGGTCAGCGTCGAGCTTCCGATCGAGGTGAAGGCGCCGCGCCAGAGGCTGTGTTCGTCGGTGAGCGAGGTGTGGGAGTGGCCCGAGAACGCAACGGCGTTCGGATAGTCCGACAGGACGCGCGTCGCGCAGCCGTCATCATGCGTGAACGGTCCGTTGACGTAGACCGTGTCGGCGGGATGCGGATGCTGGAAATAGAAGAACGGCCTCGTCCTGCCGAGCGACGCGCCGTGCTGCGCGAAGAACTGCTCGAGCCCGCGCACGCGCGCCTGAGTGTCCCAATGCGCGCCGATGAAGTCATAGCCCCGCACCGTCTTCCGGTAGATCGGCGCGAACGGCTCGTGAAAGCACTTCTCCCAGCACTCCGCCAGCCCAAGCCTGCAGATCGCCTGCGCCTTCACCTCCTCGGTCTTGTAGCCGGGACACATGATGAGCGACGTCGCCAGCCCCACGTTGCCGATGCCGTACGAACCGGACTCGACGTCGTGGTTGCCGTAGATGAAGAGCTTCTCGACCTGCCTGCCGTCGCGGCCCCGGTCGCCCGGGAAGACCTCGTACCACGACTTCGCCACCGTCTCCAGGTTGCACAGGACGCCGAAGTCCGCCATGTCGCCGCAGATCATCACCGCGTCGACATCGGCCTCACGATAGTAGCGCAGCGCGTGGCGGAAGGTTTCCGCCGACTCCCAGTTCGTGACATGGATGTCGCTCAGGACGCCGAACCTGACGTTGGGACGCCCGCCCAGGACCGCCTCGGCCGAAGCAAAGCCGTGAAGTGCGGCAAAAGCCGCCCCCGAACCGATGAAGTCGCGTCGTGTCATCCCCTTGCGTTCCTTTCCCAACCTGGTGAAACCGTAGGCGCCGAGCCTCAGCGGATCCGGTAGAGATGCCGGGCGTGCGCCGGATAGCCGTCGGTGAAGACGCCGCCACGGAGCGGCAGCGTGCGGTCCTCGTGCAAAACCTCGACCATGCCGTCCTGCGGCGCGTCCTTCGGGAGCGTGAACGTCACCTTGTCGAGCGGAGCGGCGTCGAGGTTGCAGGAGAGGACGTACCAGTCGCCGTTCAGCGTGCGCGTCAGGTGGCGGAGCTTCGACTTCGGCCGGTCCGCCTTCGCCGCGTCGCAGAGCTCCTCGGAGAGAATCACGTCCTTGAGCGCCTGGGCTTCGGCATTGACCTGCTTCATCGCCCGCCAGCTGCCCATCGTGACGGGCAGCTCCACATACCACGCGAGGCCCGAGCAGCCGGCGCAGATGCAGCCCCAGCTCTGGGCGATCTGCTCGGCATAGCTCGGCAGCTTGTAGTGCAGCGACGAGTTGTTCGCGACGATGAAGAACCAGCAGGGCTTGCCGCCCGGCACGGCCTGCATGACGTCGACCTGCCGCACGACCGAATCGACCGTGCGGTTCTCCTGGTTCGTCAGGTAGTCGTCGAGCATCAGGATGTCCGTCTTGAGGTCCGCGAACTTGCTCGGAACGCCCATTACCGTGCTGTTCATCTGGACGGGATGGTACGGATAGAACGATTTCATGTACTCCAGCCAGCTGCGCGTCCAGTCGCTGGTCATGGAGAGTTCGGGCTCGTCGATGACGAGATTGGTGAGGAACAGGTCCTCGTAGGGCCGGAAATGCGCGACCATCTCCGCCGGCTTCACCTTGATTCGGCTGTCCTTCGGCCGATCCGCCGGATAGTTCTCCCAGAGCGGCATGCCGTAGTCGCACCAGTTGGCGTACAGGAACTTGTGCGCGCGGACGGCATCCAGCATCGCCCGCGCCTCGGACAGCTCCCGGTCGCGGCAGGCGATGAGCGCCAGCGTCTGCCGGAAGCCGCCGGCTTCGAGAATGTCCATCATCGTCTCGAAGGTCCTGGCGCCCGGTTTCCAGCCGAGCCAATTGGCGCCGGCGACGCAAATGGCGGGGGCGGTGAACAGAACCTTTTCGCCGTCCTTGACGACACACCGCGCCCACCGGTTGACTTGCGTCGCCCCCTTCCGGTACGGCAGCCTGACGACGGTATCCGAATAGGTCTTGCCGTGGGCGGAGAACTCGACCAGATTCGTGCCAAGGGGAATTTCCGCAAGGGGCTTCTGCACGATGGTCACTTTTCCGTCCGCACCGCAGACGCGCCACTGGGCAAACGGCTCGTCCATGTAGAAGTCGAGCCGGCCGAGGACGGCGTCCGCACCGGCGGCGGCGCTCTTCACGGCCCGGCCGGACCACTTCGCCGTCACCTCGGCGGGCAGTTCGAGGAAGGACCACGTGTCCTCCAGCTTGTAGTTGACCTTCCGGTGCTTCGCGGTCGACGCATGCATCTCCGCGCCCGGCTGCGAGACCTCGTTGCGGCAGAGATTCACGCGCCAGCGGCCGGAGCAGCCGTTCGCCGCGAAGTCCGCAAGGGGAATCGTGACGAGGAAATCGACCGCGCCTTCCGCCTGGTTCTCGCGCGCGACCGTCGTCCACGCGCCGTTCCAGGTGATGCAGTTCGCATAGCTGTCGAAGCGGTCGCCGTTCGCCGTCGTCATGAAGTGATAGCAGCCCCCGTCCGGATCGGGCTTGAAGAAGAGCTCGAGCCCGTCGCAGGTGCAGAGCATCATCGTGTCCTGCGGCCGGTGTTCTCGCGTCAGCGAGGCGGGGTTCTCGCGGAAGTTGCGGAAGCCGAGGTAGAGGTGGTCGTCGTCGCACGCGAGATAGGCGGCAGTCGGGAGCCGCGCCGGTTTCGAGTCCGTCCAGAAGTCCGTCACCGCGAACGCCTCCCGCTTCCATGCGTCGAGGTCGGCCGTCGGCTTCACGCCCGGCGGCAGCTTCTTCGCGACGAGCACGGCGGGCGGCTCGGGCGCGGGCTTCGCGCCGAAGCGGTCCCGGTCGAGTTCGCTCGGCTGGTAGGGCGTCGCATACGTCTGCGCCGGATCGAACTTGCCTTCCGGCGGCAGCGCGACGATCTCGGCCTGCAGGTCGTCGAGCCAGAGCACCGCGTCCTGCTCGCGCGGATTGACGGGATTGATGCGCACGGGCGTATAGATGCCCTTGCCGGCAAGCTCCGTGCGCGTCACCTCGTAGCGCGCCCACTCGGTCGTCACCTTCACGACCTTGCGTCCGTCCGCCCCCTTCGGCGAAAACGAAATCTCCACGGGCAGCCCGTTCGTCGAGGCCTTCATCCAGACGGAGAAGACGCCCGCCTGGCCCTTGACCGTGCCCGTCTGCCAGGGGGCGACGGAAATGCTGCGCGAGACGGCGTTCACGAGGACGCGCAGCGAGGCCCGGCCGGAATGGCGCTCCGCCGTGTCCAGGGAGAAGCGCGTCAGATAGCGCGACTCGTAATCGGAGGCGGGACGCTCGTTGAAGTTGAAGCCGCCCAAGAGGCCGTAGTACGTCGGCACGCCGTCCTCGCCGTGCTCGAAACCGGAGTTGAAGATCAGGTTCGGGGACTCGTCGCCGTGGCGGACCGTCGAAAGCAGGAAGTTGTCAACGACGATATCCGCATACATCGCGCCGATGCAAAGCGGCGCATAGGTCTCGACGCCGTTCGCGTCCCGCGTCGGCTTTGGCTCGGCCGCGATGAAATCGCCCGCCGGGACGCCGTTGATGCGAAAGTCGTACCTGACGCCGCCGGGGACTTTCTTGCGCACGAGGCGCAGGCGGACGCTCCTGCCGGGCTCGAAGTCCGGGATCTGCGCGTACTTGCCGCTGGAACGCCGGTCCTCGGGGAGGCGCCACACGCAGAAGCCGAAGCCGTTCGGCTGCACCTCGAAATGGAAGCCATCGATGCTGAAGCCGCCCCAGTGCTGACCGCGCCGCTCGTGGCCCTTCGCGACCGTCGCCGTCACGTCCAGCTCGGCAACGAACTCCAGCGGCGTCGGCCTGCGCATGCACAGGCTGCCGCAATGCGGAATCCTGACGACGCCGTCGCCCGGAGTGCAATTTTTCGCCACCCAGTTCTCGGCAAAGGTCCCGACCGAGTCGAAGGCGTCGCCGAACACGGGCAGCCCCCGGTCGGCGGCGGGGGCTGCCGCGGAAACGCCGTCCGCCGGCGCAGGATCGGCGCCGGCTCGCCCCGGCTCCGCAACGGACACGGACACGCTCTGCGCAAGCGCAACGACCAACAGCTTTCCTGCCTTGCCCACCTGATTTCGGATCGTCATTCGTGCACTCCCTGACAACAGCCGATACGCGCATTGTACCATCGACAACGCCGCAAGGCAACTGGAAATGCGAGCCATATGTACCAAATGGCTCCGGCAGCGGCGGGATCCGCCGGGAGTCAACGCGACTTGCGCCGCTACTTGGAATCGGCCTTGGGCAATTCGCCGGTCACGTCGAGGATCCAGGCGGTGTCCTCCCAGCACGAATGCGTCTTGTCCTTGAAGATCTGCTGCAGAATGGGCCGCTTCACCTCTTCGCCCCGGTTGAGCACGTCATTGAAGACGGCCTCGACGATCTCCCGGTCCATCGCCTTGTCCATCAGGATGCCGGCGAGCAGCATGACATTCTCGTCGGGGATGAGATTCAGCGCCCGGTGGACGCATTCGTCCTGCCGCTCCTTCGGCACCTGGCGGAAAGCGGCGGCGAAGTCCTCGACGGCCTGCATCGAGACGCCGGTTTTCGACGGCTCCATCCATCGGTCCGTCAGGAGGTCGAACGCCTCGACCTTGGCTTCCGCCGCTGCGGCGGCCTTTTCCGCCTCCGTCTGCGGTTCGTCCGCGACGTCCGCCGGCGCCAAACCGTCCGCCGCGCCGGAGCGCTCCGGCGCCGGAGCTTCGCGTCCGTCGTCGGCGGCGACCGCCGGGGCTTCGCGCCCGGGCGCTGCGGCCTCCGGGCTCCGGCCGCCCTCCGGCAGCAGCCACCAGCAGCCAAAGACCGCCGCCACCACCACCAGGCCAACTCCTGCCAACTGTCGCCGCTGCATTTTCAGACCCCCTCTTTTGCGATCATTTCCCTGCCCGCAGCCACGATGCGTTTCTCGATGCGCGTCTTGATCTGGCTGACGGAATTCCTGGAAAGGCCGAAGCGTTTCGCCACCTCGGCGATATCCTCGCCCTCAAGCGCATAGGCGCGGTAAACCTGCCGGTCACGGTCGGAAAGCGCAGTGTGCATCAGCACGTGTTCGCGCGCGCTCGCCAGCACCGCCCTTCGCCAGTCCGCATCCAGCTCGTCCGGCGACAGATGCGGCGCCGGCAGCGTGTCCGCCACCGTCTTGCCGTCCTCCCCGCTGACCGGCGCATCGATCGAGACGCGCTTATCGACCTGACGGGCGACGTCCTTTCGATGCGCCATGTGGACCTCGTTGACAATCATCGTCGCCAGATACGAATGAAAGCTGCCGCGTTCCGGCGTGTACCGCCCGGACCGCAGGACGTCCACGAGCTTGCCCAAGACCGTCATAACAATGTCGTCGGCATTCTCCTCTCCGCCCTTGAAGGCGGCAAACTGGCGAATGGCGCCCTGGTAAGTGTCCCAGAACCGCACCCAGGCGGCGGAATCCTCGCCCGGCGACAGGTGCTTGATCTTGGCAATCAGCGTAACGGACGTGACCGGAAAGCTACTCATCGTTCACCATTATACCACAGGCAGCCGCGATAAACACTAAGCCCAGACGCTGAAGAAAGACGTCTGGGCTTGAGCAACAAGTTTAACCACCCTAATGTATGCGCCCGCTGACACACGATGACAAACTTTTTTCAGAAAACGACGTTTTCCCCGTCAAAGGCCAGCTCCAGGCAAGCGAAATACCCATCAAATACGTGCTTTTTCGGCGGGAAACAGACAAAAACCGTCAAAATGTTGCTGTCATCCTGACGACACAAAACGGTGGAGCAACTGGCGGAATAGGTAATGTCGCGCCCGGTGCGCGCATTCTCGCCGACCACGAACGTGCCTTGCGCCATCACCGCGCCTGACGCGCCAAAGGAAAGCCGAATCGTGCCGGGAACCGGCGATTCCACCGCGTAGGTCAGGTTGGTGGCCCGGTCGATGGCCTTGGCGACATCCCTGCAGGCTGCGGTTTTCCAGCCGTTCCACCACCCCGTGAAACGGGCGCAGGACAACTGGCCGAGGAGCGCTTCGGCATCCCCCGTGACCGTCACCCGGTTCGTCAGGACGGTTTTGCCGTAGCTGGCAAGCAGATTGGCGGTGAAGACGTCGTTTCGGACGTCGTGTGCGGCATAGGATTTGGCCGACAGCGTCCAGTTCGTTCCGCCGACGAGATACTTGCCGCTCATCTTGCCCGCCGAACCGATGCTCAGGGTCAGCAGACCGCCGTCGCCGCCGCCGTTAAACGTGCCGCTGGCCCAGACGGGCAGCGCCTGCACCGCGATTTTCAGCCGATAGGTCACCTTCGTGCCGGCAAAGGTCTTGGCGACGATGGAGACGGTCTTCTCCTGCGCCACTGACGGCACGCCCGTGACCAGGCCGGTCTTGGCGGCATACGACAGGCCGGACGGCAAGCCGGAGACGGACACGGTCGTGGTGGTCAGGCCTGCCGCCGACACCGGCCACGCCACCGCGACGCCGCAGACGATGTTGGTCGTGCGCTCCGGCATCCCGCTGCCGAACGACAGCCCGTCCAGCCGGGCGGTCACCGCCGCCGCAGCTTCCGCCACCGTGGCGAACTTCGCCGTCAGGGTCT
>JBJEWA010000096.1:0-8729 GCA_051884805.1 Kiritimatiellia bacterium | reverse complement strand
CCCACTTCGCCGCGCCTTCGGCCGACAGCTCGAGCGCGATCTGCAGCGTCATGCCGTCCTGCAGGCTGACTGTCGCCTGATACGGCTTCATCCATTCGCGGGTTACCCGCAGCTGGTGCAGCCCGGGCGTCGCCCGGAAGGTGTTCGGCGTCGAGCCGATGACGGCGCCGTCCAGCTCGACCGTCACGCCGCCGACGACCTTCCGCAGTTCGGCCAGCTGTTCGCCCTGCGCCCCCTTCGTCTGCGACTCAAGCTCCGCCAGCGACTGGTCGATGGTCGTCTGCACCGTGAACGACACCAGCGCCGTCTCCGCCGGCGCCGCCTTGCGCCACTTCGGCGCACGCTGCGCCAGCGCCGCCGTCGCCTCGGTCGCCCAGCGGTCCAGGAGAATGTTGTAGTAGTTCATCGGGTCGTCCACCACATCCGTCGCGGGGAAGGTGTAGGGCTTCACGGGCAGGCCGTAGACCGAGGCGCCCGTCGCGTCCATCACCTTCAGCGACATGCGGAGGCTGAAGACGGTCGCCATCGTGCCGCCGACATTCCGCCGCAGGCTGCTCGCGCTCACGACCGATGCCGCGACGATGTAGTCGCAGCCGATCATCCGCGCTATCGCCGGGATGGAGCCGCCGGCGAAGATTCCGGCGACGAGCCCGCGCTTTTCCTCCTCGGTGGTCACCTTGTGCTGGCGGAACGAATCGGCCACTTGCGCCGAATCCAGGACGGCAAAGCCGTCCACCTCCGCCAGCGCCGCCGCCAGCCGGTCGCGAATGCCGTCAACCTCGTCGTCCATGCCCGGCACCCGAGTGCGGTTCTGGACGAAAACCGCAATCCTTCTCGGCTCCTCTTCCGCCAGACCGACCAGCGCCGACAGCGCCAACATGACCAAAAGCAGCTTTCTCATCTCGATTCCGTCCGATCCTTTTGAAATTTCCGCGCCCGCCGGGCGCAACCGCTCACGCTCACTCCACCGTCTCGATCTCGCGAATCTGCACCTTCGCCACCCGTCCGTCCGGACGCGGGGAATAGCCGGTAAACGAATGCGTGTCGTTGCCGTCCAGGATGACGGCGCGGTAGGGCTTCGCATCCGCATCGATCTCCACGCCATCGGCGTCCAGCCAGATCATCCGCATCTGCAGGCGCTGGCGTCGCTTGGTCTGGGATTCGATCGTCACCGTCGCGCGCCGAATGCCGTGGCCGTTGTCGCCGTAGGTGCAGCGCGTCACCTTGACGCGGTTGGCGAGCCGGTAGGAATTCTCCAGAACGCTGGCCGCACCCGCATCCGTGTCGATCGTGACCCGCGTGCCACGCGTCTCGACGCAACCGGCCAACGCCGCCAGCGCCACCGCCAGAAACAGTCTTCTCATGTCGTCGCCTCCTCAGAACGACCAGTTGGCAATGGGCAGAAACGGGCAGTCATCGGTCGTGATGACGTTGAAGAAGCCGATCTGAATGCCATACGCACGGTCGGTGATGTTGATGCCGCCGATCTGCAGCCCCGAAAACTCGTAGGTCGCGTTGACGATGCCGATTTGCAGGCCCTTTACGTTCCAGTCGCCCCATGGCAGCCCGACGGGGCCGCAGATGGTCAGGGCGAACGGCGTCCAATCGGCCATGCATTCCGCCCGCGGGCAAGCCCGCTCTTTCATCAGCGTCGCCTCCCTGGCGAACGCCTGCGCGGCGCAAAACGCCGCCAACCCTGCCACCAGCAACTTCCTCATGCAGTTACTCCCTCGCCCAATGCCAGCAGCCCGGACGGCAGGACGAACGCCCCGAACCCGAACGGACCCACTTTTCTGTCATTATAGCAAAATCGCCGAAGCCACGGCAACTCCGGCCCGGCTCAATTTTCGCGCGGATTGTAATGCTGGAGCGCGTCGATATGGCTGACGTAGGGCCGATCGAACTGCGCCTCATAGACCGCAGTCAGCTTGCGCCAAAGTTCGGGCTGCGCCGTCCGCATCGGCTCCAGGTCGCGCAGAACATGCAGGCAGAGCGACTTCCGCTCGCTCTCCAGCGCAGCGATCAGCAGATCGCGGTCGGGCGAATCCGGCATCAGCTTCAGGGCCGCCACGAACAGCTGCTCGCGCTGGGCCGGCAACGCGACGGAAGCGATGCGCGAGGACACGATCTCCCCCGCGAGGGATGCGACCCGACTGTCCTCGTCAAGCAAAAAGGGAATCGCATCGGCGACGGCCGTGGCGTCAAACCAGTTCAGCCCCTCCAGCAGCCGCAGCCGAATCTGCGGATCGCCGATCTGGTCGAGCTTGCCCGACAGTTTGGCGAGTTTCGCGTAGTCGTTCTCGTCGACGGCCTGGTTGACCAGCCGCCGCATCAGGGCGTCCGGCAGCTTTTGCTTCCTATCGCCGGTCGGAACCGCCGCGGCCGTGCGTTGGCCGACGCGGCGGCGCTCGACGGTCACCTGCCCGGTCGGAGCGGACACGGATGCCTCCGCCGCGCGCAGCCCTGCCGCCGGTTCGTCCGCCGGACGGCGGTCGCAGCCCGACAGACAGACGACGGCCCCCGCGACCGCAGTCGCGAGGGCCGTGCGAACGGATTGCCTGACAATCATGTCAGCCTTTCCATCCGACGCTGGAATCAGAGCCCCAGCTTCTCCCGGATGCCGGCAACGGCAGCGAGCGTCGCTTCGGCCGAAGCGCGGTAGCCGATGTACGTGGCCTCGTACTCCGCGACCTTCGCCTCGATCTCCGCGATCGGCAGGGCGTTGCCTTCCGCATCCGTCAGCGTTGCGCCGATTTCAGCCTCCAGCGCCGCGAGCGCCGTCGCCGCAGCCGACTGCTGATCGGCCAGCGCCTGCTCAGCCGCCGTCAGCGCCGCCTCGGCGTCGGTGATCGCCTGCGCCTTGGCATCACGGTCAGCCTCAGCCTCGACCAACTTGGCCGCAAAGGCCGCGCGGTCGTTGTCCGAGTAGCTGAAGGCCTGCCAGAACGCGAGTTCCTCGTCGATCTTCGCCAGGTCGGCCTGCAGCTGCGCCAGCTCCGCCTCGAGCGCCGTGATGTCGGCGGTCGTGCCGGAGGCGATGGCCGCGGCCAGCGCGTCCTGATACGACTTCAGCGCCGCCTGCGCCGCCGTCAGCGCATCGGCCGCCTCGTCGAAGTCGGCCTTCTTAGCCGCATATTCGGCCTGCTTGGCATCCCGCGCATCGGTCAGCGCCTGCTTCGCGGCCGCAATCGTGGCCTGCTTGTAGGCCTCGTACGCTTCATGCGAAGTGACTTCGTCGACCGACAGCCCGTTCTCTTCGCAGTAAACTTCGAAGGTCTTGAGACCGCCGTTCTCGACCGTCGGCTCCACGAAGCCATCGAGCGCCGCCTGCGCCTCGTCGAGCGCCGCCTTGGCCGCGTCCATCACCGCCTGCGCGGCGTCCGCATCCTCGGCCTTGGCCGCCAGATTCGCTTCGGCCGTCGGGATGGAGACCGTGACCAGCTCGTTGGTGTAGGCGACGAAGCCCGCGCGAGCCGCATCCAGCTCGCCCTGCTTGGCGTCGATCTCATCCTGCTTGGCCTGCTTGCGGGCGTCGAAAAAGGCGTTGAGCGCAGCGGGACCCTCGTCGATCTTGGCGATCATGTTGTTGGTCGTCGTCAGATCCGCGACGGTGCTCTCCGCCACCGCAAGCGCGTTCGACGCCGCCACGAGATCAGCCTTGGCGGCCTCGACGGCAGCCTCCAGCACGCTGACGTCCAGCGCGGCCTTGTAGGCGGCCAGCTTCTCGTCAGCGCGGTCGAGATACGCCTGCGCATCCGCCTTGAGCTGCGTCGCGCTGTTCGTCACGCCGTCGAGGTACTCGCTGAACATCGCCGGCATATCCGGATCGTCGATGGTCTTGAACGCCTCGGCCAGCGCGTTCATCTCGTTCGCGGCCTGCGCGAGCTCCGCATCCTTCGCGGCCAGCGCGGCATCGGCCTCGGCCTTCGCCTTGGCAATCTCCTCGGCTGCCTTCGCCTCGGCTTCCGCGACGGACTCGGAGGCGCTGTCCTTGATGCCGTCGATCACGCCCTGCTCACGCATGGAGGACTGCTCGACCTTGTTCTTCGCCAGCAGTTCGGCGTAGGTCTTGGTCGTGTTGAGCTTGGCCGTCCAGGTGCCCGTCGCCGGCTTGGCGTTGAAGATGCCGGCCACCTGACCCGACTTGCTCTTCTCGGAACCCCACGCACCCGCAACGAGCACGTTTTCGTCATTGTCGCCCCAAATCAGCTCGGCGTTCTGACCGACATACCGGGTGACGAGCGTATCGTTGACCAGGCCAAAGTAGGTGTTCGGAATGGCAACGTTGGTGTTGACGAGACGGCCCTTCTCGTTCGGGAGCTTCTCCTGGGTCCAGAACACGTGTTCCCCGGTTTCCTGGTTGCAGAGGCCCCAAATCGCCTTGCTCGTGACCTTGTCGTTGACATCGGTCTTCACCGTGAACTTGACTTCGACGACACCTGCGTGCGCCGCAAGCCCCATTGCCGCGATAACGGCCATTGCGATCGTCTTCGCTGTCATTGCTTTCTATCCTTTTGTGTTTGTTTTGTTGTACAACACCGTGCGACGCTTCGTCCCGGACGGACATTGCCTAGGTGTGCCACGTCACCCGAACCACCGCACGGATAACGCCTATGATTATACGATTTATGCCGACGGGAAGGAATCTTTCGCTTGTACAAACACAAACGAATTTGTACTATTCCGCCTTTTTTCCTCCTTCCGGCGACTGCCGCCGTTCGCGGTTCCGGCGATAGTCCGACGGCGCGACGCCGACCTGGCGGCGGAAGAAGCAGGCCAGCGCGGACGCACTGGAGAAACCCGTGCGCGCGGCAATCTGCGCGATCGTCAGCTGTCCATCGGCCAACAGCGCCCGGGCGATTTCCGCTTTCAGCCCGGCAAGATAGGCGCCCGGACGAAGACCGCAGCCCTTCATGAACAGCTGGTTGAGGCCGGTGCGCGAGATATTGAGCGCGGCAGCCACTTTCTCGGTGGTCAGGGCGTTGGTCGGCAGGCAGTGGATCGCCCGGAGGAGCGAAAGGAACTCCGGCGCGTCCGAACGCTCGCGGCAGTCCCGCCACAAGTCGCACAGCACTTGTTCCAGCTGGGGCAGGATCTGCGCACCGTCGCCAGGCAGCGAACCGGACGCCACCGCCTCGGCCAGGGCATGCAGCCTGGCCGTGTCGGCGCCCTGCGCATGGAACGCATGCCGGTAGCCGAGGCCCAGCACCGCCGGCACGGCCTGCGGACCCTGCAATTCGAGATGGATGAACCGCGCCTGGGCGGACGCCGGCGCCACCGTCAGGCGACGATCCGGAAACGCGACGAACAGCTCGCCCGCTCGGCAGGCGACCGGCGCATGGTCCGAGACTGCGCAGGTCAGTGCGCCGGACCGGCAGAGGACGAAGACGACGCCCGCGATCGGACGCTCCCACCACAGCGCCATGGACGGCGCCGCGCCAAAGCCGAACCCGGCCAGGCTGACGCCGCTCGCCAGCTTCGGTGCGCCGAGGTAGAGCGCGGTATCCCAGGATGCGGACCGCATCATCGTCGCAACGCCTTCTCCAATCTTTCCACGCCCGTCCAAGGGAAGACCTCGCCGCCGGGCATGGAAAATGGAGTGGCGTGCCTTCACAATTCACGCTCTACTTGAGGCACGACCAAGCGCCCTGAACGAACACGAACCGAAAGACACGCCACGTGAGCACCACGCAGCGCATCCTACATATTCGGCCTGTTCTGAAGGTTTTGGTCGTTTTCAAGTACAGCCAAATACGCAAGACTGCGTACGTCTCGCGGGCCTCGGGTGGGTTTCCGCGAGTCCTCCGCCGCCGGTCTCCGGTGCCGCCGACGTCAGAGGTTGCGCCGCCCGAAAGCCGGCGCCCGGCTTACCCGAACGCCGCCTCTCGGCCAGCCGATGGCGGACGCCATGTGCGCGCCCGCCGCTGACAAAGAACTACGGAGGAGATTATATCACTGCCGTCCGGAACCGGTCAAGCCGAAGCCCGGACGGCGTAGGCGCGCCGTTCAGGCGGACGCCACCTCGCACGGCCGGCCACATCCACCAGACGACAACCGCGACGACAAGAGCCGCAACGACGAACTTCCGACGCGCAACGGACACCCCGACACGCATGCCCAAGCCGAGACTTCCCGAATCGCGTCGCCCGCACCACAGCAACGCGAAAGTCTCCAGTCCTGCCACAATCAGCCCCGTGCGAGACTGCGTCAAGAGCAACGCCGCGAACAGCGCGAGCGCGACAACGCGCCCGAACCACGCCGCCCGTCGCCACCCCCAGCACAGCGGCAGCAACGCGCAAATCATCGCCGCCGCGTGGTTGGGGTTCGTGAAGCCTATCGTACAACGGTCAATCACGGTTAGACATTCTTGTAGCCTCAATATTCCATGCCTTAACCGCTTCGTTGATGCTGTGTTGGAATATGCGTATCTGACATCCCATACCCTCAAATTCAATATCGAGATCGTAATTCCATTCTGCGCGTTCAGTCATTGCTATCCGAACGCCATCGGCATGACTCGCACTCTTGTCCCTGACGGATATGGGTAGTGCCCCCTTGCGCACTGATGACAGGCTCCTTTTGTCAACGCGAACAATGTCATAGCTAAACAACAATTTCTGGATTGCATTCTCATCGTGTTCGTCCTCAACCCAAAGCACATATGACACTGTGAACCAGTTCTCGCGATCAAATAAAGTCTTGAGATAGGTACGCAACGTTCCGTTATCGAGATAGGGCGTTAACCGCCGCACGCCCGAAGAGAAGAAGCACTTTCCCTCCCATTTTTCTACGCAACGATCTGAACCAACAACTTTCTGCGCCATCTGCACTGCATCTGACCTGCCACAAGACTCTCCTTCCAACTTAAACAGCAACCTGCCGCCGCCACGATGATCGGCCTCGATTTCGTGGCTATTGCCTACTCGCCATAACTTCACCTTGCCGGAATAATATTTTCCAACAGGCTCCATCCAACTGTCATGCCACACCTGCGCGATGCAATCCAAATCGGCAAAATGGATTTCTCCGTTCCCGCCGAACTTGATGCAGCTACGGAGACTTGGCGTCAGCGATACGATACCCCTGTCGCACTCGGACAGGACATCGAAAACAACATTCGTTATCGGCGTCTTATTCTCTCGGCAGGCCTTACCGGAAATCGGAACGCAATATTCGGACCTGGCGCATTGTCCAATCACCAAGAATGGCACCCAAACAACTAAAAACAGGATCAAGTTGCTCATTCTGCTTGCCTTGTTATTGTATGAAAGCTCGTTAGCGTAAGAATCTCAGGGCGATCCCACATGGACTCGGAATGTTCGACCCCATTTTCATCAATATAATACACATGCAAATAGACCTCTACCTCAATTATCAGATTATACACATGATTAAATGGGTCATGCATTGATGCCAGCGTGAACGTATTGGTCTTTTCTCTTGTAGAGAAAAGCAACATGGCATCATAGCCCTCATAGTCATAATCTGCAATCACATCTCTACTGCCCTCTTCAACATTCTCTGACCAATGACCAATGATGGCAGGAGCATAGAAATTATGATTACACGTCCAGTATCCCTTTATTCCAAACGTATAGTTCGCATAAAACTTAGTCCAATCTTCTTCATATCCTTGTCGTGGAATCCTACAAGCACCACGTAAATCAACAGCGAGTATAACGTCGTTGTTGCAATACGCCAGCTGGTTCCAGCCGTCGGGGTAGCCGAGCGGGTCGGCGGTCTGCCACTTCGCGAGGCTTGCACGGTAGTTGCGGAAGAGGAAGACGCGACCGAGGCCGTCCACCTGCGGCTTGCCCGTGAAGAAGGTGCTTGGTGCGGAGTGCTTGGTGCTTGGTGCGGCTCCGTCTCCCGCGAGCGTTTCGCCGAAGGCCGTGAGCGCGGCGGCGGAGTACGCCTTTCCCCTCTTCGCGCCGACCGTGGTGCCGAGGACGTCGTTGAAGTAGGTCGTTCCCTTCGACGAGGAGACGGGGGTTCCGCCTCCTATATGCGGCTCGTTCACGAAGCGCTCGTCGCCGCGCCGCACGAGTGCGAGGCCGTCCCAGTCGAAATCCTCCGCCCTGCCGTCGCCGCAGTCCGCACGCGCGAGCTGGCCGTCGGCGTGGTAGGCGTAGGCGTACGTCCTCTTGCCCTCCGTCACCAACATCACCTTGTCGAGGTAGCCGTAGCGGTAGGTCCGCTCGCCCTCGCGGACAAGCCGCCCCGCCGCGTCGTAGGCGTACCTTGTCGTCACGCCGTCGCAAGTCGACGAGACGAGCTGGTTCGCGCCGTCGAACGCGAAGGTCGTCGTCTTGCCGCGAACGCTCTTCCGCACCATGTTCCCCGCCTTGTCGTAGGCGTAGCGCTCGACGTCCGCGCCGCCCTCCTTCACCGCGAGCAGCTGGCCGCGTCCGTCGTACTCGTACGTCTGCCGGACGCCGTTCGCGGTGCGGGCGACGAGCCGGCCCGACTTCGCGTACTCGTACTCGACCGCCGCGTCGGGCCTTTCTTTCCCGCCCAGGTACTTGCCCGCGAGCCGCCCGTATTTCGTGTAGACGAAGTCGACGGGCGTGCCGTCCACCGTCTGCCGCGCGACGCGGCCTTTCGCGTCATAGCGGTACCTGACGGAGACGCCGAAGGAGGCGATCTCGACGAGCCGCCCGTACCGGTCGTAGCTGCGGCGCTCCTCCGTCGTCTCGCCGACCGGCGTGCGCACCTTCAGCGACGTGCGC
>JBJEWA010000095.1:0-8917 GCA_051884805.1 Kiritimatiellia bacterium | reverse complement strand
TTTCGCCTCAAGCGATCGTTCAAATTTTTCCACCTCGAACGGCCAAAGTCTTTCGCGCTCCTTCTCATTCAGGCAATCGTTGCAGAACCGCATTTCACCTCGCGGCCTTGCAGCGATGATGTGGGCGTTGGGGAATGCGCCGCCGCTCCCATCCGAAGCGGCCAAGGCGAACAAAGCGAGCATTTCCTCGCCGTCATTGTTGATCCTCCCCAAGGCTCGGTTCCGTGCCGTGTAGTGAGCCATCTCCATGCGGCGTATGAGCGACGGCGGAATGTCGAACGGCTCCGCTGGTTTGGGCGCCGATGCCGCCACTACGGCCGCGTTGGACGACACTCCCTGCGTGTTTTCAGCCCCGGCTCCCAATGCGCGGCATACAGCGGCCGTCAGCGCGACAATCACGACCATTTCCGTCTTTTGCATTCCCGTTTTCTCCTCCTGCAACTTGCTCTCACTTTGGAACGGACGAGCGCAAACCAGTGTACTAAATTTTGCGCGAAAGTCAAGGGGAGGCGCCGGACGTGCGGACCGTGCGAGCCGATTCATATTCCTTTTAGAAAATAAAATGGCAAAGCAACGCGTCCTTATGAGCGACGGCGGCGGCGCCAACCAAGACCTAACAACCAAGACCCAAAAGGAACACAACCATGAACCGGCAACTTTTCGCCCTGGCAATGGCGGCCCTTGCGACTTGCGCCTTTGCGCAAACTCTCGGAGAAAGCGCCAGCCGCGGCGGACCGCGCACGCGGACGCCCGTCACCGAAGCGGAGTGGGCGAAGGACGCGCCCTGCAACTGCGGCGAGGGCGGTTCGATCCTGCCCGTGGACGCCTATGCCACCACCCGGGGCGCGTGCGGCGGCGTGGACTTCTGGGGCAACTGCTGGGAACTGACTTCGACGGAACGCGGCACGGGCAGGGTCGCCGTCAAGAGCGGCGCGTTCGACTCGAAGCGCACCCAATGCCGCACGGAAGCACGGACGGAATCGCGCCCGGCCAACGCCGGGCATCCCAACGTCACGCTTCGCGTCGTCCGCGAGGACAGGCAGTAGGCCCCGTTACGACGGCAGCCGACCGCCGGTCGCCTTCATGCACAGCCGACCGCCGTCGATGACGTGCACCGAGCCGGTCAGATAGGAGCAGGCGGACGAGGCGAGGTGCAGGATGAAGTCGACGATTTCCTGCGGCGGCGCCGCGCGGTTCTGCAGGCATTTCATGTTCGCCATGTTCGGGCGCGTCAGCACCCCGCCGGGCGCGACGCAGAAGGCGCGGACGCCGTGCGGTGCGCCGGCTTGGGCGAGGCCCTTGACGAAGCTGAACAGGCCGCTCTTCGCGGTGCCGTACATCGGACCCTGGCCGTCGTTCTCGAAGCCGTCCGTAGAACCGACCAGGCAAATGACGCCCGAGCCCTGCCGGACCATCGCCGGCATGCAGGCGCGCGCGAAGTAGACCGCGCCCATCAGGTTCACCTGCACGCCCCAGTCGATCACCTCGACCGGCTGCTCGTAGAACGGCCGGTAGCTGTCGCACATCCGCGGCTCGTAGCCGCCGGCGAACGGGACCAGCAGATCGATGCGGCCGGTCCGCTCCAGCGCCAGAGCCGCCGCCCGTTCGGCGTCGGCGAACCGGCGCACGTCAGTGACGCAGGCATGGGCTTTCCCCGGGCCGGCGGCGTTCAGTTCCGCCGCACAGGCTTCGAGCCGCGCCGCATCGATGTCGCACATCACCACGTTCGCGCCGGCGCGCGTCAGGGTGCGCGACGCGACCAGCCCCATGCCGCTCGCCGCGCCGGTGATGACCGCAGTCTTGTTCCAGTACTCTTCCATCGTTTTGCTCTCTTCGCGTTGGTGTTCACGCCCCCGGACGGAGGTTGGGCGTCACGTCGATGTTTCTCGCCGCCGTCGCCATTGCCCGGAGCAGCGGCTGGTTGCGCGAAGCCAACGCATCGTAGGTGTCCGTGCACAGCCACATCGCCACGCCGAAGTACGGCCCGAACACGCGCTGGGGCTTGCAGTACGGCCCGTCGGCGAGAAACAGGAACGGTATCCGCAGTTCGCGCCTGAGCGCCCGAATCGTGTTCAGGTTCGCCGCCAGCTCGTCCTCGCTGCCGGCATAGGTGACGATTTTGGCGATGTCCGCGCCGCGTGACTGCTGCTCCAGTGCAATCGCCACCACGCGCTCCTCCGGCAGGAACCGGAGCACGTGCGCACTCATCAGCACTTCCGCGCCCAGTTCGTGCCAATGCGCGATCAGCGCGCGCTGCCGTGCGATCGCCGCCGGGTCGGCGGTCATTTCCGTCGGTTCCGGCGCGGCAAACGTGTCGCCGGTCAGGTCCAGCAGCGTCGCGCCGCACCGCAAGGCGAGCTCGAGTTCGGCCATGCGCGCGCCGTCGTCCAGCGCCGCGTTGTGTCCGCTGCGGTAGTTGGTCACGTAGAGCGGACGGTCCTCGGCATAGGCGAAGAGCGGCTTCAGCGTCGCTTCGTTACGGTACTCGGGGCGCAGCCGCTCCAGCTGAATGCCGAACGCCTCGGCGCCGTCGTAGATGCCGCGCCGCATCCGCCCTTCCAGTTCGGACGGCGTCTCTTCCAGCATCATGTCAACCAGCAGCGGCCGACGGCAGGCGAGAAACGAAGGCTTTTTCATCGTCAACGAACCGACATGCGTACGCCGTACTTCAGCGGCTTTGCGCGCACGACGCCCAATCCCCACGCGCCTTCGAAGGTGATTTCACTCAGCATGAACAAATCGCGCGCCCTATCCCCGTACTTGCCGGCGAAGGCGTCGATCCGCAGCCGGAACGCCGTTGCCGCGAACTGGCGCTTTTCAGCGATGGCGAAACTTCCCCGGCAGGCAACGCTCGCTTGGGTGACGCCGTTCTCGACGTACGAAATTGGCGCTTCCTGCCAGCCGGTGAAATTGGTGCGGCGGTCCATCACCACCCACGTGTCGCCGGATTTCCCCTCTAGGCGCCAATTCAGCGGAATGCCGCAGTTCCAACCGTCCCACGCCTTGTTGACCTCAAGCACATAGTTGGTGACATTCACCTGCCGGCCGGCCATCGCGCCCTCGGGCAGGGCATAGACGATGCTGAAGGGAATCTCGTTCGTGTGCCCTTCGGCGTCGTTGAGCCAGTAGAACGACCGGTCGTATGCGAGACCGTTGAACAGCCTCTCGGCCACATCGCCCAGCGTCGTGAATGCCGAGGTCGAAATGGCCGGCGTCATCGCCGTATAATTGCCCGTATGCACATAGCTGGCCCATTCGACCAGCTTGAGCGGATAGACGCCCGGGGCGGACCGCACCTGGCCGGCGATGCCCTTGCCGACATGGCCGAACAGCCGGATCTCCGAAATCTGCATGGCGCCCTGGTTGTTTGCCACCGGATCGAATCCGGAGAGCGTAGCCCACACCTGACGGGTGATCAAGAGCCGGTAGCGGCGGTAGGCGGACGAATTGGCAAAGGCAAAATCGAAACCGATCTGGTCGGTCTCGTTCCATTGCATTTTGCCGTCCCACAACTTGAACCCCGCATATTCATCCAGGGTCCGCCAGGTGGACGTCGCTTCGTCATAACCCTGAAATTGCCAATCGCACGGCATGCGGCAGAACGCCCAATTGAATCCGCTGCCGGCCATGATGGAATAGCCGGTCACCACGACATCCGCCCCATGGGCATACAAGTCGCCAAATTCGTATTCAATGGTCACCCCGCCGCTGGCATAGGCGTTCTTGACGTTGTCGTAAGCCGAGAAGAAGCGCGACGGGCCACCGTCAAACGCATTCTCCACCGCGTAATCTGCCAAATCGCCGTATGCCGCCGTGTTCGCGCTCACCTTGCTCATCGAGTCGCCGATCCGGCGCACCGACTCGGTCAAATCGACCAGGCCCTCGTCGACCTTGCCGTCGAGATCGTCGCCGACATAGCCGAAAAGCCGCAGTTCGCCCAGCTGGATGGCACCGACATTGCCGCCATCCGGATCCAAACCCAGGTATTCCCAATATTGCTTGGTGATGGTCAGTCGGTAATGGCGAAATGCCGTAGAGTTGTGAATGTGGAAGTGCGTGCAATACTGCGGCTGTCCGTCGACAGTTGGCGTGCCCCAGTTGGCAAAGCCGCCGTTTTCGTCCAGCACCGTCCAGTCCTGCCCGTCGTTCGAGCCTTCGAACCGCCACGCATAGGGCAACCGGTTCAAGGCGTTGCCCTCACTCTGTGAAACGCTGATTTCATAGCCGTCGACGACGATGTCTTTGCCGGCTTCGAAGGTCGCGGCGATAGCGTATGAAATCCATACCGGTTCGCCCTTTTCGTGCGCCTGATAGACCGGTCCGTGACCCTCCCAATTCGAGAAATATTTATTGCCGCTCGCGACGTTGCCGTCGACGAGGTTCGTCAACGGATAGCCGTCGCGCGCGGCGCAGTTCGAATCGAGCGTACACAGATCGCCCGCCTCGCGCACGGCCTTGGTGACGTCGATTCGGTCATAGGCCCAGGCCGGGTCGGCGCACACGGCGGCGATTGCCGCCGCCAGCAGTCCGATAACCGCACGCGCGGCCGAGGCGTTTCGGGTCGGCGCACTCCCCGGCGTGAGGTCACGCCGGGTACTAACGGGAAGCCCTCTGCGCTGGCCAGCAGAGTACCCGCAGCGCCCTCGCTGCGGGTCGTGGTAACGGTCGCCCGGGTACTGGATTTGGCGCCGCTCCAGCGTGAAGGCACTCCGGACGCCAAAGGGGCGGAGCGCGGCAACAGCCAATCTTTGCTTCATGATTTTTCCTCGCTTCGGGTGGTCGTAAAGTTCAAGGCGCTGGATCGAAGAAGTCGGCGGTCAGCCGCCGTTCGTCCTTCACCGCCGCAAGAAAGGCGCGATATTCTGCCGTGTCTTCGCCGTAGTAGAACAGGTCGCAGAACGCATCGCCGAGCGCGAGCGGCAGATGGCCGCCGACGGACGTCACCAGCTCCTCGCGGTCCGCCAGCGGACGGTAGACGCGATAGACGCCGTCTTTCGCGACCGGAATCTCGGCGCGCGCGTCCGCGCCCGCAACGGTGTCTTTGTACATCAGGTCTTCGTAGCGGTACTGCTGCCGGAACATCGTCTTGCTCCAGATTTCCCTGCACCAGCGTTCCCAGTCCGCATGGCCGTCCCGGGCCGCGCGGCGGTTGAACAGCACCACCACGCCGCCGGCCTTCGCCGCAAAAGGCAACGCCAGCGTCTCGCGGTCCGCCGTCGCGCGCTGCGTGCGGCGCAGCCCGAGCCGCGCCGCCGTGGCGACGACCTCCGCCCTTTCGGTCACCAAAGTCCGGTCCGGCGCCGCATCCGCCCAGCGCGCGAGCCGTTCGCGGACGTCTTTGCGCGTCACCCAGGGCGACAGGAACACCACCTTGGCCGTCGGCAAGACCGCATCAAGCTCCTGCGGAACCGTCATTTCGCAGTCCAGCTGTTCTTCGCACAGGAGGCCGCGAAAATCGTCCTCGGCGAAATCGGCCGCCCACGGACTGCAAAGGTTCGGATAGCGTCCGGCCATGGCGTGTTCGGTCAGCAGATAAACGCCGGACGGCGCCTTGGCCGCGCCGTCGAGCTTCGCCTGGCGGAAGCCGCGCGCGTCGGCCATGCCGAGCGACAGCGAGCGCCACGGCCCGCAGGCGCGGTCGAGGTTCTTTTCCCAGCGCGGCGCCACCGGCGCCCCGTCGTATTCGAAGGTGTCGTAGCCGAGCGCGGACAGCGCGTAGCAGACGACGTAGCCGGTCTTCTCCGACCAGTACGGCTGGCTGCCGCCGGCGCCGCGCGAGGTTTCGACCGTGATGCCCCAGCTCTTGCCGTAGCGGCGGGCGTTGCGGACGCCCAGGCCCGCGACCCGGTAGATCAGCTCCAGTTCGACCGGCGTGCGGTCGAAAAACTCCGGCAGCACGCGCCCGACGTGCTTGAGCCGCGGCAGATACACGTGGTCGTTGCCGTTGTAGTGCCCTTCGCCGTTCAGCAGGAAGTCGGCCGCGCCGCCGTGGCAGTACGCATGCGCCCATTCGCCGAAACGCTGGGCTTGCCGCAGCCACTCGAAGGTGATGAGCGTGCGGAAGAGCGTCGCGGACGCTGCCGTCGCGCGCGAAGGCCGGTAGTCGTCCCAGGCTGCCAGCCCGAAGTCGGCCGGCTGCGGCAGGTCCGGACCGAAATAGTCGCGGTAGTAGTCCCAGAACCGGACCGTCCGCTCCGGCTCGCCGTCGGCCGCGTCGAGGAGCAGCGCGCTCCGGCCGAGCAGATCTTCGCGGAAGGCCGCCACCGTCGCCGCGTCGAAGCCCCAGTGGCCGTCGGGATACATCCACACGTAGTCGTACTGCTGGATGCTGCCGTAGCCGAGCGAACCGCAGTAGCGGACGAGATCGCGGTAGGTTTCGCACAGCAGCGGATGGGTCGCGACCGTCGAATTGAACGGCTTGTGCTGCATCTGGCCGGACTCGTTCTTCACCAGCGCATCGCAGAGCCGGGCGTAGCGCAGATCGTGCTGGCCGAAGGCGAACTGCGCGAAGACGTTTTCCGGCAGCTCGTCGAGGATGTCGGCGAAGGCGACGCCGGTCTGCCGCGCCAGCTGCAGGACGATGTCGTATTCGGGCAGATAGCGCCGCAGGTAGGCGCCGAAGTCGGCGAGGCAATCGCGGGAATCGAGCAGAAAGCGCGTGCTGAGGCCGAACTTGAGCACCGGCCGCTGCGGTTCGCGCTTCGCCGCCCGCGTCCGCGCCGGCGTCTTCATCAGCGCCATGTAGCGCGGCGGATCGGGATTCAGCAGCTCGTAGCGGCGCCCGTCCTGCAGCCGGACGGCCGCGTCGGCGAACAGCAGCCGAACCGGCGCCGCGCCGCGGTCGAAGCGCAGGGCCACCCCTTCCAGCGCCTGGCCCGGCGCGAGTTCCAGGTCGAACGCCAGTTCCGTCCAGACGCCCTGCCGCAACGCCTTCAGCTCGATGCGCTTCGCGACCTTCCGCCCGGCGACGTCGTATTCGAGCCGGAAACTCCCGCCGCTTCCGAGCGGATAGACCGCCAGCTCGACTTGCGCCGCGTCCGCCCCGACGTAAGGCGGCAGCCACGAATCGAGCATCTGGCGTAAGGAGGTCTTGGCCAGCTCGACGCCGCCCGCCTCGCCCGGCCGGTCCGCCGGGTAGCACAGCCGGTAGACGGGGGCGCGGCCGGCGAACTCGCTTTCGCCCGCCACGGTGCAGTTGACGCTCTCCGCGCGCCAGGTGCGAAAGGCGAGCGCGACATTGCCGGGACCTTGTCCGCCATGGAGGATTCCGGCCACCGCCGCGACGAGCGCCGCCACCGTCTTAGTTCCGCCTCTGCGCATCATGGTTGCTGCTTCCATAGTTTCGGTTGTCCGAACGAACTGGGCCAGTATACCAAACCGACGCTTGGATCACCATGTCAGAACGGCACGGATATGGCAACAAAAAACGCATTTTTCATCCAAGTGCGGCAACGGCGGCGCCGGTTTTGCTATACTTTCGCCGATGCAGGAAAAGGCCAAGAACGTCGTAATCGAGATCATCCTGTCGAGTGCCACCGGACGCAACCGGCTTCAGGGCGTCTTCGATTTCCTGCGCGGCCGTGCCGACTGGAACATCCGCCTGCCGCAGACGCGCAAAGAGTTCGAGCAAGCCGTCGGCGAGCGCGTCGACGGCATCATCACCTCGCGCGTCTATTCGAGCGAGCTGCTGCGCCGGCTTGAGACGGGGCCTGTCCCCGTTGTTTTCATGGACATCGACCGGCAGGACCGGCGGCAGCGGCGCGCGATCGACATCACGGTCGCCAACGACAACGGCGGTGTCGGCCTCGCGGCCGCCCGTTATCTGCTTTCGCTCGGTCGTTTCCGGTCGTACGGCTACGTGCCCTTCTCCGCGCCGACGCGCTGGAGTCTCCGCCGGGGGCAGGCTTTCGCCGCGATGATGCGCAAGGCGGGCGAGCGCGTCAGCGTCTTCATTCCGGAGCAGTCGGAGCTGTCCGGCTGGATTCGCGAGCTGCCGAAGCCGGCGGCGCTGTTCTGCGCCTGCGACGCCGTCTCGCGCAGGGTGGTCGAAGCCTGCCGCGTCGCCCGGGTCAGGATTCCGTCCCAGGCCGTCGTGCTCGGCGTGGACAATGACGAGCTCATCTGCCAGATTTCCCGGCCAGAGCTGTCGTCGGTCCGCCTGGATACGCAAGGCGAAGGCTTCGAGGCCGCCAAGGCCCTGCACGCGCTGATGAAAGGCGGCGGACGGTCCAGGACCATCCTGATGAAGCCGCTGGGCATTGTCGAGCGGACTTCGACCAATCCGCCGCCGCCGGCCGCCCACCTGGTCCAGACGGCGCTCGAATTCATCGCGCAGAACGCGGTGAAAGGCATCTCGGCCGACGACGTCGCCCGGCATATGCACTGTTCGCGGCGGCTCTTGGACCTCCGTTTCGCGAAGTACCACGGCGAATCCGCCCACGCCGCCATCGTCCGCACCCGACTTGCCGCCGTGCGCCGGGAGCTGCTGCATTCAAACCGCAAGCTGCTGCTGATCGCCCGGGAGTGCGGTTTCCGAAATGCCGCCGTGCTCAAGAACCTCTTCCGGAAGACCTACGGGCTTTCGATGCGCGACTACCGCAAGAGCCGCGGTCTTCGGAAGTGAGGCGAACCGGCGCGCGCCCACGCGAGAAACGGCGCGTCTGCGGACCGATCACGACCTTACTAGCCTAGTACCCGGCGAGACTGTTACCACGCCCCGCAGCGAAGGCGCTGCGGGTACTCTGCTGGACAGCGCAGAGGGTTCCCCCGTTAGTACCCGGCGTGACCTCACGCCGGGGCAGGACCAAGCCCAGTATCCGGCGTGACTGTCACCACGCCCCGCAGCGAGGGCGCTGCGGGTACTCTCCTGGCCAGCGCAGAGGGTTCCCCCGTTAGTACCCGGCGTGACCTCACGCCG
>JBJEWA010000094.1:0-9068 GCA_051884805.1 Kiritimatiellia bacterium | reverse complement strand
AAACGGCCAGGTTTCTCCGCCGCCACTGCCCACTTACTTCTTCAATCGACTGTCCTCTCGTCGGGAGCAGAAACCGGTCTATACCAGCATTTGCCGCCGTGCGCTTTTTGCTATAATGCCCGGGTGACGGGCGAGTGCGTGCGCAAGCCGTCGCTCGCCGGGCGCGTCTTTTCAACAGGACGGACAAGCGGTGGAGGTTAGGTATGAAGTGGTTGCGTTCGAGTTTGACAGTCCTTGCAGTCGTCTTTGGCGGCGCGGCTTCCCTCGTCGCCGGACCGAAGGAGTATGTCTGGACGGGTGCGCAGGACGCGTATTGGACGAATGCCGCGAACTGGACCGTGGGCGGCGCGGTCCCTGCGGACGTGCCGGGGCGCTATCTCACCTTCGGCGGCGAGGCGACCAACCTCGATGCGGTCGCCGTCTTTGACGCGACCGGCGGCGACCGCACCACCGTGTGGCTCGACGGCCATCTCTGCGTCTCCAGCGTCGTCTTCCGCGCGGGTGCGCCGGTCTATACGCTGGGCGAGCAGAACTACGGCCTCTATTTCGCGCTGGCGCACGAGGGCGGCCGGCTGGTCGTCGAGCCGGGGGCGCACGCGCCGGTCATCAGCGGGGTGGTGACGCTGGTCTATTCCGCCGGCATGGCTGCGAGAGTGGCCAACACCTACGACCAGCCGGGCGAGGCGCGATACCTGAACTACGCCGACGAGCCGCTGGTGCTCCGGAACTTCGGCAACCGCGGCTCCGGCTTTCCGAGCGGCTACGCTACCCTCGGTTGGTATCGCTACACCGGTCTCGGCGGCACGGGCGACATCCGGATCGAGTCCTGGCAGCAGAACCAGTCCGTCGTCTGCCTGAACTACTACCCGGAGGGCGCGGGCAAGGTTTATCTGCGCGGCACGACGCAGAATCAGTGGCTGACCCAGTTTGTCCGCTGCCATCAGGTCGGCGGCGGCCGCAAGGCGGTGGTCGAAGTCTATCAGGACGAATTGCAGATTTCGCAAAGCGAGGCGGCGAAAATCGCGCCGCTGCGGGTCTACGGCGCGGGTTCCGAGCTGAGATTCGTCGCTTCGGGCGACGGGCGGATCGGTCTGCGCGGTTTCGACAAGGCGGCGGCCCTCGGCAACACCAGTTACGGCGAGGGCTATCTCCGGACTGCGGCCGATGTGGAGACGGGTGCGCGGCTGGTGTTCGACTGCCCGCTGAAAAGCTATACCACCATTGACTATGGCACGGACAAGAGGTTGGAGGCGGATCCGCGCGACGGGCTTTACTTCCATCGCGGCGGCGGCACGATGCTCCTTGGCGGGGAGAACTCCAGCGCGGGCGGCGTGGATCTGGCGAGCGACACCGAGGGCGCGACCTTGGCGTTCGAGCGCACGGATGCGCTCGGCTCCGGGCCGGTGCGCATCGGGCGGGCGGGCTGTCTCGCCTTCGTCGGCGCGGAGGACACGGTCTTCGACCGCGACCTGGTGCTGACCAACCGGTCGCTCAACGTCTTCTATGAGGCTCCGGCGACCATCGCGCCCACGGCGGTCTTCCGTCAGGCGGGCGCGGGCGCGCTGACGGTCGCCTCGACCCTCGACGTCGTCTCGGGCGCCGACGCCCAGGCGGTGCTCGTCCTCGACAATGCGTCCTCGGCGCCGGCGACCTGGACCGGCGTCCTGCGCGATTCGGCGGACGGGCTGGAGCAGGGGCGGCTGCAGGTGGTCAAGACCGGCGCGGGCACTTGGACGCTCTCGGGCGAGAACACGCATTCGGGCACGACGACCGTCTCGGGCGGCACGCTGGCGCTGGCGGCCGGCGGCTCGATCGCCAACTCGCCGGTCGTCATCAACGACGGGGCCACGCTTTCACTTGGCGGCGGGCAGACGATTGCCAGCCTCACCTGCAACGGCACCGCGCAGCTGGCGCTGGCGGCGGGCGAGACCTTCGAGGTGACGGCGCTGACGCAAGGCTCGTCCGGCGCTAGGCTGCTGGTCACGCTCGGCGACGGGGCGCGCATCCGCTTCCCCGGCCTGACGGAACTGCCCGACTATCTAACGGCGGCTTCGCCGCGCGGGCAGGCCGTGCCCTCGTCGCTCGACGGCGAAGGCTATCTCATCGCCGCGACGACGACCTGGCAGGGGGCGGACGGCGCCTCCTGGGCCGAGGCGGCGAACTGGTCGGACGGAGTGCCGACGCCTGACCGCCTTGCCGTCGTCAGCGCCGCCGACGCCACGGTCGAGGTTCCGGCGGAGTCGGCGACGGCGACGGCCGGCGCCGTCTGGTTCGAGGCGGGTACGCTCGACGTGAAGGGGTCGCTGGCGGTGGAGGTGCCCAAGGACGGCGAGCGCTTCCTGGTCCGGCCGGACGCGACGGTCCGGGTGTCCGGCGGTACGCTGGCGTTCGCGAACGCCGACGGCGTCTCCGGCCCGGCGCTGGAACTGGACGGCGGCGCGGTGGCCGTCGAAGCCGGTACGCTCGACGTCTCGAATTCGTGGGGCGTCGTCGGCACGGGCAAGCTCTCCGTCGCCGCCGGGGCGCAGCTCGCGGTCATGAAGGACGGTGCGACCACCGGTTTCGGCACGGGCGAAGCGACGGGCGAACAGGCGCTGACGCTGAAGCCCGGCTGCCTGTATGGCAAGAGCGCGGGCTATGTCGTGTTCGGTGCGGCGCAGTCGGGCAAGACGAGTCTCACGGTCGAGGCGCCGGAGGCCGGCAGTTTGCAGGCGAACATCTTCGCCGGCAGCAGCCCGAGAAGCATCAAGCTCGGCCGCGAGCGCGGCTTCGCCGAAGCGAAGCTGGTCGGCGGCAACCTCCAGCCGGGCAACTGGGGCGTCCAGATTGCGTACGGCGACTCGTCCGCGGCGGCGGTGACGGGGCGCGTCCATCTCGCCGGCGGCAAGATCACGACCGCCTCGGGCTATCTTGACGGCAGCTGGAGCGGACTGGCCGTCGGCCTTTGCACGGCAGCCGTGCCGGATCCCCGGTCCGTCCGCGGCGAAGTCTGGCTCGAAGACGGCGATATTGCCGTTTGGCAGGTCTCGCCCCTCGGGTTGGGCGTCGGCGGCGCCGAAGGCTTCGTCCGCCAGACCGGCGGCAAGCTGGCGATGACTTCGTCCGCCGGCGTCTCGGTGCTGGGCTACGGTTCGGGTACGGGCGAATATGTGCTTTCGAACGGCACTTTCACGACGTCGCGTCCGCTCTACGTCGGCGGCTGTCTCCGGGCCGACCTTGAGTTGAAGACGGGGACGAGCGGCAGTACGATCCTCTTCAGCGAGGGCAGCCACCACCCGGCCGGGCGGCAGGCGGCGAAGGGCGCGTTTTATGCGCTTGGCGGTACGCTGGCGGTGACGGCCGAGCAGGGCATTCGCGTCGGCGTCGACGGCGTCGGGCGCTTCGAGGTCGGTCCCGGGGCGACGGTGACGACGACGGAACTCGTGCTCTCGAACGCGTGCGCGTCAACGCTGGCCTTCACGCTCGGGGCGAACGGCGCCGCCGGCGCGCTGACGGCGACGAAGCTGGTGATCGCCGACGGCGCCAGGCTGGAGATCGATGCGACGCAGCTCGCGTCCGCAGCCCAGTCGACCTTCCGGCTCGCGCAGTGTGACGAAGTGGCGGGCGCGTTCGCGCCCGAGCACGTCACGGTGCGCGCGCCGGCCGGGCAGGAGCAGCGGTTCGCGGCGGCGAAGGTGGTGACCGGGCGCAACGGGCAGGCGGGGCTGTGGCTGAAGACCCCCGGCGCGGGGCTGCTGCTGATTCTGCGCTAACGCGGCCGGATTGCGAAGGGGAGACGCGATGAAAAGACGCTTGCTGGCAGTCGCCTGTGCGCTTGGCGTCTCGGGCGCCTTGGGCGCGGTCAGGGTAATCGGAGCGGATGGCTACGACCCCGCCAAGGGCGTGATTGCGAATCTCGACGCCATCGTCCGCGCGGCCTTCGCCGAGACGAATGCGTGCGTGCTGGTCACGCCCGTGCCGCGGGGAATGGCGAAGGGCGATCCGGCGCGCGTCGTCTCCGGGCGGGTGGCGGAAGAGGTCTTCAAGCTGTGCGACAACCGGCGCAAGTTCTACCTTGACGTGCGCCCGGACTTCCTCAACCGCGACGGTTCGCTGAAGGCTGAGTACTACGCGGCGGACGGCCTCGCCCTCAACGCGGCGGGGCGCGACCGCCTATCCGCCCTCGTCCGGCCGCTCGTCGCCTGGATCGCCCGTCCGACGGACGAACCCGCGCCGGCGACCAAGTTCGGCTGGAAGCACTTCTACTCCAGCAACCTGCACCTGTCGCTCGCCGGTCGGCCCTGGTGGTGGGATCGCGTCATCCGCAACGTGGAGACGGCCGAGCGCCTGCGCCGGACGCGCGGCGGACGGCTGGAAGTCCTGCTGATCGGCGATTCGATCACGCATCACTGGGAAGACACCGGCGCGTCCTTCTACGCCGAAATCTGCGACCGGCGCGAAGTCCTCAACCTGGCCAACGGCGGCGACCTGCCCTATCAGCAGCAGTGGCTGCTCGACAACGGCGTCGTGGACGGGCTGCGGGCGAAGCTCGTCCAGATCATGATCGGCACCAACGACCACGACGAGCCGGAGCGGAAGTTCGGGCGGATCCGGCGGCTGGTCGAGACGGTGCGGGCGAAGCAGCCTGAGGCGAAGATCGTGCTGTGCGCCATCCTGCCGCGGCTGGCCGAGCAGGACGCCGCCGAGTACGAGCGGAACGAGCGCGTGAACGCGCAGTTGCGGACGCTGTGCGACGGCCGGCGGACGGTCTTCCTCGACGCGGGCGAACCGATGCGCCGGGCGCTCGGCGAGCCGGTCGAGCAGCGGAAGCGGCTGGCGGGGGACCTGCTGCACCCGTCGGTGCTGATCTATCGCCACTGGCTTGAATGTCTGCGGCCGCACCTGCCGCCGCCGGCGTCCGACCTGCGGCCCGTGCGCCACGTGACGGCGTTCGCCCTCGGCCGGACGCGCGAGCGGGGCAATCTCGCCCTGCCGGAACTCGACCGGGCCTTGGCGGAGGCGGCCCTTTCACCCCGGCCGGCGACGCACGTCTACCTCCGGTACCGCACGACCTGCCCGGATCTCGTCGGCATCCTGTACACGCAGGGCGTCGACGACCGCTATCACAGCGACTTCGGCTTCTGGCCCGACGGCAGGGCGCATGACGCCGTGATCGCGCTGGAGGGCTGGAGCCGTTCGGGGCAGCGGCTGCGCCTGGACCGGAAGTCGAGCTTTGTCTTCAAGTTTGGCGAGGGCGAAATCGAGCTGATCGAAGTCGGCGTCGTGCGCTGAAGGGAGTGGAGACGGTGGCAGCGAAACTTTTCCCGTGGCTGGCGGTCGGGTTGCTGGCGTTCGCCGCCGGCGCGTCCGCCGCCGGGGAGCGGCGGGTCGTCATCGCCGACTTCGCCGATCCGGCCGTGGGCCGGACCGCCTGGGTCAATCCGTGGGGCGGCGAGAAGCGGGGCCAGGCCGAGTATGACGAGAAGGCCGGCTGCGTGCGCTATTCCTTCCCGGCGTCGAACGGCTCGGCCGGCGCGCGCCTCGTCGATCGGCTCGTCCGGGAACGCCTGACGAACGAGGTCGGGCGGCTCACTCACTTCTACGTCCGCTACCGGACGGACGACCCGCAGGCCAATCCCTCGCTCAACCAGCAGACGACCGGCGACACCTACGTAAGCGTGACCGGGTTCGTGCCCGACGGCAAGGTCCGCGAGGCGCGCATCCGCCCCGCCGGGTGGAGCCGCAAGAACCTGCCCTTCGACCGGCACGCGCTGACTTCGCTCTATTTCGCGGCGACCGACGCGACGTTCGAGATCTATGAGCTTGGCGCGATTCTCGACCCGACGCCCGTGCCGCCGGTCGGGCCGGCGGTGGACACGGAGGCCTTCCGCCTCTATCCCGAGCCGCAGGTCTTCCGGGCCGGCGCGGAGCGCTTTCCGCTGGCGGCCTACGCCGCGCCGCAGGCGTTCGGCGCGCGCGCCGGGACGGCCGCCGACTGGTTCTCGGCGCGGGTCGCGTGCTTCTGGCCGGAGCAGCGGTCCGCGCACGGGCGGCGTCCCGTCGTCTTCGCCCTCGCCGGGACGGCGGCGGGGCGGGCGGCGCTGGCGCGGCTGAAGCTGGCGAAGAACTTCGGCCGCGTCAAGTTCGACGGCTACGCGCTCGGCGTCCGCGCCGACGGCATCGACGTGGTCGCGTCCAACGACACGGGCCTCATGAACGGCGTCCGCTCGCTGATGCAGACGATCCACCAGGCGTCCGGCGACGTCGGGCCGGCGCAGGTCCGCGCGCTCACGGTCGTTGACTGGCCGCGCGTCGAGCATCGGATGCTCTACGTTCCCGTCTACAACTGTGCGCTCAAGGGCCTCCGCCAGGAGCCGGCGGACTACGCCGCGCTGCTCGACCGGTTCGTCTTCGGCGCGCGCTACAACCTGGTTGCCTTCGACCTGGGCCCCATGTACGCCTGGGCGTGCGACCCGACCTACCGGCCCGGCCGCACGGGGTGGACGCCGGCGGACCTCACCAACCTGGTCGATCGCGTCAACGCGCTGGGCGGGCGCGTCGTGCCGTTCGTCATGTCGCCGGGGCACATGCGCCCCGCGCTCTTCTGGTACGGCGGACACGCGGAGCTGATGGAGGAGGGCGCGAAGGAGGCGCTCTGCATGGGGCATCCGCGGACCTACGAGGTGCTGTTCGCACGGATGCAGGAGATGGCCGACGTCTGTGCGCACAATCCGGGCTACCAGGCGCCCGTCTTCTACACCGGCGGCGACGAGGTGCGGTGGAAGCACGGCCTGCCGTACGAAGCGCGCTGTCCCCACTGCCGCGACACGCCCCGGAGCGAACAGCTGCTGGCGCATATGCGGAAGCTCGACGCCTGGTGCCGGGAGCGGAACTACCAGCTGCTCATGTGTTCCGATATGTACGTGCCGGCGCACAACGGGTTCGGTCCCGCCCGGGGGGCGCTGGTCGCCGACCGCCTGGAGAAGACGATTGCGCTGCTCCACTGGGGCAACATGGACTGGGACGAAATGGAGCTTTGGCACCGCCGCGGACACCGGAACTGGAAGGTGATGACGGGCTATTCGTCCGACCCGGCGGGCGAAGCGTTCTGCGACGGCTACGGGTTCGCGCTCTATACGGACCGGTGGTGGCTCACGCGCCAGCGCGGCGGCGGGAAGGCATCGACCTATACGCCCGCCAACGTCCTCATCGTCGGTGCGCAGGGCTGGGGTCCGGCGCCGGCGACGGACGACGAGGGCTGGCGGCGCGCGCAGGCATGGGGCAACTTCTGGATGCGCAACTGGAGCCGCAAGCCGATTCCGGCGGGCAGTGCGCGCTTCTCGCCCGTCTCGCTGCGGGCGGCGGCGAACGGGTCCGTCGCCAGCGGCCACGACTTCGCTACCCCGGCGCTCTCCGGCGTACCCGTCGCCTTTGCCGCGGCCGCCGGACGGGGCCGCATCGGCTGCGTGCGGGCCGATCGCGCCGAGCACGTGGTCGCCGTCGGGCGCAAGGCGGCTTCGCTCGTCTTCCTGCATACGGGTTCGGCGGCCGACGCCGTCGCGAAGGGCGTCGCCGTCGAGGACGGATTCGACCAGCTGTACGGCCTGCCGGTCGCGACGTGGCGCGTCGCCTACGCCGACGGTAGCGCCGAGACCTTCGTCGCCCGCTACGGCTGGAACGTCGGCAGCCGCGAGACTTCGGCGAAGGGCGACAACTACGAGCGCTACCTCGGCGACGCACGGTACGCGTGGGCGGACGCCGACGGCGTCACGGCCTATTCGCACGAGTGGGTCAACCCGCATCCGGAGCGGGAAATCGTCTCGCTGACGCTGACGGCGAAGCCGACGGCGGTCGATTACGAGCTCTGGGCGCTGACGGTGCGCCTGCCGCAATGACGGACATGGAAACGGACATGAAGCCAGCTGCCAGCAGTTACGGCCGGATTGTCGAGGAACTCGCGAATGACATCCGGCAGGGTCGGTATGACGTCGGCTCCCGGTGTCCGAGCCTGTCGCAGCTGATGCGGCGCTTCTCCGTCTCGCGCATGACCGTGCTGCGCGCAATCGACGAACTCAAGCGCCGGGGCCTGCTGGTTGGTCGGCCCGGCAAGGGGCTGTTCGTGACCCAGATGGCCAGGATGCTCGGCGGGACGCTGGGCCTCATCTCCCCCGGCCTCTGCTACGCCGAGATCTTTCCGCCGATCTGCCAGACGCTCGCGCGGCTCGTCCAGCAGGACGGACTGAAATTTCTCCTGAGCGACGTCGCGGCGGACGACCCGTGCGCCCGGGCCAAACAGGCCGTCGCCCTGGCGCACCGGTTCGTATCCGAGCGGGTGTTGGGCGTCTTCTTCCAGCCGGTCGAGCATCTGCGCGAGGCCGAGCGCGTCAACCGCGAAATCCTGTCCATCCTCGGCGCGGCCAGCATTCCCGTCGTGTTGCTCGACTCGGACATCGTGCCGTCGCCCGACCGGAGCGCCTGCGACCTCGTGGGCATCAACAACTTCGATGCCGGACGCCGCCTGGCGCGTCACTTGGTGGAACGCGGCGTACACCACATCGGCTTCGTCCACCGGGAGTACAGCGACTTCAGCGTGCGCAACCGCTTCGAGGGCATCCGCAGCGTGGGCCTCGACGCCGGCGTGCGCGTGACCGGCCTCGAACTGAACCCGGCCGACGCCAAGGCCGTCCGCCGGGTCCTGACGAGCCATCCCACCATCGACGCCATCATTTGCCGGAACGATAACCAGGCCGCGCACCTGCTGGTCTCGCTGCGCAACCTCGGCCTGCGCGTGCCGGACGACTTGGCCGTGGCGGGCTTCAACGACATGGCGTATGCCGCCACCATCGGGCCGTCGCTCACCACGATTCGCATTCCCTGCGAGGACATCGCCCAGCTGGCCTATGACTTGCTGCGCACGCGCCTCGCTTCGCCCGGCCTGCCGCCGCGCGAATGCTACCTGTCGGCGGAACTCGTCGTGCGCGAATCGACGCAGCGCCAGCCCAAGTCGAGCCGATAGTACCCGGCGGGGCTGTTACCACGCCCCGCAGCGAGGGCGCTGCGGGTACTCTGCTGGCCAGCGCAACGGGCGG
>JBJEWA010000093.1:0-9191 GCA_051884805.1 Kiritimatiellia bacterium | reverse complement strand
GCAGCGCCCGTTGCGCTGGCCAGCAAAGTACCCGCAGCGCCCTCGCTGCGGGGCGCGGTAACAGCCACGCCGGGAGGAAACCGGGTCACCGCCAGACCTTGCCGAGCCGCGACTGGCGGCATAAGGCCGCGCGGACCGGCCGGACGGTCTCGCCGAAGTTTGGTATAATTGCCGGGTCGTCTCCGAGGTGCGCGAAGGGATGGAGGAAACAGACAACAATCGCAACAACGGGAGGAATGAAGACATGAGCAGGACACGGACGGGGTCGGGCAAACGGACTGGGGCGCGGAGGTGGCTGGCGCTGGTGGCGCTGGCCCTGTCCGCAGGCACGGGGCTGGCGGCCGACTATCGCGACTGGAACGGCGCCCGCGTGGCGTTTCTCGGCGACTCGATCACCGACCGGCGGCACATCGGCTGCGCGACGAACTACTGGGGCTTTCTTGCGGAGCGCATGGGCATCCGCGCGTTCGTCTACGGCCTCAACGGCAATCAGATGAGCGACATTCCCAAGCAGGTCGAGCAGGCGAAGGCGGAGCTGGGCGACGACGTCGACGCCGTCTTCATCTTCGCCGGTTCCAACGACTACAACGCCAACGTGCCTCTGGGCGCGTTCTTTTCCGAGGCCGAGGTCGCCGTGCGCAAGAACGCGGCCACGAATACGCTGCGCCAGCGGACGCTGCTGACCGGCGACGGTACGTTCTGCGGGCGGCTGAACGCGGCGCTCGGGAAGGTCAAGACGGCGTTCCCGCAGGCGCAGGTCGTCTTGCTGACGCCGATTCACCGCGGTTTTGCGCAGTTCGGCGCATCGAACGTGCAGCCGGACGAGGCGCACGCCAACACCTGCGAGCGCTACATCGACGACTATGTGCAGGCCGTCCGCAGGGCGGGGGCGATCTGGAGCGTGCCGGTCATCGACCTCTACGCGGAATGCGGAATCCTGCCGACGCTGCCCGAGTACGACGCCTATGTGGCCAATCCGGTCCGCGACCGGCTGCATCCTTCCACCATCGGGCATGAGCGGCTCGCCCGGGTGCTCGAAATGCGGCTTCGGGCGATGCCATCGACTTTCCGGCGCTGATGCCGCACGGCCTGCGGACAGTAGTTGGGAAACACATAAGGAAAGGGGGAACTGGTGAACGCCTTGTTGGGAATGCTGATCTTCGGTTGCGGCGGTTTGGCCGGCGCAACGTTTCTGCTGCCCGCGCGGGGAGTGCGGGGCTGGGCCTACGAGACCTGGTGGTTCGTGTACGTGCTGACCGGACTGATCGTCTGTCCGCCCGTCATCTGCTATTTCACCGTGCCGGACTTCTGGCAGGTCGTGATGTCGGCGCCGATGTCCGTGCTGGCGCGTTGCGCCGGCTTCGGCATGATGTGGGGCGTCGGCGCGCTCGCCTGGGGGCTGATGGTCCGCTATCTCGGCCTCGGCCTCGGGCTGGCGATCGGCTGCGGACTCTGCGCGGCGACCGGCACCCTGCTGCCGCCGGTCTTCACGGGTCATGCGGCCGATCTCGTCAAGGACGCGGGCGCGGTCGTCGTCCTCGGCGGCGTGATTCTCTCGCTCGTCGGCATCGTGTTCGTGGGCCTTGCGGGGCGGCTCAAGGAGCGCGAGATGCCACTGGAGGAACAGCGCAAGGCCGTTCCGGAGTTCAATTTCGCCAAGGGCCTGCTGACGGCGCTGATCGCCGGCGTCTTCTCGGGCGGCATGAACTTCGGCCTGCAGGGCGCGGGCTGCATCGAAGCGGCGGCGGTCGCCGCCGGTGCGCAGGCCTGCTGGCGCGGCATGCCCGTCATCATGGTCGTCCTGTGGGGCGGCTTCGTCGTCCAGGCGCTCTGGTGCGTCCTGCAGCATTGCAAGAACGGGACGTTCGGCGACTACGCCCGGCCCTCGCTGCGCAATCTCGCGCTCTGCGCGTCCGTCGGCGTCCTCTGGGTGCTGCAGTTCGTCTGCACCAAGGCGGGCGAGCCGCTGATGGGCGAGCTCAAGTACATCTCGTTCGCGGTCATGATGGCCTCGACGATTCTCTTCTCGACGGCCATCGGCGTCCTGCTGGGCGAATGGCGGGGCACCGGCGCGAGGACGCGCGGCTGCCTGGCGCTCGGGACGCTGATCATGGTCGCCGGCTTCGTCGCCATCTCCCTCGGCTCGAAGTGAGCGGGCGCCCCGGGGACGGGCCGGCGTCGTCAGCCTCAATAAGGTCAGACCCTTTTCTCCCAGCCCGCACGGGCGGCATTTTGGTATACTCTCTCATATGAAGACTCAATTTCTCCTCGTTGTCCTCGTTGTCCTCGCGTCCGTCCTGGTGTCCGTCGACTGCCGGGCGGCAATCGATTCCCGTGGGTCGGACCGTCCCCGCTGCCTGACCGCCGAGTACCGGGAGAATCCGTGCGGCATCGACGCCGCCGCGCCCCGGCTGGGCTGGAAACTGGGTCAGGGACCGGGCCGCGGCGAGACGGACGTGGTGCAGGCCGCCTATCGCGTCCTCGTCGCGTCCAGCCGCGCGCGGCTGGATCGCGACGAGGGGGATCTCTGGGACTCCGGCAAGGTCGAAAGCGGGCGGAACGTGGGCGTCGAATACCGCGGCGCGCCCCTGGCCAGCTCGCAGCGCGCCTTCTGGAAGGTGAAGACCTGGCGCACCTCCGGCGAGGGGAGCGCCTGGAGCGAGCCGGCCGAGTGGACGATGGGCGTGATGAAGCCTGCGGACTGGACGGCGAAGTGGATCGGTCCCGCCGCCTGCACGCGTCCCGACGAGGATTTCGGCGCCGCGCAGTGGATCACCGCGCCGGCGGACGCACAGGGCGTCGCCACGCTCACCTGCACCTTCAACTTCGACGGCGTCCGACCGGGTGCGTTCGTCGAGATGGTTCATGCCGGCGTCTCCCAGCACGAAATCGACGTCAACGGGAAATTGTTCAACAAGTGGAGCGGCCATGTCCACGACTGGCGCTACCTCCGCTTCCGCGACATGACGCCGTGGCTGGTGAAGGGAGAGAACAAAATCGTGGTCCGCCTCTTCGCCGACAAGCCCCGCACGGGCGGCGACCCCGTCGACCCAATCCGTCTCCATGCGCCGAAGGACGCCCGCGCGTTTCTCGCGAAGATCATTCTGCCGGACGGCAGGACGCTCGTCACGGACGCACAGAACTGGTCCTCGCCCAATGGCGCCGTCTCCGCGCTGGGCCCGGTGCGCGCACCCGCCTGGGGCAAGGACATGGTCCTGCGCGCCGAGAGCGCCTCCCCGGCGTTTGCGAAGACCTTCACCGTGAGGAAGCCCGTCGCCTCCGCCGTCCTCCACGTGACGGGCGTCGGCTTCTACGAGGCCTCCCTCAACGGCGCGAAGATCGGCGAGAAGGTGCTGGACCCCTCCCCGACCGCGTTCGACCATCGTGTGCTCTATTCGTCCTACCGCCTCGACGGGAGGATCAAGCCGGGCGACAACGAGCTGAAGATCCTCGTGGGACACGGCTGGTACGATATGCGCGCGGTCGCGACCTGGAACTTCGAGACGGCCCCGTGGCGCAACTTCCCGCGCTGCCTCGCGCAGCTTGAGCTCTCCTATGCGGACGGCACGCGGGAGGTCGTCGCGACGGACAGGACATGGCGCCAGGTGAAGAGTCCGCTCGGACACGACGACATCTTCGAGGGCGAGGTCGTCGGCGCCTGGAATCCGCGGATGCCCGATCTGGAGCAGAACAGGGTGATGGCCGAGGAGGTTCCCGCCCCCTGCACGCGCCTCGTGTGCGAAGCGCAGCCCGGCGCCCAGGTGATGCGCACGTTCCCGGCGAAGAGCATCCACGATCTCGGAAACGGCACATACGTGATTGACGCGGGCGAGAATCTCGCGGGCTGGATCCGCCTCGCGCTGCGGGGGCAGAAGAAGGGCGATGTGGTGTCGATCCGCTACGACGAGCGCGTGAACGACGATTTCTCCCCGGCCGCCCCCTCCGTCAACGACGGCCTCAGCGACTTCAAGTTCTCGAACACGCTGGGCTCCGCGCAGAAGGGCGGTGAACGGCGCAAGGTGGACGCCCACTTCCGCTACACCGCCTCGCATCGCGCGTGCGCCGTCGACGCGGCGTTCCAGACGGACCGCGTGGTCTGTTCCGGGGCGGCCGTCGAGACGTACGAGCCCCGCTTCGTCTACCACGGGTTCCGCTATGTGGTCGTGAAGGGACTCGCCCAGGCGCCTCGGGCGGAGGACGTGGTCGCGTGCGTCGTCCACACCGCGTTCCCGACGATCGGTTCCTTCGCGTGTTCCGACACGACCTTCAACAAACTGATGGAGATGGGCGAGAAGGCCTATCGCGGCAACTTCGTGGACGGCGTTCCCACGGATTGTCCGCACCGCGAGAAGAACGGCTGGACGGGCGACGCCTCCATCGCGAGCGAACTCGCCCAGTATCTCTTCGAGAACACGGCGGCCTACGAGAAGTGGCTGCGCGACATCATGGATTCGCAGCTCGACAACGGCAACATTCCCGGCATCGTGCCGTCCTCCGGCTGGGGCTACCACTGGGGCAACGGCCCCGCCTGGGACAGCGCCTTGCCCGTGGTCGCGTGGAACCTCTGGACGTACCGCGGCGACCGCCGCATCCTCGACGAGGTCTATCCCGCGCTGGTGAAGTACCTCGCCTACACGGCGACGAAGGCGGATGCGAACGGCCTCGTGAAGCACGGACTCGGGGACTGGGTGCCCGTCAACCGGGCGCATATGCCCTCCACCGAGTTCACCAGCTCCTGCTACTACTACCAGGCGCAGCGCATCGCCGCCGAGATGGCGACGCTGAAGGGGCTCGGGGATGAGGCGGCGAAACTCAACGCCGGGGCCGCGAAGACGCGCGCAGGCATCAACGCAAAGTTCTACAAGGGCGAGGGCGTGTACGACAATGGCTACCAGTCGGCCCAGGCGTTCCCGCTCGCGTACGGCGTCGTGGAGGCGTCCGAAGCGCCGAAGGTCGCGGCGAAGCTCGTCGCCGCCGTCGAACGGACGGATGGTCACATCGACGTGGGTCTGCTGGGCTCGAAGCAGCTCTTCCGCGTGTTGAGCCGCATCGGCCGCACGGATCTCGCGTTCAGGATCGTCACGAATCCGACGAAGCCCTCGCCGGTCGAGTGGATCCAGAAGGGGGGCACGACGCTCTGGGAGGACTGGGGCGACGGCTCCTCGCGCAACCACATCATGTTCGGCGACTTCGTCGGCTGGGCCTACCAGTACCTTGCGGGCATTCGTCCCGCCGAAATCGCGGGCTCCACCAGCGCGGTGCCGCTCGTGAAGAAGCAGGCGTTCGGCGACATCGTCCTTGCGCCGCAGCCCATCGACGCGCTGACCTGGGCGCGGGCCTCGGTCGATGGCCCGAACGGCGAAATCGTCTCCTCCTGGACGCGCGACGGCGCAACGGTGTCGTACACGTTCACGGTCCCGCCGAACACGACGGCGACGATTCTTCTGCCGGGTGAACAGCCGAAGCAGGTCGGATCGGGCGTCCATGCCTTCACGCGGACGCGCTGACCAAAGAAGAGAAAAGGGTATCAATAAGGTCAGACCCTTTTTCTCGCAATCATGCAGATTGAAGGAGTGCGTGGTACATGAAGAAAGAAAGGCTCTTGGCAGTCGCATTGGGCGCCTTTGCCGCTTTCCCCATCCATGGGATGGAGCTTGAGGAAGGGTTTCGCGAGCCGCCATCTGCCGCGAAACCTCAGGTCTGGTGGCACTGGATGGCGGGCAATGTGACGCGTGAAGGGATCACGGCCGATCTTGAGGCCATGGCGGAAGTCGGCATTGGGGGCGCAATCCTTTTCGACGCGGGTCTCGGGACGCGTTGGGGAGTTCCGGAGGGAACGCTTGACTTCAACACGCCGCAATGGTACGAGACGGTCAGGTTCGCCGCGCAGGAAGCAAAGCGCCTCGGTTTGGAGTTGGGAATCGCCAATTGCTCGGGCTGGGCAAATTCCGGCGGACCTTGGAACACGCCGTATCACGCGATGAAGAGGGTTTGTTTTACCTCGACGGTCGTGAAAGGCGGCAAGATCGCGGTGGAATTGCCGCAGCCTGAAGATCCGGTCGGTTTCTACGGAGACATCGCCATTGTCGCCTTCCCGACGCCAAAGGGCGAGTTCACATTGAAAGATTGGGATTTCAAGTGTTTTTCGAATCGCGGCAGAAAGTATATCGAAAAGGATGGTCGAGTCGCGCCGGAGGATGCCATCGTCCGCAGGAAGGACATCCGCAATCTGATCGGCGATTTCAGGGATGGGAGACTTGAATGCGAGTTGCCCGGCGGCGATTGGACGATTCTTCGCGTTGGCTATCGCGCGCTCGGCCAGTCGAATGGAACCGGAACGCGGCTTGGCAAGGGTCTCGAATGCGACAAGCTTTCAAAGGAGGCCTTGCGCATCCACTGGGCGAATTATGTGGAAAAGACCGTCAAGGCCCTTGGTCCGGAACTGGCAGGGCCCAACGGATCGCTCAGAACCGTTCTCAATGACAGCTATGAATCCGGCAGCCAGAACTGGACTCATGGTTTCGAGCGGATGTTTGCCAGGCACGCCGGCTATGACATCGTCTCTTGGCTCCCCGCGCTTTGCGGCAACGTGGTGGATTCCGTGGAAGCCACGGAGGCGTTCTACCGTGATTTCAGGCTCGCCGTGACGGACGCTTTCGTCAGCAACTATGCCGGAGAAATGCGCCGCCTGGCCCATGCGTGCGGCCTTCAGCTGGCGATTGAACCGTATGGGGAGATTCCGGCAGACGACTTGTTGTACGGCGAACAGGCCGATATTCCCACTGCCGAATTCTGGGCCAAGATCAACAGTCCGCATTGGGTGCGGCAGGCCGCCTCGATTGCACATGCCAAGGGACGGAAGATCGTCGCGGCGGAGTCTTTCACCACCAACGCTCGCGAGGGTCGCTGGCAGAATACGCCTTGGAGCATGAAAGCAAAGTGCGATTGGGTTTATTCGGAAGGCCTGAACCGCATCATCTACCATCGCTTCGCGCATCAGCCATGGACAAGCCCCGCGCGGCTTCCCGGTATGACAATGGGACCGTTCGGCGTCCATTTCGACCGCACGCAGACATGGTGGAAGCAGGCAAAACCTTGGCTCAAATATCAGCAGCGCTGCCAATTCCTTCTGCAGGAAGGCGAGTTTGCGGCCGATGTCGCCTGGTATTGCCCAACCGGCTACCTTTACATCAATTGGGGGCGCAATCCCCATAAAATGCCGGAGCCGGTCCCGCCGGGTTTCGCCTACGATTTCATCTCCGACACGTCATTGGCGGCAATGCGCGTGGAAGGCGGCGCGCTTGTATTGCCCTCGGGGCAGAAATACCGGACCGTCATATTGCCGGAAAAGGAATTCGAGCTTTTGCCGACGTCTGCCGCACTGGTGGAGCGGCTGCGCGAGGCGGGGGCCGACATCCTTTCTTTCGAGCAGGCAAAGGATCGCCTTGCGACTCGGACGCCAGATGTCGCCTGGGACGAGCAGGGGGGCAAGATAAACTGGATACACCGCCGCAACGATCGGGCGGATTGGTATTTCGTCGCTTCTGCCGACAAGAAGCCGCGCCGCGTTACGCTGAGATTCCGCCAAGCGGGTCGGGTTCCGGAACTTTGGAATCCGGAAACCGGTGAGATCGTCAAGGTCCCGTTTGCGGTCCAGAACGGCGTCACCGTGATCCCCATGACTTTCGGACCGTGCGGGTCCTGGTTCGTGATGTTCGGGAAGGCCGCAAAAGGTGACGAACTGCCGGAAGCCCTGCCGCCCGGCCGGAAATCCGATGAGGTGTTTTCGGGCGCGTTCAAAGTGCTTCGTGCAGAATACGGAGTTTTCGACGATGCGGCGCTTCCGCCCAAAGATGTGACCGACAAGCTCGCGGGTCTGGTCAAAGACGGGCGCCTTTTCTATGACCGGATTCATCACGACAGCTTCAAGATTGCGGATCCGGCCCTTAATCGCGTGAAAAGCCTTCGCGTCACCTATCTGCTCGATGGCGAAGAGCGCGTCGCATGCGTCCGGGAGCGCGGCATTCTGCAGATTCCCGAACCGGATTTCTTGCTTGATCTGCCCGGACGTCAAGTCGCGACCAGGAAAATCGCGGGTCCCTGGAATCTGGAGTTCCCGGTGGACTGGTATTCAGGCGGGAAGACGGTAAAGGCGATTGAACTGGACGGCCTGAAGGATTGGACGGCGCTGCCCGATGCGGATATGAAATATTTTTCGGGAACTGCCGTCTATAAAAAGACAATCGGGGTGGAGACGTTTCCCCAAGGCGTCCGGCTTGTTCTCGATCTCGGCGACGTCAGGGAGTTCGCCGATGTCATGATCAACGGCAAGCGGTTCGATACGCTATGGAAACCTCCCTTCCGGTTGGACATTACCGAACTTGCGGCCTCTTCCCCAACGCTTGAGCTGGTCGTGCGCGTCACCAATCTCTGGCCCAATCGCATCATCGGCGACGACTTCAAAGCGGAAGATTGCACCTTCGAACCCGGCAAACCGCTCATGGAACGCCGTCTGAATGGTTGGCCGCAGTTCATCCTTGAGGGCCGGCAAAGCCCAAGCGGCAAGCACACTTTTGCCACGTGGAAGCATTGGACCCGGGATGACGCGCTTCTGCCGTCGGGCCTTTTGGGGCCCGTGGTAATCAGACTGGTGGAATAGCGGCGCGGATTCTGCCGCGCCGTGCAGGTCAGAAAAGTGTCAGAAAAGGGTCAGAGTTTATATATACAGTACCATTGATACACTAAGCCTCTTGTGATATACTCTTTCCCATGAGAAAGGCGAGAGTGATTGAGCATTGTAGGTAGGAAGAAAAGGGTCAGAGTTTATCTATACAGTACCATTGATACACTAAGCCTCTTGTGATATACTCTTTCCCATGAGAAAGGCGAGAGTGATTGAGCATTGTAGGTGTTACCATCTGATTAGCAGATTGGCACATCAGGCCTTCTTTCTGGATGACGAGGAGAAGGCGCGCGCGGTCGAGCTTCTGCGTCGGGTTGAGGAATTCAGCGGTGTGCTCGTTCTCGCGTATGCAATCATGTCGAATCATTTCCACATATTCATCTATGTTCCCGAGCCCGAGGAGCTGGACGATGAAGAGATCCTCAAGCGCATCAAAATCCTTTATCGTGACGCTTCGCTGTCGCAGGTGCTAGGCGAGTGGACGCGGATGAAGCGCGAAGAGGAGAAG
>JBJEWA010000092.1:0-9290 GCA_051884805.1 Kiritimatiellia bacterium | reverse complement strand
AAGATATGACTCGACAAGATCCTCCATTTGATGTCCACCGCGATTTTTTCGTCCATTGGAATCCAAACCGGTCTCGACACCCAGAACATAGTCGTAGAGGTTGTTGACAAGATGCCTTGAGATGACGTCAAACAATCCGGTTTTCCGCATGAATACGCAATACTCGTCCACGCTGTGCCGCACCCGGTCGAAATAGTAGCGACCGCCCGTCTCTCCATCGTTGGCATAGATTTCATTCTCACGAACGGCCAATAGAATCGGGATAGCGGCAATCACGGACGGGTATTTCGTCAACATCAAACGAAACTGCTCCTCGATATTCGGCTGTCCAATGAGCGCATTCAAAAGATGCAATTCAGCCCTGCATCGTTCGGCATTGGCCACGACCTTCCTAAAATCAATGTAGTATCCATAGCCGGAGATACTGTCTCGAAACTGCGACATCCAGTCCTCGAAGTTTCGCATTTCATTTCTCCTTGTAGTTGCGAATGGCCAACTCGGTTATTTTCCCGCGCCCGTCCGATTTGGAATTGATCATGCGGTTGGCCGACACACGATTAATATCAAACCCCTTGAACAATTCCTCAAAAAACATATCCCTTGGATCTGCGTTGTGTGGATCGGAATTCGAAAGCAGCCATTGGCATCCCGATGCGTCTAAACGTCGGCAGAATGCAGCCAACCGGCGCTGCTGGTCGTCGCCAAAACCGTCTTTGGAATAAGCCGTGAAGCCTGCCGTCGTGGTCAACGGACGATATGGCGGATCGAAATAGTAGAAAGCCCTGCCGCCAACGCGCTTTTCGACACCTTCGAAATCACAGTTCAATATCTCGACCTTTTGCAGCAAGGCGCTGTCCGCACGAATAGCATCTGCGTCACAAATCAGCGGACGTGTCGCTTTCCCGAACGGGACATTGTAAAGGCCCTTGGCGTTAACGCGATACAACCCATTGAAACACGTGCGATTCAGGAAGATGAACAAAGCCGCCGTCTCGACATCTCCGTTGTCGTGGTGATTGTACTGCTCGCGCTTCTCGAGGAAGTATTCTTTTCGTGCGTCTTCCGTAGCTTTCCCGTAAAACTCATTCTGCATTTCTTCCAATGCGGAGATCAATTCATTCGGCTGATTGCGAACTGTCCGGTAAGCCGTGATGAGGTCACGATTCACATCGGCGACAACCGCGCTTTCAATGTTCTGGAACCTCGACAGCATGAAAAACAGCATGGCCCCGCCGCCGACAAATGGTTCTGCGTAGACCAGATGCTTTCGCTCCGAAAGGTCTTTCGGCAACAATGCGAACAACTGCTCCAGCAACTGGCCCTTACCTCCGGCCCATTTCACAAACGGTTTTGCATTCACTCCGCCCGACTTTCCGAAGCAAGAGTACGGAACGGCCAGTGAAGCCAGAATGCCGCAGCAGAACGTCCGGCGGTCAAATCGTGCGTTAGGTATGACACGGCTCTTTTCCATGCTCTCGGTCCTTTCTTTGCGCCCACGCCAACCGCCGAGGGATTTCGATGCATGAAAAAGAGCGCATTTTCTCATGCACTCAGGAAAGCCCGACCAAAGGCCCATAGGAATGCACTACAGAGAAAATGCGCCCAAACGGGCGCATCTCCACATACATGCCGTTCCTATGGTTAATATTGGTCGTATTTTCCTGAACAGCACGTAGCTTCGATGCTACGTTAAATTGTCTTTGTCGCGAGATTAGCCGTCCCGCGACGCGCCCTTGCCGCAGCGTACAGGCCTCGTCGAGGCCGCGCGACCACGGGTCGGGCTATGGAAGTTTCAGTTGATCGTTATTTGTCGCTCCTTTGTTTTGGCCGTATTATACCACAGATAAGCAATCGGTTCGCAGAACGCTGTGTATCCGAGGGGGCAACTGCGCTGCCGTCGTCCCGGTTGGAGCGTCCGGGACGGGGTGTTGACGCTTTCCGTCGACGGTGGTTCCGAGCGCCATTGGATTCGGTTTTAGTTTCGAGGGGGCGCCGCCCCTCCGGTCGCCGCCGGGGGCGAATCGCCGGCGGAGAATGTCCGGGTGAAGCGCGTCGGGCCTTGTGGTATAATATGCGAACCATGGAAATCAAGATTGCAGACGATATCAAGTACGTCGGTGTCAACGACCATGACGTCGACCTGTTCGAGGGCCAGTACGTAGTGCCGAACGGCATGGCCTACAACTCCTATCTCGTCAAGGACGAGAAGACCGTCGTCTTCGACACGGTTGATGAGAACTTCGGCGACGAGTGGCTGCGGAACATCCGGGCGGAAATCGGCGATGCACCCGTCGACTACCTGGTCGTCCAGCACATGGAGCCGGACCACTCCGCCAACGTCGCGAAGTTCGCCGCCGCGTATCCGCAGGCGACGATCGTCGCGAGCGCGCAGGCGTTCACGATGATGAAGGGCTATTTCGGCGACGACTTCGCGAACCGCCGGCTCGTCGTGAAGGAGGGCGACACGCTGTCGTCCGGCCGGCACGTCTTCGCCTTCGTCGCCGCCCCGATGGTGCATTGGCCGGAAGTGATCGTCACTTATGACACGACGGACAAGATCCTCTTCTCGGCGGACGGGTTCGGCAAGTTCGGCGCGAACGACGTCGAGGATCCCGAGGGCTGGGACTGCGAGGCGCGCCGCTACTACATCGGCATCGTCGGCAAGTACGGTCCCCAGACCCAGGCGCTGCTCAAGAAGGCGGCCGGGCTGGAGATCCGCAAGATCCTGCCGCTGCACGGTCCGATCCTCGACACGCCGGAGATGATCGCGCACGCCGTGAAGCAGTACGACACGTGGTCGTCCTATGCGGTCGAGTCGCCCGGCGTCTGCATCGCCTACACCTCCGTCTACGGCCATACGAAGGCGGCGGCGCTCCGGCTGGCGGAACTGCTGAAGGCGAGGGGCTGCCCCAAGGTCGCGGTGAGCGACCTGGCGCGAGACGACCAGCCGGAGGCGGTCGAGGACGCCTTCCGCTACGGCAAGCTCGTCCTGGCGACGACGACGTACAACGGCGACATCTTCCCGTGGATGCGCCATTTCATCGACCACCTGACCGAGCGCAACTACCAGCAGCGCACGGTCGGCTTCATCGAGAACGGCTCATGGGCGCCGACGGCGGCGAAGGTCATGCGGGATATGCTCGCGAAGTCGAAGGACCTCAGGTTCTGCGTCACCGTCGTCACGGTTCGCGGCGCGTTGAACGCGGAGTCGGAAGCGCAGCTGGCGCAGCTGGCGGACGAGCTTTTGGGCGACTGAGGGACGCACGGCCAGGTGGAGAGACGCAGCAGAGTCGCGCCGCACGTCGCGGAACTGCCGAAGAGCGGCATCAGGAAGTTCTTCGACATCGTCGCCCAGTCGAAGGGCATCGTGTCCCTCGGCGTCGGCGAGCCCGACTTCGACACGCCCTGGCACATTTCCCGGGCGGCCGTCACCTGCCTTGAGGACGGCGGCACGCACTACACCTCCAACCTCGGCACGCCCGCCCTCCGCCAGGCAATCGCCCGCTATCTCGACCGCCGCTTCGCCGCGACCTTCGACTGGGAGCGGGAGATTCTCGTCACGGTCGGCGTCTCCGAGGCGATCGACCTGGCGATCCGCGCGCTCTGTTCGCCGGGCGACGAGGTGCTGTACCACGAGCCGTGCTTCGTCTCCTATGCGCCGACGATCCGGCTCGCGCACGCCGTCCCGGTGTGCGTCGAGACCCGCGTCGAAGACGGGTTCCGGGTGACGGTCGAGGCGCTGGAGCGGAAGGTGACGCCGAGGACGAAGGCGATGCTGCTCAATTTCCCGTGCAATCCGACGGGCGCGACGCTGGCGCGCGAGGACGTGCTGGCGATCCTGCGCTTTGCGGCGCGGCACGACCTGATCGTCCTGGCGGACGAGGTCTATTCCGAGCTGAATTATGAGGCGGACGAGGCGGCCGCCGCGTCTCCCGCCGCGCCGCTGCTCTCCTTCTCCTCCTTCCCCGAGTTCCGCGACCGCGTCGTCCTGCTCAACGGCTTCTCGAAGTCGTGGGCGATGACCGGCTACCGGCTCGGCTACGCCTGCGGGCCCGTCGACGTCGTTGACGCGATGATGAAGATTCACCAGTACGGCATCATGTCCGCGCCGACGCTGTCGCAGGCCGCCGGCGTCGAGGCGATGGATCACGGCGACGCCGATGTCGAGCACATGCGCCACGAGTATCGGAAGCGCCGGGACTACCTGGTGCCGGCCCTGAACGCGATGGGGCTGAAGACCGCGCTGCCGAAGGGCGCGTTCTACGTCTTCCCGGACGTCCGCTCGACGGGGCTGTCCGACGAGGAGTTCGCGCTCAAGCTCCTGAAGGAGTTCGGCGTCGCCTGCGTGCCCGGTTCCGCTTTCGGCGCCTGCGGCGCGGGCTTTGTCCGGATGTCCTACGCCACGTCGCTCGAAAAGATAAGGGTCGCCGTTGAACGAATCGGGAAAATGCTCCGGTAGGGAGGTCGTCGAGGGGACGATTCGCTCCGTCGTGTTTCACAACGACGCGAACGGCTACACGGTCCTGCACGTCGAGATCCCCTCCGAGTTCGAACTGGCGAGCAGCCCGGAGATCACCGTCGTCGGCAAGGCGCAGGCCGTCTGGGAGGGCGAGGACGTCCGGGCCGAAGGCCAGTGGGTGACGGACAAGGTGCACGGCCGCCAGTTCAAGGCCGATACGCTGACGTGCATCGCGCCGCGCTCGCTCAAGGGCATCGAGCGCTATCTCGCCTCGGGGCTGATCAAGGGCGTCGGCAAGGTGCTCGCCAAACGCATCGTCGAGACGTTCGGCGAGGAGACGATGCACGTCCTCTCGCACCAGTCGGGGCGTCTGCGGGAAGTGCCGAAGCTGGGCGCGGCGAAGATCCGCCAGATCCGCGAGAGCTGGCTGCGGAACGAAACGATGCGCGAAAACCTGATCTTCGGCCAGACCTACGGGATTTCCGTCGTCCAGATGACGAAGATCGTCCGCAAGTACGGGCCGGATGCGATCGCCATCGTCAAGGCCGACCCCTACAAGCTCTGCCGCGACATCTGGGGAATCGGGTTCGCGACGGCCGACCGCATTGCGCTGTCCGTCGGCATCCCGAAGGACTCGCCGCTGCGTGCGCGGGCGTCGATCGCCTATGCGCTCGAGAAGGAGGCCGAGGACGGCGGCCACTGCTGGACGTACGAGCATGACCTGCTGCTGCATGCGAGCGAGCTGACGGGCATTTCGGTCGAGATCCTGGGCGAGGCGCTGACGGCCGAGCGGAACGAGGGCCGCATTGTCGTCGAGTCCGGTTCCGGCGCCGCGGCGACCGCGGCGGCCGAAGCCGCGCCGTCGCCGCGCCGGGTCTACCTCCGGTCGCTGTACTATTCCGAACGGGACGTGGCGCGGCACGTGCGGGCGATTCTGGACACGCCGCGCCGGTTCGCGGCATTCGATGCCGAGCGGGCCATCGACTGGTGGCAGGCGCGGGCCGGGTTCGAACTGGCGCCGAAGCAGCGCCAGGCGCTGGAGCGCTCGCTCGCGTCCAAGTTCTCGATCATCACCGGCGGACCGGGCGTCGGCAAGACGACGATCATCCGGGCGCTGGTCGAGATCTGCGGGCAGAAGGAGCTGGACGTCGTGCTCGCGGCGCCGACCGGGCGCGCGGCGAAGCGGATGTCCGAGTCGGTCGGCGCACCGGCGCAGACGATTCACCGGCTGCTCAGGTGGAATCCGGTGACGAACCGCTTCACCCACGATGCGGAGAACCGACTGGAGGGGGATGTCTTCGTCTTCGACGAGACGTCGATGATCGATGTGAAGCTGGCGGACAATCTGCTCTCCGCCCTGCCCGAAACCGCCGTCGTCGTCTGGGTGGGCGATACGGACCAGCTGCCGTCCGTCGGCGCCGGCAGCGTGCTCGGCGACCTCATCCGGTCCGGGGTCGTGCCGGCGACGCGCCTCGACTTCATCTTTCGCCAGGACAAGTCGGGGCTGATCGTCACGAACGCCCATCACGTGAACGCCGGCGAGCCGCTGGAGATCCGGTCGGGAGACTCCGACTTCTATTTCATGCGCTGCGAGGATCCGGAGACGTGCGTGAAGCGTGCGATCGAGTTCATGACGACGCGCATTCCGCGGAAATTCGGCATGGACCCCCTGACCGACGTGCAGGTTCTCGTGCCGATGCGGAAGAACGTGCTGGGCTCCGACAACCTCAACGCGGAGCTGCAGCGGGCCCTGAATCCGTCCGGCGACGCGATTGTTCGCGGCGGCACGACGTTTCGCGTCGGCGACCGGGTGATGCAGCTCAGGAACGACTACGACAAGGACGTCTACAACGGCGACATCGGCTTCGTGCGGGCGGTCTCGGCCGAGGAGCGCTCGCTGGTCGTCAGCTTCGACGGGCGGCCGGTGAAGTACGACGGCGGCGATCTGGACGAGCTGGTGCTCGCCTATGCGATGACGATCCACAAGTCGCAGGGCAGCGAATATCCGGCGGCCATCGTCATCGTGCACTCGCAGCATTACGTGATGCTGCAGCGGAATCTCCTCTATACGGCGATTACGCGCGGACGCCGGCTCGTGCTGCTGATGGGCGTTCCCTACGCGATCGACCAGGCCATCCGGACGAACACGGTCCGCGAGCGCCGCACCTCCCTGGCCGAGCGGTTGAGCCATCCGCGCCCGATGTGATATAATGGCGGCACGGTGAGCGCGTGGCTGAAGTTCTTTCGCGTGGTGAATCTCCCGACGGTGCCGGGGGACGTGTTGGTCGGCGTCGCCGCCGTCGCTGCCGCCTCCTTCTTGAGCGGCGGGGCGAACGCCGCTCCGCTCGCGACGGGCGTCTCCCCGCTGGCCGCCGCCAGTCTCGCCTCCGTCTTCATCTACCTTTTCGGCCTGGCCGACAACGACATCGTCGGCGCGGCCGCCGATGACGCCCGGCGTCCGATCCCCGCCGGCGCGATTTCGCTCGGTGCGGCGCGGATCGCCCGCGGGCTCTGTCTCTTTGCGGCGCTCGTCGTCGGTTCGCTGGCGAACTTGCCGCCGGGCTGGTGGGTGACGGCCTTCGCGCTGACGGTCGCGTGCGTCGTCTACAACCGCACGAAATGGAGTCTGGCGATGGGACTGTGCCGCGGACTGAACGTGTTGTGCGGCGGAATGGCGACCGGTTTTCTGACGTCGTGCGAACCGATGGTTGCGCCCGCGTGCGGACTCGTCGGCTGTGCGTTGGTCTGGACGGCATACGTTGCCGGCGTGACGAAATATTCGGCGGGCGAGGAGGCGGATCCGGCGCGGCGGCGGTTCGTCGGCTTCTTGATCGGCGCCATCGTCTACCTGCAGCTGGTCGCCCTGCTGCTCGCCTATGTGGTTGCGCCAGCCGCCGTGACGCGCAGCTTGCTGTTGACGGGCGCCGGGTTGCTCGTCGTGCTGCGGTTGATGAAACGCTTGCTGCCGGGGGTGAGCGCGTCATGAAGAAACTGACGGTGATGGCGGCGGGCCTCGGCTACGGGCTCATCGAACGGAACGGAATGACCGAGATGGCCGGGCTTCGCTTCGCGCCGCAGCCCTCCGTCTTTCCGGCCGTCACCTGCGTCGCGCAGGCGACGCTGCGCACGGGGCTCGCGCCGGCGGAGCATGGGATGATCGCCAACGGCTACTGGTCCGAAGACCTGCGCAAGCCGATTTTCTGGGAGCAGAGCTGCCGGCTGGTGAAGGGCGAGCGCGTGTGGAGCAGGGGAGCGGGGGTGTTCTTCTTCCAGCAGTCGCTCGGGGAAGACGTCGAGCTGCTCGTCTCTCCCGCGCCGATCCACAAGCACGGCGGCGGCATGGTCATGAGCTGCTACACCAAGCCGACGGGCATGGCGCAGACGCTGGAGAAGCTGTGCGGCAAGTTCCCCCTGTGGCGTTACTGGGGGCCGCTCGCCTCGCCGAAGGTCGGGCGGATGTGCATTTCGTATTTCGAGGAGATGACGAACGTCCATGATGTGGACGAGGCCTATCTCTACCTGCCGACGCTCGACTATGCCGCGCAGAAGCGCGGCCCCGACTCGTCGGCGGCCAAGGCGGCGCTCAGGGAATTCCGCAGGCAGCTGGAGCGACTTGCCGACATCGCGATGCGTCGCGGCTGCGAGTTGAAGGTGATGGGCGATTACGAGATCACCGAGGTCACGGCCGCGCCCGTCCAGCCGAACGTTCTGCTGAGGCGCGAGGGACTTTTCAAGACACGAACCGTCGCGGGGCGGAGCTATCCTGATTTCTACCAGTCCGCAGCCTTCGCGATGTGCGACCACGAAGTCGCCGTGCTCGTCGGTCCCGAGCGGGACAAGGCCGCCGCGCTGTTGCTCAAGACCGGTGACTATGTCCAGCCGTCCGGACCTTCCTGCTTTCCGACGGCCCGGTTGCTGCTGGCGAAGCCCGGCAGCTGGTGCGGTTACGAGTGGTGGACGAATCCGAAGGAAGCGCCGGACTTCGCCGCGCACGTCGACATCCACAACAAGCCGGGTTACGACCCGAAGGAGCTGTTCTTCTTCAATCGCGGCACCGTCAAGGGCACGCACGGCCGTTCGTGCGAAGTGGCGTGTGCGTAATGTTGGTTGCGCGTGCGTGTACTCGTGCCCGTCCGTGCCTGTCAGCCTGAAATGCGCCGGAGAAAGCGCAGCTTTCGGAGGAAACCCCGAGGGCGAAGCCCGAGCCGCGAAGCGGTTGCATGAGGGCGCGCGCGGTTCGGGGTAACGCGGGCGCTTCGGTCCGGGGTGCTGCCGCTTGGTCTCGTCGCTCGGACTTGCGCTTCTCGGCGAAGACAACCGGCCTGCTTCAGCCGGCCCTGCCTCGGCGGAGGCCACTGGCTGCGTGCGGCGGCTCCCCGACGCTTGCAAGCCCTCGCTCCTCACGCGCGGCACACCCCGGCCCTTCGCGCCAAAAATGGGGACAAAGACCCCGTTTCGACCAATGTTTTCGGGCCTCATCTGGAGTCCCCAAGATTTAATCTGCTTGCCCGTGTAGAATATGTAGAACGTGTAGAAGAGAGTTGAATGTGGGGTTCGGGAGTATCCCGATTCTTCGTGTTCTACCCGTTCTCCATGGCTGAAAATGTGCAGGCGGAAACGGTGCGCGGAGTTTTGCATTTTGCGAAAATTGACACATTTGCGACAGTTTTCTGATATAATGCCTTCATCGTGAAGACAACCACCTTTCCCGGTCGCCTTGCGCGGCTGCTCCTGGCGTCGCTTGTGGCGGTCGCCGCTTTCGGAATCCATGCGGCGGAGGCGCTTGACTTCGCGCACCGTCCGCTCCTCGCGGGGAAGGCGTCGCTCGTCG
>JBJEWA010000091.1:0-38601 GCA_051884805.1 Kiritimatiellia bacterium | reverse complement strand
ACGCCATCCCATCCGTTCGGGATTGCGCCATCCGTTCGGGATCGCGCCGTCGGTTCAGGTCATCGCCTCGTCAGTTCGGACCATCTCCCCTCCGATTCGGGAGGGCAAGAGTAGTATACCACAAAATGAGAATTATGTGCGGAAATCTTTTTGGAACGAAAAAAAAAAGTTTGTGATGAAAAACAAGAATTTGTGACTAAAAAAATCAGCTGGGATGAGACTGATTGAGCGAGTGGTGAGGGACACTCCGGGCATCAGCGCATACGGAGCACAAGTCGAAGCGGTTTCGCCGGTTTCCTCACAATGACCGGGATTGTAGCAAGACCTCCGACTGGTAGCAACGGGGAGTGCGCAGGGAGGTTGTATAATTAGGTGAGACTAAAGGGAGTGAAAGTAGCGGAGAATGAATGAGTACAGTCGGTTAGGTCAGTCGTGAAATGACTGACGGCGATGCTGGGTGGGATGAGCAGGTGGCGGAGAATGAAAGCGGGGACGCCCGATCAACGGGGCGTCCCTAATGCTTTCGGCTTGACTGTCGAGCAACGACTGATTTGGGCCGTCAACCGATCCGGGGCTATCCCCTTCGGTTCGGGTGGCGAGAATGGTCTACCGTAAAATGAGAATTATATGCGGAAATATTTGCGGCGGAAAATAAGGAAGGGAGAGCTGGTGTTGTTAATCCGTTTTCTGGCTTCGGGCGGAAAGTCAACGTGAGTACAGGCGAGATGTCGGCATGGGTACAGGCGGGAAGTCAGCGTAGGTATAGGTGGCGGGAAGTCAGTCCGGAAACTGACGCGGCTCGGTCCCAGGCTCGGGAGCGACTTGGGGCGGGAACGGACGCGGCTCTGGCCCGGGCACAGGAACGACTTGGGCCGGGAACGGACGCGGCTCGGGCCCGGGCACGGGAATGACTTTGGTCAGTAACGGACGCGGTTCAGGACCGGACACGGACGCGGCTCAGGCACGGGAACAACTTGGGCCTGGACACGGAGCAACTTGGGTCGGACACAGGTGGGAAGTCGGCACGGGCACTGACGCGGCTCGAGCACGGGAGCAACTTGGGCCTGGACACGGGAGCGACTTGGGACGGACACAGGTGTGAAGTCGGCGCGGGCGCTGACACGAAGCTGCATGGCTATAGCGGCGACCGGGGGGAGTGGCGAGGCGTAGGTGCGCGCAAGCACGAACACCTCGGCAGATGCAACGCCTCGCGCTGGCGCCAAGCATCTGCAACTGCTTCCGACAAGCGAGTAAGCTTTCAACGCCGACGTGCGCGCAAGGCAGAACTTGTCCACCGCGACCGCGGGTAGCGCCAGCTGAAGCCATCGGCGAGAGCTGCCGCGGAACACGCCTGCCGCGACCGCCGACAGCGCCAACTGAAGCCATCGGCGAAAGCTGCCGCGATACACGCCTGCCGAGGGCGTTATGGCCGTCTGCGCCATCGGGGCATCCGAACGCCACGCCGTCTCGGCAAGTTTCCCTTTGACAACGCTGGGGTTGAGCGGTTCACGCCCCATCCGGTCGGCTTGCGTCAAGTCTTCGGCGTCAGTGGCAACCACCTCGGTATAGACCTGGGCATGCAGGGCGCATGACCCTACAACGGTTCCGGCAGTGAAAATCTCAATTTGGGCTTCCCCGTCACTCAACTGCGCTGCTGAGGCAGCGTCTCGGTTTGATTGACATCGCTTGGAGACGCATTCTGCCACGACCGCCGGAATCACGGTAAATTGCGCCAAGCCGCCGCCATTTTCCGTCACCGGAGAACGATCTCCAGCGTGTTGGTCGCCCGCAGCTCGTCCCACGCGAGCGCGGGTTGCGCCAACGGTCTGCCGTTGAGTACATAATCGGCGGCGTCACCCCTGCCCGTGCGGCGGCATCACGATGGCGCCGCCGGGAGTGATCGAGCCGGGTTTCTCCACCTCGCCTGCGTCGAGCCGGAACCGGGTTCCGTACGCGTGCAGGATGCCTTGCCACTCGTCGGCGATCCGGCGGAAGAACTCGAGCATACGCCGGACCTCGGCGGCGCCCTGCGCCAACGGCAGATTCACCATGCCGGCGCCGGCAGCTGAAGCGCGGCGGCCAGCGCGGCAATCGTCATCTTTGCCATTTTTCGCCTTTCTTCTTTTGTCTGGTCCGGTTGCCCGTCAGTTCCCGCGGGCGTGATCAAGCTTTTCAAGCGCGGCCTCGGCACTCGCGCCCGCGCCGCGGACGGCGGCGGACGCGGCCGTCGGCACGAGCGTCGCCGTGCAGACGGAGCCGATGCGGAACTCGCCCTTTCCGTCTTTCGCCGGAAGCGGATCGACGACGAACGCGTGCGCACGCGAGACGCCGTCGCTCCAGTCCGCCAGCTTGGTGCTGCGCCAGATGAAGAGCCGCCCCGGACCCGCCTTGTGATAGCCGTCGAAGGCGGCGATCCGCTTGCCGTCGGCCCAGATCTCGGCGGTCAGCGCATGCTCGTCGGCGTCGCCGAAGACGCCGAAGAAATTGCCCGTCGCCGAAACCGCGAGCGGGGCGCGCGCCGTTCCCCCGAACGCGGCGACGTCCTCCATCCAGCGGGACGACAGCCCGTCGTACCAAAGCGAGGTGCGGTAGGTGAGCTTGCGCGACCACCCGGCGGGCAGCTCGCCGTCGACGGGATTCCAGCGGCGGACGTCCTTCACCGTTCCGAAGACGGGTTTCGCCGGCACCCGGCAGACGGCGCCCTCGCGCAGCGCCCGCTCGAAGCCCGCGATGCCCGCATCCGCGAACATGCGGTAGCCGGCGTCGCACGGATGGCCGCCGTCGACCGGCCAGACGGACGCGACGGGGACCTCGCCCGCGTTCAGCCGCCGCCAGAGCTCCGTCTCGTAGACGTCGCCCACCGGTGTGCCGTAGGCCTTCGCCAGCTGCCGGTAGACGTCGCGACGCGGATGTACCTTCGCCGGGACGGCGCCGGGCCGCGTCCAGTCGCGGAAGGTAAAGTACATCTGCTGCACGGGGACGCCCCGCCCGATCAGCTCCCGCAGGAGGTATTCATAGCAGCAGGTGTTGGCGACGTCGGTGTTGCCGCCGCCGTCGTTGCAGGCGAAGTCGAGGAAGACCAGGTCCGGGTTCGCGGACAGGACGTCGCGTTCGAGCCGGAACATGCCGAGGTTGGACCCCGTCCCGCCGATGGACGCGTCGACGAAGCGGAAATGGGCGCGCGGATACTTCTCGACCAGGTAGCGCGCCATCAGCCCGCGAAAGCCCGTCTGGTTCGGCTCGGAGGCGTTGGCGCTCCAGGTCAGCGAGCCGCCGAAGAAGACGACGGTGAGATTCTCGCCCGCCTGGGCGCGACGGTCGAAATTCGCCAGCGAGGCCTCGGCCGCGTCGGCGGCGACGACCGTCACGACGATGCGCTCGAGCCGCGCGATGAAGCCGCCGTCCGCATACCAGTCGTCCAAGACCTGCTTCTGGTTCGTGCGCAGGCCGACGGAGACGGCGCCGTCCTGGATCTTGGCCGCCGGCACGTCAAAGGCCATCAGCCCTGCCGCCGTTCGCGTCTTCGGGGGATTCCACACGATTTTCTCGCCCCCGATGTTCGCACGATGGCCGAGATCGGCCGGCGAGACGAAGTTGCCGAGGATCTGGTTCCAGCCGGACTTGACCGTCAGCAGGTAGGAGAGCGGTTCGTCCGGCTCCGCGACCGTGCAGAGGCGGATGCGGACGGTGTCCGTCGGCCGAAGCCCGAGCGAATCGAGGCCCTCGACCTTGAAGGTGAGCCCGCGCGGATGCACCCAGTAGCTCTTGCCCCGCCCGAGGCTGATGCCGCCGTCGGAATATTCTCGCGCCGTCACCCGGTCGTTCGCCGCGTAGACGCAGCGGTCGAACGCGCGCGCCCGGCTCCGCTCGCCGAAGACGGCGTTGCCGAAGCAGTCGACGTCCAGCACGAGCCGCTCGCCCTTCGGGATGACGGACGCGAAGAACGCATCGTCGGCGGCGTGCACCTTGGCGAGGTTCGCGGCCGCATCGGCCGAGAACGCCTGCCATTCCGCCGCCGCCCGCTCCAGCGCCGCGACGCCCTCGGCGTCGGGCTGGAGTTCCGCCGCCGCCAGCCCCCAGAAGCGGTACCAGGTCCGACGCGTCGTGAAGGTCAGCTCGACGACGTCGCCCTGCTGGAACGCGCCCAACGGCTTTTCCGGCGAATCGATGCGGCAGTCCTGCGGACACCGGAAGCGCACGGTGCACGGCGACAGCAGCGGCGTGTCCACGAACGCATAGCAGTGGCGGCGGGCGCCCGCGCCAATCGTCTGCACGCGCCAGAGGGGCGTGACCAGCCCGCCGAACTCGGCCCGGTCCGGCGCGCCGGTGACGCGGCAGTTCAGCGCGAGCGTGCCGGAGAAGCCCTGCGGCAGCTCGACGACCGTATGCCTGCGCCCGTCGTCGAGCGTCGGCGGCGCGAAGACGCGCACGCCGGCCGGCCGCTCCGCGAGCTCGAGATCCCAGAGGCACACCGGCGTCACGCGCCCGAGCGCCTTCGCCGCCGCGATCCGAACGGTCCGCGAGCCGCCCTGCCCCTCCGTCTCGACCTGCACCCGCTCCCGGTCTTCTGCGGCGAAATCGTGCGGCGCGGTCGTGTCGGCCGCCTTGAAGTGCCAGGGGATCGTATAGTCGTAGTGGTAGTACGGAAGCGGCGAAAGGTGGCTGAAGCAGGCCTTGTAGTCCCGCATCTCCAGGGCGACCGACGGCCCCGAGTCGATCGGCTTGTCCATGATGCGCGTGCCGGCCAGGTAGTCGCGCTGGGCGAAGACGCTCTCGGCGGGCGTCGGACGGAAGCGCTTGTACCAGTCCGCCACGTCGGAGGCCGTCGCAAAGACGATCTTCGCGCCGTCCCGCGCCCGGTCGATCGCATATTCGCAGCCGACGCGGTTGTGGACGGTCATCGACCGCGTGCCGAACGAGCGGCCGAACTCGTAGCCCGTCGTCAGGAAGTAGGGCGAGTCGGTCAGGCCCGCGGCGACCGTCAGATAGTCGTCGTAGAAGTTCTCGTAGCGGACCGGCTCGTCGCCGCTGTCCGTCGTCCGGTGCCAGCGCATGAAGTGCGACGGCGAGCAGACGTTGTCGCCCCACATGACGACGTGCGGCATGTAGAGGTGGTAGCTGTTCATGGTCATGCCGAGGACGTCCGGCCCGCAGCTGCCCCGCGCCACGGACTTGCGGAAGTCGTCCGCGCCGATGTAGAACGGCTGGTTCGGCATGCCCCAGTGGTTGATCGCCCAGTTCCCGTCGCTCCAGTTCTGCTCGGTGACGATGGAATGGAGGATGTCCCAGCCGACCGCGCGCATGGCCGCGATCAGCGTGTTGGCCGGCGTGTAGCTGGCGAAGCCGCGCAGCGGCCGGAAGCCGAAGCCCTGCATCCACGCGTCGAGCGCCTGCAGCCGGTCGGTGATCTCGGGAACCGTGAAATCCTCCCAGTTCTCCTTGAGCGTCTTGAACTTCGGATCGACCGCGCCCAGCGAGTCCGGATGCAGGTGCAGCAGGATCTCGTCGCCGTAGTCGCGCTCCCAGCCGAGGAAGGTCGTGTCCGCCTGAACCTCGTCGATGCCGACGTAGTAGTTCATCGGGACGCGGCGCGCGTGGACGACCGAGTCGAGCCGGTCGCCGGTCGAGCCGTTGGTGAGCTGCAGGACGGTCCAGCCCGGCGCCGCGACGCCGAGATAGCGCGTCCGCACCTTGCCCGGGGCCAGCGTTTCGCGAATCAGGTAGCTGCCGGGCGCAAGCGGGCCGACCGACTCGCCCGCTCCGGCGGCGGCGACCCGCCGCCCGTCCGAGAGATAGGGATGGGCGGAGAGCTCGAAAGGATGCGGCGAGACGATCCGCTCCGCCGCCGAGTACAGGTACTTCATGCCGTCGCCGGCCATGGCGACGCCAGCCAGCATGGCCGCGACGCCCGTCAGTCCGATAGCCTTCACGCTCATTACCTCCGCTCTCCCCTTCCCCCGTTCGAAGCCGTCACGGTTCCAACGCCGTCATTACGGCAAATCCGCCTCGGCGGCTATGCCGGTTCGGAAACCTGGCCGCCGGTCGGGGGAACGGGAGTGCGCAAGGACTTCAGCAGCGCGATTTCCTCCTTGTAGCCCTGAAGGTCGCATGGGGTTTCGAGATAGAACGGCAGCTCCCGCAGCGCCGGATGGTTCACGATGCGGCGGAAGGCCTCCAGCCCGAGCTTGCCCCGGCCGATCCGGTCATGGCGGTCCTTGTGCGCCGCCAGCGCGTTCATCGAATCGTTGACGTGGATGGCCTTCAGACGCCCGAGCCCGAGCACCCGGTCGAACTCCCGCACCACACCGTCCAGGTCGTTCACGACGTCATAGCCGCCGTCCCAGACGTGGCAGGTGTCCAGGCAGACGCCGATGGGGAACTGGCCGAGCCGTGCTTCGGCGGCGTCGATGATGGCGCGAAGCTCCTCGAAGCTGCGGCCGAGCTCGCTGCCCTTCCCCGCCATCGTCTCCAGGAGAATCGTCGTCGCCAGCCGGCCGTCCGGCGCCACGGCGGAGACGACGCGCACGAGATGGTCCGCCACCAGCGCGACGCCCTGCTCGGCGCCCTGCCCGACGTGGCTGCCGGGATGGAAGTTGTAGAGTGCGCCGGGCGTCAGTTCCAGCCGCCGGAGGTCGTCGATCATGACCTGCTCGGCGAATTCGCGTACGCGCCCCTCGGCCCCGGCGGCGTTCAGCGTGTAGGACGCGTGCGCCAGGATCGGCCCGATGCCGTTCGCCGCAGCGTAGTCGCGGAACGCCGCGACGTCGGCCCGGTCCACTGGTTTCGCCGCCCCGCCGCGCGGATTGCGCGTAAAGAACTGAAAGACGTTTGCGCCAATGGAGACGGCGGTCTGCGCCATGGCCAGATAGCCGCCCGAAGAGCTGAGATGACATCCTATCTTCATGCGGCGTATTATAGCATTTTGCCCGGACGGAAGCCCGGCGGAAGCCGCCGGCTCACTCCCCGGTGTCGTGCAGGGTAAGCCGGAACGGCAGTTCGAGGCAAAGGGGACGGAGAAAGCGGAAGACCCGTCCGGAAGTGGTCCGGATCTCGCCCGGAACCCTGCCGCGGCGAATCAGCTCGCGCAGGACCTGCGCCGGCATCGTCTCCCAGAGGCCGTGCAGCCCCGCTTCGGGATGGACGGAGACGCGGCTGTCCATGACCGTCTCGCCCGTCTTCGGATCGACCGCCCTGAGGCCGTAGACGCTGCGCGGACGCGGCTCCTTGGTCATCACGTTCGGCAGCAGCCGGAAATCGAGTTCCAGCACGTCGTCCTTGACGAACGGCAGGTCCTGCGCGGCCTTCAGGTCGGCCTTCGCAAAGGTCATCCGCTCCTGCACGGGCGGCGGGTCGGGAATGACGAGCGGTCGGTCCTCCCAGACCTCCGGCGCCGTCTCGACGCGCGCGAAAATCGCCTTCTCCGACGAGAAGGACATCGGCAGGCGGGGTTCGTTCTCCAGCCGGATCAGGACGCCGTACGCCTCCCAGAGCAGCCGCGCCGCGAGCGCGCGCTGCGCGTCGTTCGCCTCCGTCGGCACGTAGCCCGTGTCGTGGCGGAACAGCTTCGGCCCGTCCGCCACCGGGAAGACGAGCTCGAGATGCGGCATCTCGGTCGGCGAAGAGTAGACGCCGAAGTTCCGGTCGACGCGCGTGCGGACGTAGTCGTGCAGCGTCTGCCACCCCTCCAGCAGCAGCAGGCGCACCCGCACCGGCCCGGCGTCGCCGAGCAAGACGGTGCAGAAATACGGAAAGGCGGTCCCCCTCGGCTTGATGGCGAAGTTGTACGGCTCCAGCAGCTTCCACAGCCCCAGGGCGTCCATCTTGGCGCCGATTTCCTCGGGTGTCTGCTCCATCATCCGAGCGAACTCGAGACCTTGAAGACGGCCATCAGGATGGCAATGGCGACGAAGCCGACGACGCCAGCGATCGCCACGATCAGGATCGGCTCCAGCGCGTTGGTGAAGGTCGTGATGTTGCGGTCCATGTCCTTCTGGTAGCGCCGGCCGATGTGTTCGAGCGAACCGGCCATGTCGCCGGCCTGCTCGCCGACGGCCAGCATGTCCGTCATCATGCGCGGGAAGACGCCGGACGCGGCGAGCGGCCCCGAGATCGTCGTGCCGTCGGTCACGCGCCGGCGCGCGTCGCGGAGCGCGTCGCCGATGACGGCGTTGCCGCACGTCTCCTCGCAGATCTTCAGCGCCTGCAGGACATTGACACCGTTGGTCAGCAGCGTCTTGAGCGTATAGGCCAGGGAGGAATAGGCGCCGGCGGCGACGATGCCGGAGACGAGCGGCGCCTTCAGCTTCCAGGCGTCGAGCTTGCGGAGGCCGGTCGGCGTCGTCTTCCATTTCCGGAACCAGAGGACGAGAACGACGATGCCGATCGCCATCAGCCAGCCGTAATGGACCAGCGCGTCGGACATGCCGATCAGAATCAGCGTCGGCACCGGCAGGGTCGAACCCATCGCGTCAAACACCTTCTGGAACTGCGGGATGATCCACACGAGCGCACCGATGACTGCGGCGACGCCGAAGACGAGGACGATGATCGGATAGGTCAGCGCACTCTTGATCTTGCCCCGCATGTTGTCGTCGCGCTCGTAGTGCTCGCCCAGCCGCCGCAGGACCTCGACCATCGCGCCGGACGCCTCGCCCGCGCGGAGCATGTTCGAGAACAGCGGCGGAAAGGTCTTCGGATGGTGCGCACAGGCGTCGGAGAAGCTCTCGCCCCGGACGATCCGGTCGCAGAGGTCCTGACAGACGAAGCGCTGGGCGCCCGCCTCCTCGCCCTGGTTCGCCAGTGCCTGCAGCGCCTGGCCCAGCGTCATGCCGGCCTCCAGCAGATCCGCCAGCTCCGAGACGAAGAGCAGCACCTCGATGCGCTTCATGTCGGTCTTCTGCTTCGCGCCGCCGATCTGCATGTTCCAGATCGAAGAACCGGACGATTTCGCCTTCTGCTCGGCAGGCTGGAGCAACGGCTCGGTCTTCACCCACGCCGCAGCCGCCGATTGCGTTCCGCCTCTCTTCTTTGCGTATCCCATCCCGCACTCTCAAACTTTTTTCACATTATAGCATATTCGCCGGGCATTTTTCGGGGACACCTTTTTCGGACATTTTTTGGGGGACAGGCCCCACACAAACCCCGCATTTTGGGACCCCAGCCGAGTACCCGGCGGCTGTTGCCACGCCCCGCAGCGAGGGCGCTGCGGGTACTCTGCTGGCCAGCGCAACGGGCGGCCCGCACCAGTACCCGGCGTGACCCCACGCCGGGGCAAACGCGGGGACAGACCCCGCATGAGGCCCGTAAACATTGGGTGAAACTCGGGACCACCGCTTGAAGACAAGAGAGACGAGAGGGGCGAGAGCGACGAGAGAGGGAGGGGACAGGAGAGACGAGAGCGGTGGGAGAGGCCTGGAAACGCGGGGACAGACCCCGAACGAGGCCCCGCATTTTTAGACCCCGCATCTTCACCAACCAAGATTTCCGCATAGAATTCTCATTTAGGGGTTGGTGGAATTGGGGACAGACCCCGAACGAGGCCCGTAAACATTGGCTTTTGGGCGCAGCCCCCGCGCCAAGCACCAACTACACCCCCGGGCGGCGCGCACCAACTACACCCCCGGGCGATGCGCACCAACTACAACCCGGGCGGCGCACACCAACTACAACCCTCGGGCGGCGCGAATCGCCGCCCAGGCGGCGTTGAGGCGGCTCATGCGCTCCGTTGCCCGAGCAAGCGCCTCGCCGGACAGTCCCTGCGCCCGCAGGGCGTCCGGATGGTTGCGCTTGGCGAGCTCGCGGTACTTCCGCCGCAGCACCGCCGCGCTGTCGTCCGCCCGTGCGCCGAGCAGCGCATACGCCTCCGCCAGCGCAAGGTCCGGCGCGACAGGCGCGGCCTCACGGTGCGCTTCGTGCGGCCGCTCCGCCGACCGACGCCGCCGCCGGAAGTGTTCTTCCGCCCGGTGGCCAAGCAACGCGCCGACAATCGCGCCCGGGAGCTTTCCGACGCTTCCCCCGAGGTAACTGCCGACCAGCATGCCGATCCAACCCATGCCCGCCCCCTTCGGTCAGATGCAGAGCAGGACGACGCCGACGAGAATCGCCGCCAGGGCAAGCGCCTTGCGCTTCAGGTTCGTCTCATGGAAGAACCGGGCGCCAAGGACGAAAGTGACGACCACCGAGAACCGACGCAACAGCGAGCCGACCGAAATCGGCACGTCCGGAATCGCCAGTCCCTTGAAATAAAGCCAGTCCGCCGCGGCAAGCAGCACGCCGACGAAGGGTATCGTCGGCCGGAACGCGAAGCGGTCGTGCGGAAGCCGCAGGAGCCGCTGACCGGACAGCATCAGCGCATAGACGAGGACCAGCCCGACCTGAAAGAGCAGCTGCACCGACTCGACCGGCGCGCCGCGCAGCTGGAAGACATACTTGTCCCAAATAGAGGACAGCGCGGAAAAGCACGCCCCGGCGACGGCGCACCAGACCGCGTGACTGCGGAAGAAGTCGATGCCCTCGTGCCTGCCCGCCCAGGAGAAGACGAAATAGCCGCCGAACACCGCCAGCATGCCGACCGCCTGCAGCGCCGACGGCGTCTCGCCGTAGAGGAAGAACGCCGCAACGAAGACGAGCGCCGGCGCCGATGCGCGGATCGGCGTCGCAATCGTGATCGGCAGCGTCCGCAACGCCATGAACGTGAATATCCAGGAGGTCGCGACAATGACGGACTTGATCGCCGAAAGCATCACGACCAGCCCGTCGATCGCCGCGACGGCGGACGGCAGGCGCCCGCAGAACGCAAGGCCGGCGACAAACGCCGCACACCCGCAACAGGTCGATACGAGCAAAACCGGCAGGACGGCGTTGTCGCGAACACTCGCCTTCTTCGCGAGATCGTAGAGCGCCAGGAACAACGCGCTCAGGAGAATCCAGTTCGTCCAACTCATAATGGCCCGCCCCGCCGATGCGGCGCCCTCACGCCGTCACGGCGAAGGTCGCGGACGCCGACTCCAGGTGCGCGATCGCACCGGACTTCGTCACCTTGGCCGTCGCCGCCAGGACGCCGCGCTCCGCCCGGCAGACCTCGCAGACGACCTTCGCCGCCCGTTCGATCATCCGGCACTTCGCCGCCACCAGCGCCCGCCGGATCTTCTCGGTCAGCGCCGCATAGTCGACCGTGTCAGCCAAGTCGTCCGTCTCGGCGGCGCGGTCGCCGATCGTCAACGCTACGTCGATCCGCAAATGCTGCGTCCGCACCCGTTCGTCGGCCCGCTCGCCGATGACGCAATCAACGTCGATGCCGTTCAGTTCCAGTCTCATGCGCGAGGATTCCACCTCCGGTTCCGTCGCCCGCCGAAGCCGCGCCCTCACAGGGAACAGGTCAGCGTCTGCAGGGCGGCGATGCGGTCCTCCAAGGCCGGATGCGTCGACCAGATCGACGTCCGCCTGCCCTCGGCGATGCCCATCGCCTTGAGGGAATCCGGCAGGACGCCCGGCTGGAGATTGCCGAGACGGCGCAGCGCGGCGATCATCGGCGACGGCGTGCCGAGCAGCCTGGCCGAACCGGCGTCCGCCGCATATTCGCGCTTGCGCGAGAACCAGAAGACGACCAGCGAGGCCAGCACGCCCAGCGCCAGCTGCAGGACCATCACCAGCAGGAAGTACAGCCCGCCGTTGTCCCGGCGGCGCTCCCCTTCGCCCTTCCCGGCATTCGCCAGGACGGACGCGAGCACGCGCGAGATGACGATGACGAAGGCGTTCAGCACGCCCTGCACGAGCGTCAGCGTCACCATGTCGCCGTTCGCCACGTGGCTCAGCTCGTGGCCGAGCACCGCCCGCAGCTCCTCCTTCGACATCTGGCCCATGATGTCAGTCGAAACGGCCACGAGCGCGTGGTTCTTGAAGGCGCCCGTCGCAAAGGCGTTCGCCGCGCCGGGATAGATCGCAACCTCCGGCGTCTTCACGCCCGCACGGCGCGCCAGGTCCTCGACCGTGGCGACAAGCCAGCGCTCCGCTTCGCCCTCGGTGCCGTCAATCGTCCGCGCCCCGCAGGCGAACTTGGCCATGGGCTTGGACAGGAGCAGCGAAATGAACGCGCCCAGCATGCCGTAGACGAACGCGAAGATCAGCAGATCCGCCCACTCGGGGCCGACGAACTCGGCGACCGAAGTCCCGAGCAACACGCACAGCACGTTCGTGACGATGCCCAGCGTCAGCAACACCGCGAGGTTGACGACCAAAAAGAGAACGATTCGTTTCATGGCGGATATTATAGCAGAGTTTGCGGCCCGGGGTACAGGCGGAGACTGTAGCCTCCAACCGCAAACCGTAGGATTCAGGTCAGACCAGAATCCTACGGTTTGAGGGTGCAGTGGCGGAGCGACTGGCCGTCGAAATAGCCGAAGGAACGGGCGGAGCCGCCTTTCGGCAGCGAGACCGAACCGGGATTGAAGACGGTCAACCCGCAGTCGAGCCGCTTCAGCACCGGCACGTGCGTATGCCCGTGGGCGAGCACCGTACCCATACCCGCCGGCGGCAGCTTGGCTTCATTCCAGAGATGCCCGTGCGTCAGGAAGAACCGCTCCGTCCCCGCGTCCAGGACGGCGTAATCGGCCATGATCGGAAACTCCACCATCATCTGATCGACTTCGGCGTCGCAGTTGCCGCGAACGGCGACGATCTTGTCCTTCAGCGCATTCAGGATCTGCGCCACCCGGACCGGATCGTAGAGGTTCGGCACGCCGTTGCGCGGCCCGTGGTACAGCAAGTCGCCCAGGAGCGCGATCTTGTCGTAACCGAGCGGGTCGGCGGCGGCCAGCGCGGCCTCCAGCGCCGACGGAACCCCGTGAATGTCACTCAGAAACAGAATGCGCATTGGCGCCTCCTTTCGCGGCTCAGGCGAAGAGCCTGGCGAGCTTCTCGAGCTGCGCCGCCTTCTCCCGGTTCTCGGCCAGCTTGCGCCGCGCCTCCTCGACAATCGCCGCCGGGGCGTGGTCGACGAACGCCTGGTTCGCGAGCTTCGCCTCGGCGCCCTTGATGAAGCCCGCGAGCTTCGCGAGTTCGCCCGCGATGCGCTTCGCCTCGGCCGCCTTGTCGACCAGCCCTTCGAGCGACAGGTAGACCGTGCCGAACTTCGTGAGCTTGGACGGCATCGCGAGATCCGCGCCCGCCGCGACGAAATCGACCGACGCCGCGCGCATCGCCTTCGCGAGCGTCGCAGTCTCCGCCTTCGCCGCCGCGTCGTCGGTGGCGATCGTCACCTTCACCAGCGTCGCCGGCGTCACCTTGTATTCGGCGCGGAGCGCACGAACCGCCGTGATCGCCTCGCGCTTGGCGTTGACGAACTCGTAGTTCTCCCGCGTCGCGCCCCACCGTTCGAGATCGGCCGCGGCAAAGCCCTGCGGGAACTCGGCGCGCATGATCGTCTCGCCGTCCCGCAGGTAGCCGAGCTGATGCGCCACCTCCTCGGTCACGAACGGCATGTACGGATGGAGCAGCCGCAGCGCCTTGTAGAAGACGTCCCGCAGGACCGCCAGCGACGCGGCCTTGTTCGGCGAGTCCTTCACGAACTCGACGTAGCCTCCGCAGAGCTGGTCCCAGAAGAAGTCGTAGACCGCGAGTGCGCCGTCCTGGATGCGGTACTGCCCGAGGATCTCGTTCACCCTCCGGCACGCCAGGTCGCAGGCGTAGAGGATGTGGCGGTCGTCGGCGGAGAGGTCGGCGGCCGCGAGCGCGCCGAGGGACGGGACCGGGGGCAGCCCGGGCGCGGACTCCTGCAGCTCCAGGAACTTCGCCGCGTTCCAGATCTTGGTCGTGAAGTTGCGGCCGATCTCGAACTTCTCCTTGTTCACCTTGGTGTCGCATTCGAGCGAGGTGATGAGCGCAATCGAGAAGCGGAGCGCGTCGGCCGAGTACTGGTCGATCAGCTCCAGCGGATCGAGCGAGTTGCCCTTCGACTTCGACATCTTCGAGCCGTCCGCCGCGCGGACGATGCCGTGGATGACGATGTTCCTGAACGGCGGGCGCTTCATGAAGTGGAGGCCCGCCATCATCATGCGCGCGACCCAGAAGAAGATGATGTCCTGCGCCGTCACGAGGTCGGTCGTCGGATAGTAGTAGTCGAGGTCCGGCGTCCGCTCCGGCCAGCCGAGCGTCTCGAACGGCCACAGCCAGCTCGAGAACCAGGTGTCGAGCACGTCGGGGTCCTGCTCGAGGTCCGCGACGGTGACGTCCGCACAGCCGCTCTTCGCCTGCATCGCCGCGACTGCGGCCTCGGGCGTCTCCGCCACCACCAGCAGCTCCTCGCCGCGCGCCTTGAACTCCTCGCTCTTCGCCCGGAGCGCCGCGTTCGCCCCTGCGCCGACGCCGTAGGCGGGGATGCGGTGGCCCCACCAGAGCTGGCGGCTGATGCACCAGTCCTGGATGTTCTCCATCCAGTTGAAGTAGATCTTGGACCAGCGTTCGGGGACAAACTTCACCTCGCCGGAGCGCACTGCGGCAATCGCCGGCTCGGCGAGCGGCTTCATCTTCACGAACCACTGCTTGGAGAGCCGGCTTTCGACCGTCTCGTGGCAGCGATAGCAGTGGCCGACCTGGTTGTCGATGTCCTCGACGTGATCGAGGAAGCCCTGCGCCTCGAGATCCGCCACGAGGGCCTTGCGGCACTCCCAGCGGTCCATGCCGCAGTACCGCTCGCCGGCGAGCTCGTTCATGTGCGCGTCGTCGGTCATGATGTTGATCTCCGCCAGGCCGTGGCGCTTGCCGACGAGGAAGTCGTTCGGGTCGTGCGCGGGGGTGATCTTCACGATGCCCGTGCCGAACGCGCGATCGACGTAGTCGTCGCTGACGACCGGGATCTCGCGCCCCGTCAGCGGCAGGACGACGGTCTTGCCGACCAGATGCGCATAGCGCTCGTCCTTCGGGTTGACGGCGACGGCCGTATCGCCCGGCAGCGTCTCGGGTCGCGTCGTCGCGACCATCACGTAGTCCTGGTAGGCCTCGGCCCCCTCCCAGTCCTCCAGCAGGTACTGGCCGCCGCGCGCCCGCGCCCGGGCCTCGATCCTGCCGCCGGCGACGGGATAGCGGACGTACCAGAAGTGGCCGTGGTTCGGCTCGTGCTCGACCTCGTCGTTCGCGAGCGCCGTGCCGCAGCGCGGGCACCAGTTGACGATGTAGTTGCCCTTGTAGATCAGGCCCTCGTCATACAGCTGCTTGAAGACCTTGAGGACCGCGCGGTTGCACCCGTCGTCGAAGGTGAAGCGCTCGCGCCGCCAGTCGGTCGAATTGCCGAGCATCCGCTGCTGGTGGACGATGGTGCCGCCGTACTGCCGCTTCCACTCCCAGACGCGCTCAAGGAACTTCTCGCGCCCGAGATCCTGCCGGCGCCGACCCTCCTTCTTGAGCGCCTTCTCGACGACGTTCTGCGTCGCGATGCCGGCATGGTCGGTGCCCGGCAGCCACAGCGTGTTGTAGCCCGACATGCGGCGCCAGCGCACGAGGATGTCCTGAATCGTCTGGTTGAGCGCGTGGCCCATGTGCAGGATGCCCGTCACGTTCGGCGGCGGAATGACGACCGAATAGGGCTGGCGGCCGTCGGGTTCGTCGTGAAAACACCCGTTCTGCTCCCAGATCGAATACCACTTGGCCTCGGCGGCCTTCGCATCGTACTGCTTGTCCATCTCTCTCGTCTCTCTTCCTGGTTCCGTCCGCCGTGACCGGCGGCGTTCTGGACATTATATCACATCGCGTCGCGGCCGCGCCGCCGTCCGCTGACGCCGAGCGGCGTCAGGCGGCGGAGCGCCCGGCCACGGCGTCGAACTCGGCGCACATCTCCGGCGTCGGCCGCTTCGTAAGCAGCGAGACGACGACCGTGACGACGAAGGCGAGCGCGAAGCCGGGGGCGAGCTCGTAGAGGCCGAAGATCGGATACGTCGCCGCCATGTCGGCCAGCACGAACTTCCAGACGAAGCACGTCGCCGAACCGACGAGCATGCCGGCGACGGCGCCCGCGAGGTTCGTGCGCCGCCAGAAGAGCGCCAGCAGCATGAGCGGACCGAACGCCGCGCCGAACCCGGCCCAGGCGAAGGACACCATCTTCATCACGACCTTGAAGAACTCGCTCTGCGTGTTCATCGCCAGGCCGATCGCGACCAGCGCGACGGCGAGAACCGCCAGACGCGACACCAGGAGCAGCTCCCGGTTGGACGCCCGCTTGCGGAAGACGACCCGGTAGAGGTCGTTCGAGAAGCTCGAGGCGGAGACGAGCAGCTGGCTGTCGGCCGTCGACATGATCGCCGCCATGATCGCCGAAAGGAGGATGCCGGCGAAGACGCGGAGGAGAAAGCCGTCCGCGAAGATGCCGTTGATCATGACCATGAAGCACTTCTCGGGATCGTCGCCGACCTGCGCCAGCGTCAGCCCCTGCTGCTTCAGGTAGAGGTGGAAGACGAGCCCGACCACCGTCGCGGCCGCGAGCGAGATCGAAACCCAGGTCATCGCGATGCGGCGCGAACCCCGCACTTCCGCCGGATTGCCGATCGACATGAAGCGGACGAGGATGTGCGGCATGCCGAAGTAGCCGAGCCCCCACGCGAGACACGAGACGAGGCCGACGAAGCCCGTCGCCTTCGCGGTCGCCGCGGAGGTGAAGAGCGACTGGAGATAGGGGTTGATCTGGTTGAGGCCGTCGACCGTCTCGGCGAAGCCGCCCGCGCGGCAGACGACGACCGCCGGCACGAGGACGATGGCGACGAACATGAGCGAACCCTGGATGAAGTCCGTCCAGCAGACGGCCATGTAGCCGCCGAGGAGCGTGTAGGCCACGACCACCAGCGCGCCGACCCAGAGGCAGAGCGAGTAGCCCGTCATCGTCAGCCCGCAGCAGGACACGGTTTCGGGAATGCCGAAGGTGGAGGTGAAGAGCTTCGCGCAGCTCACGAACCCGGACGCGGTGTAGAAGGTGAAGAACACGAGGATGATCAGCGCCGCGACGATGCGCGAGAGCCCGGTCGGGTCGCGGAAGCGGTTGCAGATGAAGTCCGGAATCGTGATCGAGTCGTTGCAGGCCTGCGAATAGCGGCGCAGGCGGTGGGCGACGATCTTCCAGTTGAGGTAGGTGCCGGCCAGGAGGCCGATGCCGATCCACGCCTCGGAGAAGCCCCCGAGGTAGATTGCGCCCGGAAGCCCCATCAGGAGCCAGCCGGACATGTCGGAGGCCTGCGCCGAGAGCGCCACCACCCACTTGTTCATCCGGCGGCCGCCGAGATAGTAGTCGCCGAGGTCCTCCTGCCGCTTCGAGAAGAAGAAGCCGATTCCCAGCATCAGCGCGAGATAGCCCGCGAACGAAAGCAGCACGATCCAGTCAAACATGACGCGTTTTCCTTCTTGCCTGTTCAGATCTTCCACCCGCCGATGCCGAGCGCACGGCAAATCTCGGAAACGAGAATCGCGATCACGAGCGCGGGGGCGAAGTACTTCACCATGACCGAGTACAGCGCCTTGGCCTTGAACGCCCGGCCCTCCGCCTCGACCTCGTCGACGATGGCCTTCGGCTTCAGGATCCAGCCGATGAAGATGCAGGTCGCCGCCGCCGTGATAGGCATCAGCACGGAGTTGGTGACGAAGTCGAAGAAATCGAGGAACTGCATGCCGCAGAGCGTCACGCCCCGCCACGGGCCGTAGCCGAGCGCGGAGAAGACCGCGAGGAAGAGCAGCAGCGCCGAGGTGAAGAAGGTCGCCGCCTTGCGCTCGATCCCGATGACGTCGCACACCGACGCGACGCACGCCTCGAACAGCGAAATCGCGGAGGTCGCCGCGGCGAACGTGACCAGCAGGAAGAACGCGAGGCCGACCCAGGCGCCCGCCGCGCCGAACGTCGCGAACACCTTGGGAAGCGTGATGAACATGAGGCCCGGGCCCGCGTTCATCGCCTCCCCGACGTCCGTTCCCGTCTTGACCGCAAACATGTAGACGACCGGGATGATCATGAAGCCGGCGACGATGGCGATCAGCGTGTCGAAGATCTCGATGCGGCGGACGCACCGCTCGATCGAATCCGACTTGCGCATATAGGAGCCGTAGGTCACCATGATGCCCATGGCGAGCGAGAGCGAGTAGAACATCTGGCCCATGGCGCCGAGGATCATCTTGCCGAGCAGCGCCGGGGAGAACGACCCGTCCGCCGAAAGCGCGTCCAGGTTCGGCACGAGATAGTACCGGAGGCCCGCCGCCGACCCCGGCATGCAGACGACGTAGACGCAGATGGCGACCGCCATCAGGAACAGAATCGGCATCATCACGAGATTCGACTTCTCGATGCCGCGCCGAACGCCGAGCAGGATGACGCCCGCGCACGCGAGGACGAAGATCACCGCATAGCCGAACGGCGCGAAGTTCGCCTCGATGAAGCCCTGGAAGAACGCGGCGGAGCCGGCCGCCTCCGCGCCCATCGGCGACGCGCCGGTGAACGCCATCGCGGCGTAGGCCCTGAGGTAGTAGAGCACCCAGCCGCCGATCACGCAGTAGTACGGGGTGATCAGCACGGGGATGACGGTCGAGACCAGCCCCAGCAGCTTGAGCCCGCCATGGCCCCGGAGCTGGCTGTAGGCCGTCAGCTGCGACTGCCGCGTCTTGCGCCCGATGGCGATCTCGGACAGCATCAGGGTGAAGCCGAGCGTCACCACCAGCGCAAGGTAGACGACGATGAACATTCCGCCGCCGTAGCGCGCCGCCAGATACGGGAACCGCCAGAGATTGCCCAGCCCGATCGCCGAGGCCGCCGCCGCCAGCACGAACGCCAGCTGTCCGGACCAACTCGCCCTTTTCGTCTCCATCTTTCCTTGCTTCCCGAAAAGCGAAAGCTCCCGCCTGAGAGCCTTCGCTTTCTCCTCATGAGTTCAAACCCGCCGTCCCCGCGACATCAGAAGTCGTAGAACGCGCTGAACTGGACCCGGTTCGCGATCGCCGAGCCGTCCTCGGCGTACTTCGTGCAGAGCCGGGCATACTCAAGCCCGAGCTTGAAGTTCGCCGTGACCCGGTAGAACGCGTCGAGGTAGAGGCGGTCGTTGTACTCGTAGTAGTTCGTATCCGGAGCGCCGCCGTTCCACAGCACGCCCTTGCCGTGCCCCACTTCGGGATTGTCGAAGCCGTAGCCGAGCGCGAACGACCAGTCGTCGTTCAGCTGATAGCCGAGGTCGACGAAGCCGCCGACGGTCGCGACCTCCTCGCCCTTCTGCCCGACGACGCCCGGCGTGAAGGCGACGCTCTGCGCGCAGCCTGCCTGGATGCGGCCGAGGTTCTCGCCGCCGTAGATCTGGCCGGTGAGCGTGAACTGCTCAAGGAACGGAACGGACAGGGCGAACATGACCATCTGGGAGTTGTAGTCGTCATCGTGACCGTCCCAGACGTACTCGCCGTCCGGGCCGATGAAGCTGCAGCGGTCGCTGCTGTCGCGGCCGTACATGCCGCCGAGGCCGACGAGCCAGCGGCGACCCTTGTCCCACGCCGCCTCCTGGTCGTAGATCAGCGCCGTCTCGAACCAGCCCCACGCGGAGGCCGAGCTGTCGAGCATGCGGTCGTCGTCGCGGTCGGTGGAGGCGTTCGGCCCGTTCTTCACGAAGCCGACGCGCCATTCGAGCGAACTGTCCTCCCAGTCCCACTTTTTGGTCACGCGGACCTGCGGGCTGCGCCGATAGGGATGGCCGGCGTTCTCCATCCACGCGCCGTCGATTTCGGACGGCGTGACCATCTTCCAGAGATGCCAGGTCTGGCCGAAGAGGACGGACCAGCCGCTCTCGTGCTCGGCGTTGACGTACAGGTGGCGCCAATGGAGGGCGTAGTCGTCGGCGTCGTCGCCCGCGAGGTCGAATTCGGCCTTGCCGGAGAACTTCCAGCCGTGCGTCGCCTCGGGCGTCACGAACTGGAGGCCCAGGATCGAGTCCTGCATCGACAGCGTCGAATTGTGGTTGTCGTACTGGCGGGAGCGCTTCGAATGCACGAAGTCGGTGCAATAGTCCATGTCCAGCCCATGGTCGGCGTACACGCCCTCGAACACGAGGTAGCCGTACGGGGTGACCTGCAGGCCCGACTCGCTCAGCGGCTCGAAGATGTGCGCCGAGGCGTCGGCGAGATAGTAGTGCTTGCCGCTGGACGTCGTGTAGACGCGGCCGGTCGCATTCGTCGTGGTGTCGCCGTCGGGTTCGAACGAGGCCTGCGCCATCTTCGACATGCGCGTGGACTGAATCTCGAACTTCTGATCGATCTGCGTGGCCTTCCTGCCGACGTCGTCGATTCGGCAGACATTGACTTTCTGGGCTTCTTCCAGCGCCTGAATCTTGGCCGCCTGGGCCTTGTTTTCGGCTTCCAGCGCCGCCAGTCGGGAAAGGAGCGCCTGCAGGTCAGCCTGGGTGACCACATCCGTCGGGGCGGCCTCGACGCCCGTCGCGATACTGGCGGCGAAGAGCGCCGAGACAATCAGTTTTTTCATGAATCGATTTTCCTTGTCATCTCCGGATTTTTGCGCATTATAGCATTTTCGGGAACCGTAGCGCAAGCGGAGCCGCCTTCTCGCCCCGATAAGGGCGAGCGTCGGATTGCTCGGCTGGGGGAAGTTATAGTATAATGCCGCGCAACCGATGAACGGCGAAAAGCAGATGTCGGATGCGTTCAGGACTGCGGCGATCCTCGCCGCGGCCGGCGGCTTCCTCGAAACCTACACCTTCCTGCTGCACGGACACGTCTTCGCCAACGCCCAGACGGGCAACATCGCCCTGTGCGGCATGGCAATCGCCCGAGGCGACGTCGCAGAGGCCGTCAAGTACCTGACGCCGGTGCTTTCCTTCGCCGCCGGCGTCGGCTTGGTCGAAATCGTCCGCCTGCGCGCGCGTGCGCTCTCGCGGCTGCACTGGCGGCAGCTGATGGTGCTGACGGAGGTTGCGCTCCTGACGAGCTGCTTTTTCCTGCCCGGCGCAGGCGGAAGCGCCGACATGGCGGCGAACCTCGTCGTCTCGATCGCCTGCGCCCTGCAGGTGCAAACCTTCCGCAAAGTGCACGACGCGCCTTTCGCCTCGACCATGTGCACGGGGAACCTGCGCTCGCTGACGCTGACACTGATCGCCTGGCGGCGTACAAAGGAACGGAGCGCCGGCGCGCGCGCCCTCCACCTCGCCGGCGTCATCGGCGCGTTCCTCGCCGGCGCGGCAATCGCCCTGCCCGTTGTCTCCGCCTGCGGCGCAACGGCCGTCGCGGCGCCGATTGCGCTTTTGCTGGCGACCGTCGCGCTGATGGCGATCAAGCCGTCCGCACGCGATTGCGAGCGGGTCGGCTAGCGACGACGCTGGGAGAAGAGCCAGTCCAGCGCTTCCTGCGACGCATAGGCCGGACCCCAGACGCAGTGACCGCAGCCGGGAATCTCCGTGTAGCGGATGTTGCCGTCCACCGCCCACAGGGCGGCCACCATCTCGCGCGACCGGGAAACCGGCACGGCCCCGTCGGCCGCCCCGTGCCAGGCCCAGATCGGCACGGTGCGAATCTTCCACGCCAGATGCGTGTCGCCGCCACCGCAACACGGCATCGCCGCCGCGAAGAAGTCGGGACGGCGCTGAATCGCATCCCACGTGCCGTAGCCGCCCATCGAAATGCCGGTCGCGTAGATGCGGGATCGGTCGACGGGGCGTTCCGCGACCAGCCGGTCAAGCAACGCGAACGCCAGTTCCATCGTCTCGGATGGTTGCTTCGGCATGCGGTGCGCCGCCTGCGCCCACGGCGTGTTGACCCACTGCTGGCCGGCGGGAACCTGTCCGGCCACGAAATAGGCCTCGATCCCCTTCGCACGCATGTACTTCAGCAGTTCCGGCCCACCCCACAGAAGCTGGGAAAGGTTGTTGGTGCCGCGTTCGCCCGCACCATGGAACAGCACCACCAGGGGATAGGTCTTGCCCGGCTCGACCTGAGTCGGCTCGGCCCAGCGGTAGCGGAAGACCTTGCCCGACGCATTCGTGTACGCGCGCGGCACGGTCATCTCCCCCGCCTCCAGCAGGCGCTCCGACGAAGAAGCCGCCAGGGCGGTCGTCATCGTCAGCGCCACGCAGGCGACGACCGGCATTTTCAGCTGCATTCCCTTCATTTCCCTTCCTTTCCCGCCGGCGATCCGGCGACTTGACTGGCGACCCGGGCCGAGGGGGCGCACGCGGAATACCGACGGACGAACTCGCGGTCGTCGAACGGATACTTCACGCCCCCGATTTCCTGGGTCGTCTCGTGTCCCTTGCCGGCGATGACGACGACATCGCCCGCCACCGCGTTCGCCAGCGCATACTCAATCGCCGCCCGGCGGTCCGGCTCGACATGGAGAAAGCCGTCGGCCGCCGGAGCGCGGCCCCTGGCGTCGTCAACGCCGGTTAGAATGGCCTCGATGATCTGCATCGGATCCTCGCTGCGCGGATTGTCGCTGGTGACGACCAGCCGGTCGGCCAGCCGCGCACACGCCGCGCCCATCAGCGGACGCTTCATCGGGTCACGGTCGCCGCCGGCGCCGAAGACGACCCAGAGGCGGGACCGCTCCCCCGTCATTTCCGCCCGGACCGCCGACAGCATCTGCTCAAGCCCGTCCGGCGTATGGGCGAAGTCCACGTACACCTTCGCCCTGACCTGCGGATTCTCGATCAGCTCAAGGCGTCCCCAGCGCGGCTTCAGCTTCGGAATCGCCGCCTGGATCGTCGCCGGCGAGACGCCCGCCGCCTCGGCGAGCGCGGCGGCGCAAAGGACGTTCGACCGGTTGTAGTCGCCGACAAGCTGCAGGCCGCGCAAGTCGTATCCGCAGCTCGGGCACTTGCGCGACACCCCGATGACGTTTACCGCCAAGTTGCCGACGGCATGGTACATCTCGGTACCGTAGCCGCCGTCCAGACAGACGACGTAAGGCGGCAGGTCCCGGCGCCCCAGATCCGGCGACGCCTTGTGCGCGGCGGCGATCTGCCGCGCAAAGTCGAGCTTCACGTCGAAATACGCCGCCATCGTCCGATGGTAGTCAAGATGGTCTTCGGAGAGATTGGTGAACACGCCGCCCGCGAAGACGGTGTCGCCCGTGCGATGCTGGTGGATCGCGTGCGACGAGACCTCCATCACGCAATCCGTGCAGCCGTTCGCCTCCATTTCGGCGAGAATCTCCCGGAGCTGCCGGAGCGGCGGCGTCGTATAGCCGGTGTAGAACCGCCGCGTGCCGGTATTGACCTCGACGGTCGTGACATAGCCGCACTTGCGCGTCGGATCCGCGTTGAGAAACTCCGCAAAGATCCACGTCGTCGTGGTCTTGCCGTTCGTGCCCGTCACTCCCCAGATTTTCATGGTCGGCCTCGTCTTGCCCGCCCTGCGGCAATCCCGCGCGGCGGCTTCGCCCCTGTCTACCGCACGCCCTGCCAGTTTGCAAACCGCGTTTCGGCGAGTTGCCGGTACTTCGCGCCGGTCGCGCCGTTCACGAACGGATCGATGGAGATGCCGCCGCGCGGGGCGAACTTGCCGTACACCTCCAGGTACTTCGGCTTCAGCAGCCGGAAAAGGTCGTCGTAAACGACGTTGACGACATCCTCGTGGAAGTCGCCGTGATTGCGGAAGCCGAAGAGGTAGAGCTTCAGGGACTTCGATTCGACCAGCCGCTTCGCCGGAATGTAGCGGATGGTGAGCGTCGCGAAATCGGGCTGCCCGGTCTTCGGACACAGCGTCGTGAATTCCGGCGCGGTGAACGTCACCCAGTAGTCGCGCTCCGAGTGCCGGTTGTCGAACGCGTCCAGCACGCCCGGGTCGTACGTCATGGGCGCGCGCACGGTCCGGCCCAAAGACTTCAGTTCGTCCAAATCGTTTCTCATGACGGTATTATAGCATTTCCCTCGTTTGCTACGAACGTCGTGCCGCCTGGAGTTTACCCATTTTTTAGCTTCTACCGATCAGACCCTCTCCCAAGCCGCAGAAATTAATTCCGATCGGCAAGGCTCTCGCTACCGCTCCGCCACTTCGCACATTCAACCGTTGGAAACGCGGGGACAAGACCCCCACACGGCCAATATTTCCGCAGAGAATTCTCATTTCATGGCCGTAGAAGGCGAAGGTAGAACGCGAAGCCCCGAATATTCCGCTTATTCATCGGGGTGAGATGCGCTTTGGCGGTCAAAAAAAAATGGGTAAACTCCAGGGGGTCAAACGCCATCCTCAGCGGAAGACGGCAGCCCGGGACTATTCGCCGGTGCGCTCTAGGCGAAGGTTGCGCATCTGGCAGGCGCCCGGCTCGGCGACGGGCAGCGTCTGATACTGCACGTTCACCCCGAGCAACTCGCCCTCCATCGCCGCGTATTCCGCCGGTAGCGGCCAACAGACCGTCTCCCACGTGCGCGGATCGTCGTCCACGCCTGCAAACGCCGTATGCCCGTCAGCCTGCTTCAACCCGTGATAGGCATAGGGCACCGTCGCTTCCGCGCCCGTGCGGCGGTTGCGCACACGCGCCGACAGCTGCACCCCGGGACAGGGCGCGGCGCGACCCCAATAGTTCGTCATGCTGTTGATTTCGAACGCCAACCGCACGGTCCCTGCACCCGCCGGCCACGCGATCGGTCGCCGGAAGGAGATCACGCCGCCGCTCCAGGACGAAGGCTCCGGCCCGTGCGCCCACACGAGCGCTCCGTCCGCCACATAGGGATGCAGCGCCCCGCGGCGACTGAAACTCTTCACCCCGGCGACATCCTCCGGCGCGATCGCCGTCGTGTCCGGCGCCGGCGCTTCCACCGAGAGCGCGAGCCATTCAGCCGGCGCACTCAGCGGAAAAATCTCGATTGCCCGCACCCGCCGCGACGAGACGGGATTCGTCCACCGCGCGGTGCCCGCGCCGGACGAATCCCCTTCCAGCGTCCCTTCCGCTGCCGTGCCGTCCGCAAACCGCAGCCGCACGCCGAGCCGCCCCTTCAGCCGCACGTAGACGTGCAGCACCTCGCCGCCGTAATCGAGCGTGCGCACCGCGTCATCCGGCCGCACCGCCACGGTGTCAAGGCCGTGATTCTGATCCGAACGGATCATCCCGAACGATACGCCGTCGTACGTTTGCACATCCCACGACCGCGCCGACAGCGTGGCCGCATTCGCCCACGCACGCACATCGAGATGCGTCACGCGCGACGGCTCGGTCCGGTAGCCGACCGCTCGGCTCCGGCGCACCCGCTGCGCTTCCGCCGCGCGCTGCGCGGCCTCCCGCGCACAGGCAGCAGCATCTGCTGGCGCAGCGTACACCACGTCCGGCGCCGCCGGCAGCACGCGCGCGAGCTCCGCCTGCGGCCCGCTCACGATCAGCTGCGGACAATCCGGCTCGAGATACAGCGGCAACCCCTCGTCCGCGCGTAGACGCACCTCCCGGCGGCGCATCACGAGACATCCGCCCGGCGCAATCTCACCGCCCAAGAGCAGCGTCTTTTCGCCCCACGCCGGCACATGGAAGACGATCTTCCCCGCCGCGAGCGCACGCGACGAAACGATCCACGCTCGGCAGTTCCCGAGTTGCGCGTCCGTCACTTCGACGGCCGTGCCGCCGGTCGTGCGGCAGCCCGGCGACACGCCGAGCGCGGACAGACGCGCCAGCAATTCATCGCGCACCGTCGCGAGCGGCACCCCCGTCACCGGCACCACCGGCCACGGCGCGCACGCCACCGGCACGCCGTAGGGGTCGCACGACGGACGCGCCCCGGCGCAAATCACGCCTCCGCCCGCACGCGACCACTTTTCCAGTGCCACGCGCGCATCGGCGCCAAGCGTCTCCACGCCCGGCAGAATCACCGCGCGGTAGCGCGCGAGCCGCGCCGCGCCGTCTGCGCCCGCAAGCTGCTCTTCGAAAACGGCGTCCGGATTGACGTGCGCATAATCAAGTTCGGTGAGCAACGTACCCGTGAGCGTGTTTTCCGCCTCGCGGCGCGCCGCGCGCAGCCGCCGGTCGGCCTGCGAAAAGAGCACGGCCACCCGGCGGGGCGTGCCGCGATCGCGCCGGAGGAAGAACGGGCCCAGTTCCAGCGCTTCGCGCCGGGCGAGACGGAACCCGGTTAACGCGACCGGCGGCACGACGTACGGATTGAGGAAATAGTACGGCGCCATCGCCTCCGCCCGCCGGCGCTCGGCCGCCGGATCGTCCTTGGCCCGCCGCCATTCGTGTGCGCGTTTCGACCATTTGAAGGTGTAGGACGCATTGAAGCCGCGCTGATACTGGCTCAAAAGCGCGTTGCGCACCGAAGCGGCCGTCGTGCCGATGTACGTTTCGCCGTCCACGATCGGCTTGCCGTCGGCCAGGGCGCGCAGGATGTGTCCGCCCGGAATGCCCGCGCCGCCCGTGGGCGCGCAGATCACCGCGCAGATGCGCGAGAGCCGCCAAAGGTCGACGCCGTCGGACATGAGTCCGAGCGGCTGCACCGTCGTGGCCGCGCCGGGCTGGATCGCCTGGATGCGCCGCGTGCCTTCGGCGACGAGGCTGGCGAATCGCGCTTCGATGAAATCGCGGTAGGCGACCTGGCACGCTACGCCCGCATCCCACGCCCGACCCGTCTTGCGCACGAAGGCCGCGCGGCTTTCGGGATGTTCGTCGTGCACGGCCGGTTCGTTGAAGAGTTCATAGACGTACGGCGGCGTTGCGAGGCGCGCATAACGCGCGGCCTCGTGCGCCCACATCGTCAGCCACAGGCGCCGGCCTGCGGGATGCACCACGGAATACGGCACCCAATGGTGGCGGCCGCGCGTCCAGGTGGTCGCGGGCCATTGGGGATTGTCTTTTTCAAAAATGCCGCCGTGTCCCCATTCCGCCGCCGTGAAATCCACATATCCCGGCAGGTGGCCGGCCATCTGCACACTGAACGCCGTCTCGGCCGGCCAGAGCCCGCTGCGCTTCCACGCCTCGACGCGCACGCCCTTGAGCGCCGACATCCATTCGCGCCCCGCCTCGAAGCCGAGTGCGTCGACGCCTACGCGCTGGAAGCCGACGAAATCCGGCACGGCTTCGTAGAGCCACTTGAGCGACGGCGCGTACCCGCCCGTCGCGAACCATTCGGACGTGTCGCCGTAAATGATCGTGCCGGTGAGGTAGCGCGGAACGCCATTGACGCAAAACGTGCCGTCCGGCGCCACGCCGAGCGCGGCGCCGGATGGGAGCCGCTCGACGGACGGTACCGCGCCGGGCGGCGGAAACGGATCGTCCGCCGCGGCGGGTGCGCCATGCGCCGCTATCGCCAGGACACAGACCGTCAACGCGGCCGTCCAACGCCCATCGATCCGTCGCGCCTGCATCGTCCGCCTCACCGGATCGTCAGCACCAGGCCTTCGCGCCGGAAGCCCACCACCCACGCCACGCGTTCGCCCGCATCGGTGACGTAGACGCCGGCGACCAGCTCGCCCTGGTCGGACAGACGACGCGCACCGGCCTTCTCCGCATCCTCGACCGGTTGGATCAGGCGCACCCAGGCCCGCGCCGTCGGATCCACGCGGATGATGACGGGCTTCTCGGACGGATCCTCACCCACCGCACGCCCGCACACGATCGCCTCGACCGTGGCGCGCGTCGGAGCGCCGGAGCCGCGCCAGATGAATTCCGCCACGTTCAACGGCTGCGTCTCGTCCAGCATGAAGGCATTGGCGTCACACGTGAAGGCTTTGCTCGCGCCGAAATCGATCGTGCGCAGCGCCGCGCAGTTCGCGAACGCCGTGGCGCCCACACGCTGCAGTTTGCCGCCGGTGCCGAGTTCGATTTTCTCCAGCCGCGACCAGTTCTTGAACGCATTGGTGCCGACCGTCTCGAGCGCCGGCAGTTGCAGCGCACCGGACGGTCCCGGCCCGAGAATCTGCAGCGCCCCCTTCGTGCCGCTGGAATTGTTGCCGATTGTCTTGACGGACGACAAATCCCACGTCGTCAGATCCGTCTGGGAGAGCGGCGAACTGACGAACTGCGAATCGTCCTCGAACGCCGTCATTTTCGGCACATCCAAGACGACGCATTCGAGCGCCGAGCCTAGGAAGCTCCAGCTCCAGGCGCCGAATTTTCCTGTAAGCGCCGGTGCGCGCACTACGAGCGTCTTGAGCGACGAGACGCCGTTGAACAACTGTCCCGGCCAGGACTTCAACGCCGGTGGCGCATAAAAGTGCACAATGGAATTGGCCGATTTGAAGGCGCTGCCCGCAAAGTCGTTCAGCGTCCACGACGCGCCCGTCGCGGCGTCGGTGATGCGACCGCGCAGGTCAAGTACGCCATCCGTCAGCGCCCCCGGCGCCAGGCTCACGGCGTTTGCGTCCAGTACGAGCGTGCCGGCGGCCGTGTCGGTCGACTTGACCTTCAAAATCCACGTGCCGTCGGTGAGCGTCATGGCCGACGGATCAAAGACGAAATCCGTCGCGAACGACGCGCGCACCCGGGCGTCCGCCGTGAGCGTCAGCTCGGCCGCCGCGCCGTCCACCGTCGCGCCGGACGGCAGCCATTCCCAGCCGATGAACGCGCCGCGGCGCGGCGCGGCCGCCAGCGCGATCGACGTACCGTAAGGGTAGACGCGGCTCGTTTCGGCGACGAAATCCTCGACGCCGGGCGCGCCGTTGACGGTGATGTCGCCCGGACCGTGCGCCGCAAGCGTCAGGCGCACGCCCGTTTCGGCCAACACCTCCTCCGGCGTGAGCGTGAGCAGGAACTGCTCCGTGTAGGTGTGGAAGACGGAAGCCGGCACGATGCCGTCCGGCGCGCGCCGCTCCGGGAAGCGCGCGGCATACGCCTGCAATTCATCCGCCGTGGGTTCGCGCGCCGCCGCGCGCACGCCGTCCCACGCCGCCGCGGGCGGAATGCAGAAGAGCATCGTGCGCGCGTAGTCGGTCTTCACCGACTCGTCTTCATTATACTGGTTGGGCCGGCCGAAGATCTCGCCTTCCGCCAATTCCGGCACGGCCCCAAGGAAGGTGACGGTTTTAAGATGGCACGAATCGCTCGTGACGAATGCTTTGAGCCCGATGGTGCAGCCTTCCGCGAGCCCCAGCACCACCTCGTTCAGACTCTGCGGCCACCCGTTGGCGACGGCGAACGCCGAACTGCCGATGCTTTTGACCGTATTGCCGTTAATGCCCAAGCTGACCTTATTGAAATAGCCGGCCTTGAAGGCGTTGTCGGCAATCGTCTCCACGCTGGGGAACGAGAGATCCTGCGGCGGCGTACTCGAGGTCGGACGCAAAGGCTGCCACGCGCTCTGATAGGAGCCGATCGTCTTGACGGCGCTGAAGTCGCTCGCGGCGAGATTGACGCTCTGGTCGCTCAGGAAGCGTTCATCCAGCGTGGTCAGCGCCGGCACGTTGAGCACCGTCTCGACCGTCTTGCCGGAGTTGAAGAAATAGGAGACCGCGCCGGAGGTCAATACGGGACAGTCGAAATAGGCCAGTTGGATCTTTTCGCCGTCCGGCAACGGGATCTTGTTGAAGATCTGCGCACCGCCAAGCATTTGCAGCTCGCGCGGCGCATAGAAATAGCGGATGGGCGTAGCCTGGGTTGAGGTACCCGCAAGACCGAACGAATAATTGGAGCCGAGCGAGATGATCGTCCACTGCTCGCCGTCCTCCGTTGTGATGCGCTCGCGCAGATCGAGGGTTTCCGCGCCGTAAATGGCGCCGTTCTCATCGTAAACATACGCGCTGTCCACCGCGTTGGTGCCGATTGAAAGCTGCCGACGTGCCGAATCCTTCACACTCACGCGCACGCGCCAGCCGGCCGAGGCCCCCACGCCGTTGGAAATGACACCCTCGGAAGGATAATAGACCCACGGCCCGATATTTTCTTCCGCATCGGCCGCCGCCGCGACACCCAACACGCAACACGCCGCCAACTTCATCCACGTCATCCGCATGGTTTCTCCTTTCACCGACATACGCATAGACTGGCCGCCACCGCTTTCAATCCAAGGGAATACCTTATCAAAACAACGCCAATCAGACGAAAAAATTGTATCACACCCCCCTCCCCCCGTCAAGGGGCGGCTGCCTCTGGAGTTTACCCATGCAAAACCGAGAAACGGGGGGGGGGGGGCGACGAGAGTGGGAGGAGACCCCGCATGAGGCTCCAGCCCAGCACCCGGCGGCGGTTGCCACGCCCCGCAGCGAGGGCGCTGCGGGTACTCTGCCGGCCAGCGCGGAGGGTGGCCCAGCCGAGTACCCGGCGTGACCTCACGCCGGGGCGGCGCCAAGCACAGTACCCGGCGTGACCTCACGCCGGGGCAAGGCACCACACAATCCATCGGTCGCGCAAAAGCAGGTCAGACCTCGGAGCCGCCGTCTCGCCGCCAGACGCACAGCCGGGTCTTTCCGTACGTCCGGTCGCGGACCAGGGTCCAGCCCGGCGTCGCCTCCGTCCGCTGCACGGCCGTCATCTCGGCGACGAACAGTCCGCCCGGACGGACGACCCCGCGGTCCGCGAGCGTCCTCAGCACGCTCGCATAGCCCGTTGCCTCGCCCAGCGCATACGGCGGATCGGCAAAGCCGATTGAAAAGCCCGGCCCCGCATAGGTCGAGATCCAGCGATAGCAGTCGGCGGCGACGACCGCGAGGGAAGGCGCGGACCGGAGGCCCGAGGCCTGGGCCGAAGGCCCGCAGAGCGCATCGACGTTCCGCTTCAGGACGGCGAGGTGCCGCCGGTTCGCCTCGACAAAGGTGACCGACTTCGCGCCACGGGAGACGGCCTCGAGCCCGACGGCGCCGGAACCGGCGAAAAGGTCGAGGAAGTCGGCGCCGGGGACCTCGAACTGAATGATGTTGAACAGCGCCTCGCGGACGCGGTCCTGCGTCGGACGGATTGCGTCCGAGTCCGGGACTTTCAGGCTGCGTCCCCCGAACACGCCCCCGGTGATTCTCATTCCCGGTACTCCGCGCAACTGTCGGCCGTCTCCCAGACCTTGACGGCGGAAAGCCCGGGAATCCGCGCCTTCAGCTCGCCGTAGAAGAGCCGGGCCAGGTTCTCGGCCGTGGAGCGAAACGGAATCGCCACCGTCCGCATGCCGTGCTTTTCGACGACGGCGGCGATCTCCCGTTCGCCGGGCGACTGCGTGTTGTAGACGAACGCATGGTCGAACCGGTCGCAGATGGTCTCGGCGGCGAGCCTCTTCAAGTCCTTGAAATCGATGACCATGTCGCGGTCGTCGCCTGCGGACTGCGTGACGGAGACGTCCACGCGGTAGGTGTGTCCGTGCAGGTTCTTGCACAGCCCCTGGTGGTTGGTGAGGACGTGCGCGGCATCGAACTTGACGGTTTTCGTAACGGTAATCATGGTCGGTCGGCGGTCTGCCTTATCTTGACTGCGCCTGCGCGCAAGACTTCCACTTCGCCGTCCGGCAGCACGCGGACGACCGTCGAGGGCTCGCCTCCGGGCGAGACGCCGTCATCGACGACGAAATCGGCCGACAGCCCGACGGCTGCCAGCGCCTGCGGAGCGTCCGTCGCCGGACGCCGTCCCGACAGGTTCGCGCTCGTCACGCGCAACACGCCGCCGCAGGCCGCAATCAGCTCGCGCGTCGCCGCGTGGTCGGGGACGCGGAACCCCTCCGCCACGCGCCCGGCGGCCTCCGGAGCGGGCGGCAGGACCAGCGTCAGCCCACCCGGCCAGTACGCGTCGGCGAGCGCACGCGCCCGGCCGGACAGCGGATAGCCGAGGCGTTCGACCGCCGCGACGTCGCTCGCCAGCATGGCGATCGGCTTCCCCGCTGCGCGCCCCTTGATCGTATAAAGGCGATCGACGGCGGCGGGAAAGTCCGGCCGCGCGGCCAAGCCGTACACGGTATCCGTCGGAATCACCGCCACTCCGCCGCCGTTCAGCACCGCCGCCGCTGTCGCAAATTCGGCCCGCATCTCACAGTTCCGACACGAGAATCGGCATCGCCTTGGGCAGCAGCAGATCCAGTTCCTTCCGGTCCTCGGGGCCGAACGCGGAGCCGATGCCCTCCCAGAAGAGACGCCGCCTTTCGGGCATTTCGTACGTTCCCTCGCGCGCCTTAACCGGCGCGCGCAAGTCGTAGCGCTTGAAGAACTTTCCGTTCAGCGACAGGTCGGCCGTCTGCGTCCGCCGGTGAATGACCAGCACGAAGCGCGGATGGTTCATCACGTACAGGGACTTGCCGGCCACGAGCTTCTCGACGTTGCCGCCGTTCAGCCGCGACAGGGACGCCAGCGTCGATCCGTGCTCGGCGGCAATGCGCGACGCGCTGTCGCCGCGGCCGATCCGCACCTTCTTGACCCACTGGGCGCTGCGGAGGCCGAACAGGCACTGAAGGTTCAGCGCCCCGAGCCGACGGGCCAGCGTGTCGTCGATGTCCGCCACCGGCGAACCCGGCAGGGCGCGCAGCGTCTCGATGGTCGAGACCGCCATTTCGACGTCGCGCCGGCGCTCGGCCTCCTCCAGCCGCATCAGCAGGTTCCGGACCTTGGGCGGACGGCGCGTCAGGTCCGCATTGAGCGGCTGGAACGACTGGAAGACGCGGGAGGTCTCGGACGCGGCCGCCGGCGGCGAGCCGGACGGCGTCAGCTGAAGTAGATCCTCGACGACGTCCTCCCGCGAGGTCAGAGCCGCTTCCTCGCGGCCCGCGCGGACGCGGCGAACCAGCGTCCAGCAAAGCGTCACGAACGCGGCCAGCGCGGCGACGGCAAAGACCCAGCCAAGGCCGGAAGAACGGTTCTTCCGCTGCCTCGTGTCGTATTCCAGGCCGTATCTGCCGCGTTCGAGCGCCACGGCTTACCGGGCAGGAGCATCGTCCGCAACGACGCTGGTGACGCAGCTCCGGGCGATTTCAATCGTCGTGCCGGACGCGATCTCGACCTTGAAGGTCTTCTCCGTCGCCTCCTGGATGGTCCCCATGAGGCCGCCGGCAAATACGATCTTCGCCCCCGCGCGGAGTTCCTCGATCATCTTGCGGCGCTCCTTTTCCCTGCGCTGCTGGGGGCGGATCATCATGAAGTAGAAGATCGCGAGGATCAGCAGCATCGGGATCATCATCGACATGCCGCCGCCGGCGGGCTGCCGGGCCGCGGCTGCCGCATCGCAAAACAGAAGTGCGCTATTCATCTTTCGTCGTATCCTTTCTTACCTGTTCTTTCCAATCGGAAAACGTTCCGTCCGCAATCGCCGCGCGCATCTCCGCCATGAAGCGGTTGAGGGCGCGGACGTTGTGAATCGTCAGCAGCCGCAGCCCCAGGATCTCGTCGCAGGCAATCAGGTGCCGGACGTACGAGCGGGTAAAGTTGCGGCAGCAGTAGCAGTCGCAGCCTTCCTCGACCGGTCCCTGGTCCAGGCTCCACTTCGCGGCCTTGATGGCGACGTTGCCGCGCCGCGTGATCGCCGTTCCGTGCCGGGCGATGCGCGTCGGAATCACGCAGTCGAACATGTCGATGCCGCGGGCGACGCACTCGGCCATCTGGTGCATGACCCCCAGCCCCATCACGTAGCGCGGCTTGTCCCGCGGCAGCCAGGGCACCGAGGCTTCGACGGCCTGGTACATGAACTCCTCGGGTTCGCCGACGGACACGCCGCCGACCGCGTAGCCGTCGAAGCCGATCTGCACCAGCTCCTCGGCGCAATGCCGCCGCAGCTCGTCGTAGACGCCGCCCTGCACGATGCCGAAGACCTGCTGGCCCGCCGCATGGGGTTCTTCCTTCGAGCGCCGCGCCCACCGCAGCGTCTGCTCGACCGACTGCTCCGCGCGCGCCTGGTCGCACGGATAGGGCAGGCACTCGTCGAACACCATGGCGATGTCGGAGCCGAGCACGCGCTGCATCGCCATCGACTCCCTGGGGCCGAGAAAGAACTCATGGCCGTCGAGATGCGAGTTGAACCAACAGCCGTCCTCGGTGAGCTTCCGCATCCTTGCCAGCGAAAAGACCTGGAAGCCGCCGGAATCGGTGAGAATCGGCCCGTCCCACCCCATGAACCGGTGAAGCCCGCCCGCCGCCGCGATGACCTCGGCCCCGGGACGCAGCAGGAGATGGTAGGTGTTGCCCAGAACGACCTGCGTCTGCAGCTCCCGCAGGTCGCGCGGCTCCAGCGCCTTCACCGTCCCCAGCGTGCCGACATCCATGAAAACGGGCGTTTCCACCACGCCATGCGCCGTCCGGAGCAGCCCAAGCCGCGCCTGCGTGCGAACGTCCTCTTTGGTCACCTCGAAACTCACGGCGCGTATTTTACCAAAAAAAGGCAATTCCCACTTGCGTGAACGGCAAAAATTGTGTATCATTCTCCGCAGTAAGTCAAAAGGTACCTATCGACCATGAATAAAATTCTGCACGTTCTCGTTTACGTGTTTCTGTTGCTTGCCGCTGCCGCGCTTTATTTTGAGATCGACCTCAACAAAAAGCGCACAGAACTGACGGATCGCAATCGTCTGCAGGAGAACTATCTCGTCCGCATTGCCAAGACAGTCGAAAAGACCGAGCCCTCGAAAGATGCCGCGTTCGAGATAAGAAAAGACTCCTCTCCCGTCGAGGCCCGGCTCGTCGACACGCCGGACATGGAGAACGTGCTCGAGGACTATCCGGCGGCGCTTGAGCAGGCGAACCTCGAGACCTATAGTTGGGACAATCAGACCGACCGCCATCAGCTCCGGTCCGTCTACGTGCTCGACGCCGAAGGCAAGCCGGTCATGGACGGCAACGAGTTCCTGAAGACCGGCAAGGGCACTGAGGACGAGCTGCTCTCCCGGCTGTTCGAATCCGCGAAGAACCAGCAGGCCCGCCTCAATTCCACCCGCGCCGCCCTCACCGATCTCCGCGGCAAGCTGGAGGAAGTGGTCAACGAGCTCAACAAGCTGAAGCCCGAAGCCCGGCAAGACAAGGTGACGATTGGCGAGCGGAACGAGAAGATCGCCAAGCTCGAGGCCGAGAAGAGCGGCCTGGAGGACCAGGTGACGAAGCACAAGGCGCAGATTGACGAGCTCAACACCGAGATCGCGTCGCTCAAAGACGAGGTTACGGCGGCGAAGGACGAGACCGAAGCCACCAAGGAAGAGGTCGTCAAGGCCAAGAAGGTCATCGACCAGCTCAAGGAGATGATCAAGCAGTCCGTCCAGGCGCGCGGCGACCGCGCTGCCGCCGGCGCCGCCGTCACCTCGCTGCCGGCGGGCGACAAGGGCAAGGTCATCGAGGCCGACAACGACAACATGTTCGCCATCGTCGCCTTCTCCGACGAGGCGATGCGGGAACTGCGCGGCAATGGCAACGGCCCGCTGCCGGTGCTCGAACTTGGCGTGCGGCGCCCCGGCTACAAGGGAGAAGCCGGCGAATTCGTCGGGCGCATCCGCCTCCGCCAGGAAGTCAAGGGCAAGAACTACGTGATCTGCGACATCCTCGGCGCTTGGGAACAGTCCAAGCTGACAGCCAATGACATCATCTTCGCTGACTAAAGCGGTCTTGGCCGCTTTCGCCCTGACGCTGCTCGCCGGGTGCATTGCCGACACGGCCGAAGACACGGAGTTGCCCTGGTCTTCCAACAAGGGCTGGGAAGGCATCGCCCCGATTGCCCCGACCATGATGGATCGGTATGAGTAGCGCCCGATTCCGACGCCCGGCGATCGGTGATTCGCGCACAGACAGTTGACATCAGCGCAGGCGGCGTTCGGCTGGACGCCGCCCTGCTTCAGGCTTTCCCGACGTCCACCCGGGCGTTTGTCCGGGAGGCCATCGCCAGCGGCGACGTCCTGATCGCCGCCTCACCGGGCGCAGCGGCGCGGCGCGCGCCAAAGGGACTCAAGCTCCGAGGCGGGGAGAGGATCGTAGTGCGGGAGCTGCTGGAAGCGGCGGACAATCAGGTTCTGCCGACCGGCGGTCCGCTCCGGGTCGTCTTCGAAGATGCAGCGCTGCTGGCCATCGACAAGCCGGTCGGAGTGCCGGTCCAGCCGCTGACCTGCCGGGAGACGGGGACGCTCATGAACGCCGTCGTCGCCCGCTATCCGGAATGTCGTCCGCTCGGCGACGCGCCCCTGATGGCAGGCGCCGTCCACCGCATCGACGCCGACACCTCCGGCCTCGTCCTCGTCGCGCGAACGGCCGCCGCGTTCGAGAACCTCCGTGCGCAATTCAGCGCCCAGACCGTACGCAAGACCTACCTGGCGCTCGTCGAAGGCTCCATCGCCGTCGGCGGCACGCTCGAAAACGAACTTGTCCACGATCCGACGTTGCCCTTCTGCCGCATGATTGACGCGCACCGCAACCGCCTGACGCGCGCCCAACGGGAGAATTTGCGCGCACTTCCAGCCGTGACGTCGTTCGCTCCCATTGCGCACACCACCGTCGAGAACGAAGAACGTACGCTGCTCGAAGTCACGATCTTCACCGGGGTGACCCATCAGATCCGCGCCCAGCTGGCGCTTGCGGGCATGCACATCGTCAACGACCGCCTCTACGGCGCGTTTGCCGTCGAAGGTCAGGAGGGGCATTGCCTGCACGCCCTGGCGGCGGCCTTCACCCACCCCGTCTCCGGAGACCCGGTCGAAATCCGCACGGCCTATCCGGCGTGGGCCGCATCGGTCTGAATGCAGACGGCTACGGCTGCTCCGTCTGGAAAGTGGCCAGGATGGTGCTTTCGAACCGCACCTGCTGCGGCGTCAGCTTCGAGAAGTCGGGCGTCGGGGCATTTCCGAGATCCAGGCCCGCAGCGGCGCTGAACCGCACGCCGGCGTTCGCCGGAGCCGTGGCGACCTGCGCGTCAGTGGCCTGATCAAGGCCTTTGACGACCACGCCGAAGCCCCGTGCGTATTCGTTCGCCTTCCGAATCGCATCGGCAACGGCTTCCTGCCGCAGTTCCCTCATCAGCGCGACACTATCCTGACAGGTGAATTCGACATTGAAGCTCTCGACCAGCGCACTGCCGGCCAGCGTCCCGTACAGCCGGGCGAGACGCGCTCGGTCGAAGGCGAACTTCACCCGATGCGCCGCCTCGTAGCGGAAACCCTTGAACCGCTTGCCGGAAGGACCGCCGTATTCGAACTCGGGCGTCATCGAAACCGTGTTCATCGCCACTTCATTGGTGGTGAAGCCGGCGGAGGCAAGACCGACCATAACCGCATCCTGCCGCTTCGCGAACTCCGCCGCCGCCTTTTCCGTCTCCTTATGCGTTGCGGAAACGGCAAACGAACAGACAACTGTATCCGGATCAACCATCCGTTCGGACGATCCCGTCACCTGAATCGTCCCCGCAAATGCCTGCACCGCACCCGCCAACGCCAAAATCACCACCGTCATTTTCATCAACATCAGCTCCTTCCTTCGCCCGTATGTCGAACACCATTATACCATGTCTGAAGCTTCCGTCAGCCTATGGCGGACACAGCAATGCGCCTATCCGCCGGACGTATTGCGCATAAATCGTCTCGGCGCACAACTCCACCGGCAACGTCACCGCTCCGGGCGGCAGGCTCTCCACGGCCTGCAGGAATGACTCTACGCCCCCCCATTCGTACGTTCGCCCGAATCCCGTACGCGCCAGCAGTTCCCCGCATTCCCCGCGCAGACTGCTCACGACCGGAAGCCCCGCCTTCAAGTAGTCGCCCAGCTTGTACGGGAGCCCCACCCAGCTGTCGTCCCGCATGGGAATCACCCCCACCGAGCCAGCCGTCATCAGCGCTTCCAGCTCCACTGCGCTTAGATAGCCGTGAAAATGCACCCGCTCCGCCACTCCCAACGCCGCGACCTCGGCCTGGAGGGGCGCCTGTTGCGGACCCAATCCTGCGACAGCCAGCGTCCAGTCCGGGCGTTGCGCCAATGCCCGAACCACCGTGGACAAGTCATATCCGGCCCCCAGATTCCCGACATAGACGAGACGCGGGGGCGTCGCCGCCGGCCTCGGTCGCTGGCCCTGTCGGCCCGCGTTAGCCTCGATGCCATGGTAAGCCAGGTAGAAATCCGGCCGTCCGGACAGTTGCGCATACCGACGGCAGACGCCGGTCACCAGATCGGCCTTGCGGTACACTGTGCGAATCGTCCGGCGCATCGGTGTCAGCAGCAGCCATCCCAACCATTTCAGTCCATTCGGGAAAAGCCGTCCGAAAGTCTCCGGCCAGGCATCCTGAATGTCGCAAACGAACTTCGCACCGCAGGACCGCGCGATTCGCCAGGCAGCCGAACAAAGTTCCGTCGTCGGCGTGCTGGCAATGACAACCTCCGGCCGCTCGCCCGCCGCAACGGCACGTTGCGCCTGCACCGCGAAAGAGCGCGCCAACGCCAGATGGCTGGCAAGCCGTTGCCAGCAGACGTTCGTCGGGTATGGCCGCGTCGGCAGCAGGACGACCGCAAAGCCGTCCGCCCGGAGCCGATTGCCGCCGTCCGCCGCAAATTCCGGAACTGCGCCCGCGCTCTTGAGCTGCCGCTGCCGCTTCGTCGCATGGCTGAAATCGCTGGTCCAGAGCGTGACCTGATGCCCGGCGGCGGCAAACGCACGTGCCATCAGCCAGTACCGCTGCGGACGATTCCCCTCCAGCGGCAGATTGTCGAACGGATTGACAATCCAGACTGTCATAAATTCCTTGGCCGTATTATAGCAAATGCACCCCGACTTCGTCGGTCGCCCGGGGCCGCTGCCACGGCGTCCGGGCGTGGCGGCCT
>JBJEWA010000090.1:0-9578 GCA_051884805.1 Kiritimatiellia bacterium | reverse complement strand
CGGCGGTTACCACGCCCCGCAGCGAGGGCGCTGCGGGTACTCGGCTGGCCAGCCCCACTCTCCCAGCCCAGTACTCGGCGTGACCCAGCCCGAGTACCCGGCGTGACCTCACGCCGGGGCGGCGGCAGCCCAGTACCCGGCGGTTACCACGCCCCGCAGCGAGGGCGCTGCGGGTACTTGGCTGGCCAGCCCAACCCGCCCCAGCCCAGTACCCGGCGTGACCTCACGCCGGGGCGGGACCCCGAACGCAGCCCGTGAGGCTGGGGACAGACCCCGTTTGAGGCCGATAAACATTGGTTGAAGTTGGGGGACCCTCGCTTGAGGACAAGAGAGACGCGAGGGGCGAGAGCGACGAGAGTGGAGGTGTGAGGCCGGGGACAGACCCCGTTTGCGGCCCCAGCCTAGTACCCGGCGTGACCCCACGCCGTGGCGGGCCCCAGCCGAGTACCCGGCGTGACCCCACGCCGGGGCAGGTCCCAGCCCCGGTACCCGGCGGCGGTTACCACGCCCCGCAGCGAGGGCGCTGCGGGTACTCTGCTGGCCAGCGCAACTGGCGCCCAGCCCATAGTACCCGGCGTGACCTCACGCCGGGGCGGGACCCAGCCCGAGTACTCCCGGCAAAATACCCCCTTGTCAACCGTTCGGGAATAATGATATACTATACGAAACTTGTTTGGAAAACGAAGGAAATCACCTAAATGCCGACTATCAATCAGCTGATTCGCAAGGGGCGCCGCCCCCTCGCCAAGCATTCGAAGTCGCCCGCGCTGAAGGCCTGCCCGCAGCGCCGCGGCGTCTGTCTCGTCGTCAAGACGATGACCCCCAAGAAGCCGAACTCCGCCCTGCGCAAGGTCGCCCGTGTGCGCCTTACCTCCGGCTACGAGGTGACGGCCTACATCCCCGGCGAAGGCCACAATCTCCAGGAGCACAGCGTCGTGCTGGTCCGCGGCGGCCGTGTGAAGGACCTGCCGGGCGTGCGCTACCATATCGTCCGCGGCAAGCTCGACTCCCTGGGCGTCTCGGGCCGCAACCGCAGCCGTTCCAAGTACGGCATGAAGCGTCAGAAGAAGGAAGAGGGGAAGTAAGCCATGAGCCGCAGAGGTAAGAAGATCGTCAAGCGCGTCGTGCTCGACCCCAAGTACAACTCGGAGCTGGTCGCGCACATGATCCGCGTCGTCATGCTCGACGGCAAGAGGACCGTCGCCGAGAAGATCGTCTACGGCGCGATCGACAAGGTCGCCGAGAAGATGAAGGAAGACCCCTCCAAGTTCGTCAAGGACGAGAAGACGTTCGAAGATCCGCTCGAGGTCGTCTCCGCCGCGATCGAGAACATGAAGCCGCAGGTCGAGGTGAAGACCCGCCGCGTCGGCGGCACGACCTACCCCGTCCCGGTGCCGATCGCCGCGAACCGCCAGCTGTCGCTCGCGCTCCGCTGGACGACGCAGTTCGCCGGCGCCCGTCACGGCATGGGCATGCCGGCGGCCGTGGCGGCCGAGATCGTCGACGCGTTCCAGGGCCAGGGCAACGTCATCAAGAAGCGCGACGACGTGCACAAGATGGCCCAGGCCAACAAGGCGTTCGCGCATTACGCCTGGTAATCCCCAAGGTTCCCGGGTTTTCCGACAAGTGAGGCGCCGCAGTTTTCTGCGGCGCTTTTGTTTGCTATAATACGGCACATGACCATCGAACAGCTCAACGCACGGTTCGGCGCGCCCGGGCGGATCGTCTTCCGCAGCGGCTTCGCCGGCTATCCCGAAGTCGTAATCGCCTGCCGGTTCGGCACCGCCGAGGTGGCTCTGCTGGGCGGCAACGTCCTTTCCTACCGCCCGACCGGGCAGGCGCCCGTCGTCTTCCGCCCCGCCAAGCGCGACTACAACCGCGGCGACTCGTTCCACGGCGGCATTCCCGTCTGCTGGCCGCAGTTCGGCAACCGCTTCGCGCCGGACCTGCCGCAGCACGGCTTTGCGCGCAAGCTGGTCTTCGCGGTGCGCGGCGTCGAGTATTCGGAGGAGATGACCGAAGTGACGCTGGGCCTGGCGTCGAACGACGAGACGCGCAGGCTCTGGCGCCACGACTTCGACCTGGAGCTCAAGGTCTCCGTCTCGATGAAGCTCAACCTGAAGCTGACGACGAAGAACACGGGCGCGGCCCCGTTCGACTTCAGCTGCGGCTTCCATCCCTACTTGCTCCTGCGCGAGCGCGACCAGGCGACGGTCCGGGGGCTGGACGGCCTGTGCTACTTCAACGGCCTGAGCGGCAAGGCCGACGAGCTTCAGGCGGGCGACCTGGTGATGGACCATGCGACCGACCACGTCTTCGGCCTGCCCGACGCGCCGAAGCACGAGTTCGCGATTCTGGACGCGGGGCTGAAGCGCGCGATCGCGCTCGTCGCGAGCGGGAACACGAAGGTCGTGGTGTGGAATCCCGGTCCCGAGGGCCGGCTGCCGGACCTGGCGGCGGACGACTGGCGGAAGTTCGTCTGCGTGGAACCCGTCAGCGACTGGCCGGGCGGCGGTACGCTCGCGCCGGGGGAGACGCACGAGCTGCTGGCGGCGATCCAGTCGCTGCTGGCGCCGTCGGAGCCGGAGCCGACCGCCCGGTAGCGGCCGGGGCGGGATGCGGCGGAAGGGCCGCCGCGCAATCGTCAACGCTTTACAGGCAAACAGAGGGAGAACAGACATGAGGCAAGAACACAACACCGTCGTCGCGTCGATGCAACGCGGCTTCACGCTCGTCGAAATGCTGGTCGTGATCGCCATCATCGGCATGCTGGCGACCATCGTCACCAAGAACGTCATGGACGGGCTGGAGACGTCGCGCCTGACGGCGGCCGAAGCCGGCTGCCAGTCGCTGAAGGAGGCGTGCGTGACCTATTCGCTGAAGCACAAGAAGTATCCGACCAGCTTCGAGCAGCTGCTCGAAGGCGACGAACCCATCCTCGAAAGCGACAAGATGCTCTACGATCCGTGGGACAACAAGTACGAAATGGAGCTGAAGGGCAAGAACCGGCTGATCGTCAAGTCGGCCGGTCCCGACGGCCAGATGGGGACGGAAGACGACATCCGCACCGACAGCAAGAAGAAGCAGAACTGACGGCCTGCGGCCCCTCCCGATGCGCAAGGCGTTCACATTGCTCGAGCTGATGGTCGTCATTGCGGTCATCGGGCTGATGATCTCGATCGGCGTCGTCTCCATCGCCGCCGGCAAGGGGGCGGTGCGCGTCAAGGGGGCTGCGCGGGACGTCTACGGCGCGATCCGGCGCGCGCGCTCGACCGCCCTGGTCACGGGCCAGCCCGCCATCGTCACCTACTCGACCGTGCGCAAGGACGGCGAGACGATGGCGAAGGTGGAGATCGCCTCCGCCAAGCTGTTCGACACGGCGACGGACCGTAGCCAGGTGCAGACCCTGAGCGGCGCGCCGCTCAAGACCGCAGGCATGGAGCTGGTCCACATCGAAGGCGCGAAGGCCGAGGCGTTCGCCAAGGACGGCGCCGCCGGGGCGGACTCGTCCGCCGGCGACGGCGCGGCGGATTCCGGGGCGGGCGAGACGGTGGCGGACATCCTCTTCGCCCCGGTCGACGACGAGGTGGTCAAGGGCATGCGGCTCAAGGTCGTGAGGGGCGACGAGGCGCTGGCCGAGGCGGACACCGGCCGCAAGACCAGGATCTCCGTGTTCTCGAACGTCGACTACCTGATCGGACGCTACAAGGACGCCAAGGCGGAGGCGCAGCAGCAGGAGCAGGCGCGGCGCGTCGCGGCGGGCGACGAGACGACGGGGGACGGCGCCTCGTCGGACGAGGACCAGGAGCCCGTCTCGGTCGTCTGGGAGACGAACGGACGCGTCGAGCCGCATCAGGTCTGGGTCTATGCGGACGGACAGCGGCCGGAAGAGGGGCTGCTGATCCGGATCGACCGCTTCGGCGCGGCGAAGGTGCTGCCGGGCGACGGACGGGAGGAGGACTGAACCGACGTGCGCAACGGCTTTACATTGATTGAGGTGCTGCTGGCGGCGATCATTCTCGGCCTGGGACTGACCGGCATCCTCGTTTCCGTCGCGCAGTCCCAGCAGATGATGCTGGCGGCCGCCGACCTGGAGACGGCGCAGGAGGTGATGGACCTCGGGGAGATGGCCTATCCGCTGGAAAGCGTCAAGGACGAGGACGACCTGGACGTGCGGGAGACCCGGGCGACGGAACTCTGGAGCCTCGTTTCCGACGAGCGCCTGACGCGCGAGCAGGAGGAGAAGTTCCACGGCTACACCTGGGAACGCGTGGCGCTGAACAAGACGGACAAGGAGGACGACATCAAGCGGCTCGGCAACCTCTACACCGTCCGCATCACCGTCACCTGGGGCGAGCGCGGCCAGGGCAGCGGCAAGAAGCGGCAGGAAAGCTACGTCACCTTCTGGAGGAAGCCGGAATGAGGCGGGGCTTCACCATGATCGAAGTGCTGCTCGCCACGCTGCTGGTGGGCATCCTGATGACGCTGGGCGTCCTGACCTTCCAGTCCGTGACCCGCGCCTGGCAGGTCTCGACCGACTACATGGACAAGATGCAGCGCGCCGACTACGCGCTCAACCAGGTGATCGCCGGCCTGCGGAGTATGTACTATCCGCACGACGGCCAGCAGAACGACAAGTACGGCTTCATCCTGAGGGACAACGGCGACGGCCAGGACCCGGACCGCTCGGACGTCATCGAATGGTCCAAGACCGGCTCCGCCATCGTCGGCACGAAGAACGCGATCGCCGACACCGTCCACCGCGTGCAGGTGATGGTGCTGGAGGAGGGCAACCGCGACTACGAGACGCCGATTCAGAAGACCGGGCTTTACGCCCGCCTCTGCGGCGACGCGGCGCTCATTCCGAAGGACGACAACGACGACACCGACTACAGCTTCGGCAATTCCGAACTCTATCGGCCGATTCTCGTCTCGGACGGCGTCGTCGGCATGAACTGCCGCGTGCTGAAGAGCGCCGAGGAGGACGAGGGGAGCGTGCGGAACGCGGGCGAGAACGACAAGCGGAAGTTCGAGGACACCTTCTCCGAGTCGAACGCCGTGCCGTACAAGGTGGAGCTGACCTTCTTCATCGAGAGTCCGGACGAGGAGCTGCGGTCGCGGACGCGGCGTGCGCCGATGGTGCGCATCGTCCGCCTGCCGATCCACGAACAGTCGCTTGACGGCGCGGCGCCGCCGAACGAGGACGCCAAGCAGACGAAGGACGGCAAGGGCGCCGTCACCGGCGGCAAGGGAGGGGGGCTGGTCCGATGAGGCGTCGCGGCAGCGTCCTGATCATGGTCCTCTGGACCATCGCCGTCCTGTCGGTGATGGCGCTCTCCTTCGCCTTCGAAGCCCGTCAGCAGGCGGGCATCGACGTCTACGTCCGCGAACGCAACCGCGTCAACCGCCTGATCGAACCCGGGCGGATCCTCGGGGAAATCGTCATGCTCGGCTTCAAGGACGCTACGGAATGGAGCGAGGACGAGAAGGAGGAAGACCTGCTGGAGGAGGACCGCTGGTACCGGGAGAAGCGGGCGCTCAAGTTCGAGACCCGCTGCACGATCGGCCCGATCCTGCTGGACGAGGAAGACTCCGACTCGGGCACGGTGACCGTCGATATCGAGCTGGCGAACTCCGGTTCCGAAAACGGCATCAACATCAACGAGCTGTATAGCGGCGGCGACAAGAGCTACGCCCTCCGGTGGCAGATGATCCTCCGCAACGCGGGCATCGACGAGGAACTGGAGGTCGAGGCGCCGGAGGCGGACGGAACCGGCACGAAGCGCCACAACCTCATGAACCTGCTCATCGCCTCGTGGAACGACTGGCGGGACGACGACGACAACGTCTCGCGCGGGCCGCTGACCGATTCGGAGTACAACCCCCAGGACGACGACGGCGCCGAGTCCGACTGGTACGCGGAATGTGACGAGGCGGCGGAGAAGGAGGCGCGCGGCAAGGACGAGCGCAACGCGCTCACGGAGGAGCGGCGTCGGCCGCGCAACGGGTCCATCCCGGACATCAAGGAACTCGGCTACGTCCGCGGCTTCCGCGACTTCCCGTCCGTCCTGACCGGCGGCCGGCTCTACGACGGCACGAAGTTCGCCGACAAGTATGTCAAGGACGACGAGGCGAATCCGCAGCTCCGGGGCATCGTCAGCATCTTCGGCACGTCCGGCAGCTCGAAGGTGGTGCTGAACCTCAACACCACGGTCGATCAGCTGATGACGGTGCCCGGCATCTTCCAGGACACCGGCGACGCCGACGGCGACCGGGCCGACAGCCAGGAGCTGGCGCAGGCCATCCTCGACGGCCTGCGCACGAAGCCGGAGGACGACGACAAGGTCGATCCGAACCGCGACTGGTGGCCCTACAAGGACTGGCAGGACCTCAACACGCGCGTCGAGGACCTGCTGTCCTCGTCCGTCAAGCTCGGCGAGGACGCCCAGGAGTACATCGAGTGGCAGCCGAGCGAGACGAGCGTCTTCAAGATGAAGATCACCGGCGAGTCGATGGGCATGAAGCGGGAAGTGAGCTGCAAGTGCTACGTGAAGGACAAGACGGTTCGTTACATGGAATGGAGGGAGGACTGAAATGGCGGCGAAAATCATCGACGGCAAACGGCTGGCGGCGGACCTGCGCGCGGAAATCGCGGCGGGTACGGCGGCCCTGAAGGCGGAGCGGGGCGTGACGCCCGGCCTCGCGGTCATCCTCGTCGGCGAGAACCCGGCGAGCGTTTCGTACGTGACGGCGAAGGAGAGGGCGTGCGCGGAGGCGGGTATGCTCTCGCGCGAAATCCGCCTGCCGGCGACGGCTGCGGAATCTGAGCTGCTGGACCAGATCGCCGCGCTGAACGCCGACCCGGCGATTCACGGCATCCTCGTGCAGCTGCCGCTGCCCAAGGGCTTCGACGAGCAGCAGGTGATCGACGCCATCGCGCCGGAGAAGGACGTGGACGGCTTCACCCCGGTCAACGTCGGCCGGATGCTGATCGGCGAGCGCTGCTTCCTGCCCTGCACGCCGCACGGCATCATCAAGCTGATCGAATTTTCGGGCATGGACGTCAGGGGCCGGCACGCCGTCGTCATCGGGCGCTCGAACATCGTCGGCAAGCCGGTCGCGGCGCTGCTGGCGCGCAAGGCGACGAACGCCACCGTCACGCTCTGCCATACGGGAACGCCCGACGTCTCGGTCTTCACGCGGCAGGCGGACGTCGTCGTCGTCGCGACCGGGCGCCCGAACACGCTCACGGGCGAGATGCTCAAGCCGGGCGCCGTCGTCATCGACGTCGGCGTCAACCGCATCCCCGACGACACCCGGCCGAGCGGCTTCCGCCTCACGGGCGACGCCGATTTCGAGTCGTGCGCGGCGGTCGCCTCGGCGATCACGCCGGTTCCCGGCGGCGTCGGCCCGATGACGATCACGATGCTGCTCTGGAATACGCTTGAAAGCGCCCGGCGCACGGCCGGGTAAGCGCCCGGTCGCGCCGGCACGCCCGCTTTCCCACCCCAACCCACCACCACCCCACCACCCGACCTGCCATGAAAATCACGTTCTACGGTGCGGCCCGGACGACGACCGGCTCCATGCACCTCGTCGAGGCCAACGGCAAGCGCATTCTCCTTGACTGCGGACTCTACCAGGGTCACCGCAAGGAGGCCTTCGAGAAGAACCGGAACCTGCCGATTGACGCGGCGTCGATCGACTACGTCATCCTCTCCCACGCGCACATCGACCATTCGGGCAACCTGCCGCAGCTCGTGCGCCAGGGCTTCCGCGGCCGGGTCTTCGCGCGCCAGTCGACGGCCGAGCTTTGCGACATCCTGCTGCGGGACTCGTGCTTCCTGCAGAAGCGCGACCTCGAATACGTCAACAAGAAGCGCCGCCGGGAGGGCAAGCGGCTCTTCGAGCCGCTGTACGAGGAGAGCGACGTCGACGCGCTCATGCAGCTGTTCGTGCCGACGCACCTGCACGAGCCGCGCGAGATCGCCCGCGGCCTCACGCTCGAATTCTTCAACGCCGGACATATCCTCGGCTCCGCGCTGGTGCAGCTCGACGTCCGGCCCGACCACGGCCGCCACCACCGGCTGCTCTTCTCCGGCGACCTGGGCCAGCCGAACCAGCCGATCCTGCGCCACTACGAGTACCCGTCGGGCGCCGACATCCTCCTCTGCGAATCGACCTACGCCGACAAGTTCCATCCGTCGGCGGACGACGTCGAGCTGCGGCTGGAGAAGTACCTGCGGTTCATCGCCGCCAACCGGTCGAAGCTGCTGATTCCGGCGTTCTCCGTCGGCCGCACCCAGCAGATCATCTACTACCTGAACCGGCTGCGGTCGAAGCGCAAGGTGCCGGAAGGGGTGAAGGTCTTCATCGACTCGCCGCTCAGCCAGAAGGCGACGCGGATCTACGCGAACCACCGCGAGGTCTACAACGAGGAGGCGCGGCGGATGGTCGCGGCGGGGGAAAACCCGCTCGAATATCCCGGCATGACGTTTGTCGGGTCGCCGGACGAGTCTATGGCCCTCAACGATATGCCCGGGCCAATGATCATCATTGCGGCCTCCGGTATGTGCGAGGGCGGCCGCGTCGTCCACCACCTCAAGCACTGCGTGCGGGATCCGCGCAATGTCGTCCTGATCTGCGGCTTCCAGGCGGAAAACACGCTGGGCCGGCGGATTGTCGAGCAGCGCAGTCCGCTCAAGATCTTGGGCGAGGAAATCGAGCTGCGCGCGCGCGTCGAGGTCATCAACGCGTTGTCCGCGCATGCGGACCGCGCTGGCCTGACGGACTGGCTTTCTGAGGTGAAGGACAACGTCCGCCACGCTTTCGCCGTCCACGGCGAAAGCGAGAAGGTCGCGGCCATGGTCGAGCTGATGAACGATCTCGGCATGACGAACGCCGTCGCCCCGGTCCCCGGCCAGTCGTTCGCGTTTGACTGACGCGAGGCGCTGGGCTTCAACGACCGGAGCGACAAGAGGGGCGAGAGCGACAAGAGGCCCCTCTGGTCGCTCCTGTCGCTCTGGTCGCCGCTCTGGTCGCTCTCGCCGCTCCTGTCTCTCCTGTCGCCCCTCCCAAGGCCGCCGCGACAATAGTGACGCGAGGGTCAAGAGCGACAAGCGGCCCGCGACCATCGGCCTCTAGTCGCTCCTGTCGCTCTCGTCGTCGCTCTGGTCGCTCTCGCCGCTCCCGTCTCTCCTGTCGCCCCTCCCAAGGCTGCCGCGACCGGAGCGACGCGAGGGTCAAGAGCGACAAGAGGCGCTGGGCTGCCGCGACCAAAGCGACGCGAGGGTCAAGAGCGACAAGAGGCCCCTCTGGTCGCTCCTGTCGCTCTCGTCGCCGCTCTGGTCGCTCACGCCGCTCCTGTCTCTCCTGTCGCCCCTCCCCGAGGCCGCCGCGACCAAAGCGACACGAGGATCGAGAGCGACAAGAGGCCCCTCTGGTCGCTCCTGTCGCTCTCGTCGCCGTCTCTCGTCGCTCTCGCCGCTCCTGTCTCTCCTGTCGCCCCTCCCCCTTATCCCCCCTGTCGATTGAAGAAGTAAGTGGGCAGTGGCGGCGGTAGGTCGGTGAAGGCCGCT
>JBJEWA010000089.1:0-9706 GCA_051884805.1 Kiritimatiellia bacterium | reverse complement strand
CCGCCCGTTGCGCTGGCCAGGAGAGTACCCGCAGCGCCCTCGCTGCGGGGCGTGGCAACCGCTTCACTTCCCTCCCGTTCGCTGGTAAGCCCGGACGCACTGCTCGTCTTGCGGCCATTTGCTCCATGTGCTATACTCAGTACCATGAAAATCACCCCACCAATGTTCGCCGTCGCGCTGCTGGTGGCATCCGTGACGACGGCGGCGTTCGCGACGGAGAAGACGGCGGAAGCGCCCGGCGACGGCGTGCGCTGCGAACGGATCTTCCGCGAGGCGCGGCTGCATCGCGGCGACACCAACATCGTCCGCCTGCAGCCGATTGACGAGGCGAGCTGGATCTGGCATCCGGCGGACGGCGGCGGCGACTGCACCGTGCTGGTGTTCGAGCGCAGCTTCGAGGTCCGGCCCGGCGAAGGGGCGTTTACGGTGGACGTTTCGGCCGACGAGCGGTTCCTGCTTACGCTCGACGGACGCTTCGTCGCCCGCGGTCCCCATCGCGGCGACGTGCCGAACTGGCAGTACCAGACCTACCGCGTCGAGGCCCCGGTCGGTCGTCACGTCTTTCGGGCGGTCGTCACGCGCATGAACCGGCACGCCCCGTTCGCGCAGCTGTCGTATCGCGGCGGGTTCGTCTTCAAGGCTTCCGGCGTCTTCGACGAACGGCTGACGACGGGCAAGGCGAGCTGGACGGTGGGGCGGCTCGTCGGCATGACGCCGCTGGCTCCGGACGACGGGTCGGAAAAGTGGGTGGCCGGCATGGGTTCGCAAGTCGAGATCGCCGGACGCGGGCCCTTTGCGGGTACGGCGGAGCGTCCGGCCAAGGCGGTCGTCGTGCGCGGTCCCGTCAAGACCGTCAGCCACAAGTGCTACGGTTCCCGCGAGCCGGGCTGGATGCTCTATCCCTCGCAGCTGCCCGACCAGCTTTGCGTGCCGGTGTCGCCCGGGCGCATCGTGGCGGCCACCCGCGACGCGCCCTGGCGCGGCCGCCACGTCTACGCGGAGGCGGAGACCGCCGCGCCCGAAGTGGCCGCCTTCGAGGCGCTGCGCGCGAAAGGCGCTCCGGTGACGGTCGCGCCGCACACGAAGCTGCAGCTGGCGTGGAATCTCGGCCGCTACCATTGCGCCTATCCGGTGCTGAAGACCCAAGGCGGCAAGGGCGCGCGAATCGCCTGGTGCTGGGCCGAATCGGCGCACGAGGCCGGCAACGGCCGGAAGGGCGACCGCCAGCAGATCGTCGGCAAATACCTGCTCGGCTTCGGCGACAACTTCCTCCCCGACGGGGCGGACGGCGAGTTCTCCGCGCCGTGGTTCCGGTGCGGACTCTGGTGCCGCATCGACATCGAGACGGGCGACGAGCCGCTGACGCTGACGGAGCTGTCGCTGGTCGAGACGCGCTATCCGCTGGAGATGGAAAGCGCGTTCGCCTGCGACGACCGGTCGACGGACGACATCCGCCGCATCTGCACGCGGACGATGCAGATGTGCTGCCACGAAATGCTCTTCGACTGCCCCTACTACGAGCAGCTGATGTATCCGGGCGACACGCGCGTGCAGCTGCTCGTCCTTTCCGCGCTTTCCCGCGACGAGCGCATGATCAAGCGGGCGATCGAGATCTACAGCTACGCGACGCACGAAGACGGGCAGTGTCCGTTCAACTACCCCAAGCGCGGTCCGCAGGAGGGCTTTACCTACACGCTCGCGTATCTGGCGATGTACGGCGACTACGTGCAGAACCACGCCGACCGCGAATGGCTGCGGGCGCGCCTGCCGGGGCTGCGCCAGTCGATGGCGGGCTGCGAGCTGTACGAGAACGGCGACGGGCTGATCGAGCGGACGCCGGGCTGGAACTTCATGGACTGGGCGACGGAATGGCGCGACAGTGCCGTGCCGGGCAGCGACCACGGCCATGCGCTCAATTCGTTCGTCAATCTCTTCTGGCTCATCGACATGCAGAGCGCGGCGGCCGTCGAACGCGCGCTCGGCAACGAACTGCAGGCGGAGTACTGGGAGGCGAAGGCGCGGCGGCTGAAGGCGCAGATCGTGCGGACGTTCTGGAACGAGGAGCGCAGCCTGATCGCCGACACGCCGCTGAAGCGCGACGAACAGGGCAAGCCGCTGCCGAACACCTATTCGGAGCATCAGCAGGCGCTGGCGCTGATTGCGGACTGCCTGTCGCCGGAGCAGACCGCCCGCTGCTTCGAGCATCTGATCGCCGATCCGGACCTGGCGCGCACGACGGTCTACTTCAGCTACTACCTGTTCGAGGCCTATTTCAAGCAGGGGCGCGGCGACCTGTTCCTCCGGCGGCTCGACCTGTGGCGCGACTATCTGGCGCAGGGCGTCTCCACGACGCTCGAGCGGCCGGATTCGGGCCGGTCCGGCGGCTTGACGTCGCGCAGCGACTGCCATGCGTGGGGTGCGCATCCGATCTGGTTCATGCAGACCGGGCTGGCCGGCATCCGCTCCGCCGCGCCGTTCTTCGAGCGAGTCCGCATCGCGCCCTCGCCCGGTCCGCTGACGCACGTCCGCGCGCGCCATCCGCATCCCGCCGGCTGGATCGCCGTCGACCTGAAGTTCGACGGCGGTCGGGCGTCCGGCTCGGTCGATACGCCGGTGCCCGGCGTCTTCGTCTTCGGCGACCAGCGGATCGAACTCAAGCCGGGCCGGACGGAGATCGTCCCGCCGGCGGACGATCCGGTGCGGATCGTCCGGGTCGTCTACGGCGACTTCGAACTGGCGGAGAGCTGGATCGTGCCGGGCGGATCGCCGCAGAAGCTCTGTCCCATCGTGCTCGGCTTTCATCTGCTGGAGTTCGACGGACGGCGCGTGCTCGTGGACGTCGGCTGCGACCGCTTCGGGATGGAGGGCCGCTCGGCGCGCAACTTCGTCCGTCCGGTCGAGGCGCTGCGCCGGCTGGGCGTCGAGCCGGAGACGATCGAAGCCTGCCTGATCTCGCATTTCCACGACGACCATATCGGGGCGATTGCGTCATTCCCGCGCGCGCACGTCTACATTCAGGAGGACGAGGACAGGTCGGCCGGCCGGGTGCTGGCGGGCCGGGCGGTGACGACTTTCAAGTCGGAACTCGAACTGTACGGCGGACGGCTCAAGATGGTGCGGGTCGGCGGCCATACGGCGGGGTTGTCCATCGTGCTTGTGCCGGGCATGGCCGACGGCCGCACGGCGGTAATCGCTGGCGACGCCGTCTATTCGCGGCGCAACCTGGAACAGCGGCTGCCCACGCCCGTTACCGTCAATGCGGACGAGAGCCGCGCCTTTGTCGAGACCTACACCGACCCGCGCTACCGCATCTATCTCTGCCACGACTGAAGGGGAGGGGGCGCCGGAACTGTGCGGGCGTTCTGGGCGCGGTAGTTGCGCATGGTCTGGTTGTAGCGCGCCTTGAAGATCCGCTTGGCGCAGGAAATCGAACTCCAGCTGCACGCGTCGATGAGTTCGTTGATCGGCCGGTCGGCGGTGGCGAGCAGTTCGCGCAGACGCGCGAAACGGCGCGTAAGTCGCTGGGCGGTGCGCACTACATCCGCAGTGCGCCGCAGGCTGGCGCGACGAGCGTCACCGCGTTCACAACTGCGCGGAGGGGATCATGTTCCACGATTCCACGCACCTGTCGATGATCAATCATGTGGTGGCATCGACTACGAACACGGCCACTGGACGCTGACGAGGACAGGAGCGACGGGAGGGACAGGAGAGACACTGACGAGGACAGGAGGGACAGGAGGGACAAGAGAGACGGGAGGGACGGGAGAGACACTGACGAGGACAGGAGGGACAAGAGAGACGGGAGGGCGCTGGCGGGGACGGGAGAGACGGGAGAGACCGGAGAGACGCTGGCGAGGACAGGAGCGACGGGAGAGACAGAAGGGACATGAGGGACGCTGGCGCGGACAGGAGGGACAAGAGAGACGGGAGGGGGCTGACGAGGACGCGAGAGACGGGAGGGACAGGAGAGACATGAGGGACGCTGGCGAGGACAGGAGGGACAAGAGCGACGGGAGGGACAGGACGAGGACGGGAGCGACGGGAGAGACGGGAGAGACACTGACGAGGACAGGAGGGACAAGAGAGACGGGAGGGCGCTGGCGAGGACGCGAGAGACGGGAGAGACGGGAGGGCGCTGACGAGGACGGGAGGGACGGGAGGGACAGGAGAGACACTGACGAGGACGCGAGAGACGGGAGAGACAGGAGGGACGCTGGCGAGGACGGGAGGGACAGGAGAGACATGAGGGACGCTGACAGGACTGGAGAGACGGGAGAGACGGGAGGGGCGCTGACAGGAAAGCGAGAGGACACGCCGTCGGTTGACGCCGGACGGAGGTTTTGCGATAATCGGGGCTACAATTAGGCCTAGTGAAGCGGGAAACGCGGTAATGGTAATGAGGAATAAGGAGCCGGTGATGGACCCAAAGACGGTAATGAACCCAAAGACGACGCAGGCGATGCCGGGGAATCGCGCGGGAGACTGCATGGCGGGAATCGGGCGCATGGCCCTGGTCGGGCTGCTCGCCGTCCTGCCGGCGGCGGCGACTGCCGGTTCCGCGCAGTCGCGGGAACTGGTCCGGCTCGACTCCCTGCCGCTCGCCTGCCGTGCGGCGGGCACCGTCGAGGGCGAGGCGCCGTCGCTGCTGCCGGAAGGGAAGAACTTCCGCCTGGTCTGGCACGACGAGTTCAACGGAACCGCGCTCGACGAGTCGAAGTGGAGCTACCGCACGAACTTCTGGGGCCGACGCGCGCACTGGTTCGCCACGCCCGAGGATGGCTGCGTCGAGGTGAAGGGCGGGTTGGCACACCTCAAGATTAAGCGGCTGCCGAACGGGCAGTTCGTCTCGCCGCAGCTCCAGACCGGCGAGCTGATCTGGGACGTGCCGCACCTCGAAAACCCGAAGGGCTTCTGGTTCGTCGGCAAGCAGTCGAAGCCGAAGTTCGTCCACAAGTACGGCTATTACGAGTGCCGGTGCAGGCTGCAGAGGAAAGCCGGGTGGTGGAGCGCGTTCTGGATGCAGTCGATGATGCAGGGCTGCTGTCTCGACCCGGGGCTGGCGGGCATCGAACACGACATCATGGAGTCGTTCGATCCCGGCGAGGTCATCGTCTCATCCTATCACACCAACGGCTATGGTCCCGACTATCTGGGCTTTCACATTCCCGCCGAGTACGATGTCGCCCCCAAGTTTGCCGGCAAGCTGAACCTCGCCGTCGATACGGAGGAATTCCACACCTTCGGTCTGCTCTGGGAGCCGGACGGCTATTCGGTCTACATCGACGGCCGTCTGCGCGGCCGCAATGCGCGGGCGGTCTCCCACGTGCCCGAGTTTCTGCTGATCTCGACCGAGTGCAAGTGGTACCGCAACAACCGCATGACCGGCGAGGGCGTGCCCGAACTGGCGACGGCTGCGGCGGCGAACGACGACTTCGTCGTTGACTTCGTGCGCGTCTACGACTGCATTCCGGCGGGCGACTAGGCGCCCCTTGGGCGCGGCGGCGGTCAGCTGCGGGCGGCGGCGATCTTGTCGAGCAGTTCCTGCTTCAGCCGCTCGAATTCGGGCGTGTCGGTCGGCTTGTCGTTCCAGTCGATGAAGGTCTGCTGGAGGTCCATGAAGAACCGACGCGTCTCGGCCTTCTCCGTCAGCTTGTAGGATGCGAGCAGGGCCTGCTCGACGAGGTCGAACATGACCTGCTGGCGGGCGACGGGCGTCGAGCCGTCGACTCCGGCAAACGAGTTCTGCTGCAGGTAGACGGCGTCGAGGAACTCGGCCTTGAGATAGGTCGTGAAGTCCTCAAGGCTCGTGCCTTCTTCGCCGACCACCTTCATCATCTGGCCGACTTCGTTGCCCTTGCGCAGGATCGCGCGCGCCCGCTCGACGCGGGCGGCGTCGATGACGGGGCGGTAGTGGCTCCAGCTTTCCAGCGGATCGATCGCCGGATAGCGGCGGGCATCGGAGCGCGCGCGGGAAAGCCCGTGGAAGGCGCCGACGACCTTCAGCGTCGCCTGCGTGACCGGCTCGTCGAAGTTGCCGCCGGCCGGCGAGACCGTGCCGCCGATCGTCACCGAGCCGATCGCGCCGTTGCGCAGCCGGACGCGTCCGGCGCGCTCGTAGAACGCGGCGATGCGCGACTCCAGGTAGGCCGGGAACGCCTCCTCGCCCGGAATCTCCTCCAGTCGCCCCGAAAGTTCGCGCATGGCCTGCGCCCAGCGGCTGGTCGAGTCGGCGAGCACGAGGACGTCGAGCCCCATCTGGCGGAAGTACTCCGCCAGCGTCACCGCCGTGTACACCGAGGCCTCCCGGGAGGCGACCGGCATCGACGAGGTGTTGCAGACGATGATCGTGCGCTTCATCAGCGACTGGCCGGTGCGCGGATCGACGAGCTGCGGAAACTCCTTGAGCGTCTCCACGACTTCGCCGGCGCGTTCGCCGCAGGCGGCGGAAATCACGACATCGACCTTCGCATGCCGGGCCGTCGTCTGCTGGAGGACGGTCTTGCCGGCGCCGAACGGCCCCGGGATGCAGTAGGTGCCGCCGACGGCCACCGGGAAGAAGGTGTCGATGGTGCGGAAGGTCGTCTCCAGCGTCTCCGTCGGCTCCAGCCGCTCGGCGAAGCACTTGATCGGCACCTTCACCGGCCAGCGCTGGAGCATGGTCACGGCGAGCGGCGCGGCGGCCGCGGCGCCGGCGTGGGCGTCGCCGACTGGCGTCAGCTCGGCAATGGTCTCGGTCACCGTGTAGTCGCCGGCGGGCGCGAGGCTCTTCACCTCGTAGGTGCCGCGGTAGGCGAAGGGGACCATGATCTTGTGGCCGGGCATCGTCTTGTTGTCGAAGATGCCCTCGGTGACCCAGCCGAGCGGATCGCCGGCGGTCACGCGGTCGCCGACCTTGGCGGTCGGATGAAAGTCCCACTTCCGGTCGCGCGGCAGGCCGGGCAGGTACATTCCGCGCTGGAGGAAGTAGCCCGCGTCCTCGGAAATCCGGCCGGCCTCGGCGGCGAGTTCGGGCAGCGGGTTCTGCAGGCCGTCGTAGACCTGGGCGAGCATGCCCGGCCCGAGTTCGGCCGCCAGCAGGTCGCCGGAGAACTCGACCTCGGTGCCGACCGCGAGGTCGGTCGTCGACTCGAAGACCTGCATGTCGCATTTCTCGCCGCGGACACGGACGATTTCCGCCATCAGCTTCTTGTCGCCGAGCCTGGCGTAGCCGACTTCGTTCTGCGCGACGGCGCCGTCGAACCGGACGGTGATCATGTTGCCGTTGACGCCTGTGATCTTGCCTGTAGTCATAAGGGGTTGGTGTTGGGAGTTTTGAAGGTTCGGGGCGGTCAGCGCCGGGTTTCGGCCGTGAGCCGGTCGAAGGCGGCGTTGCCGGCGTCGCCGGAGATGCGGGTGCGCTTGAGGGCGAGCTTCAGCCGGACGGCATAGGTCGCCAGGGCGCCGACTCCGAGCGGTTCGGACGGCGGGGTGAGTTCGCCGGCGGCGTCCCACCAGACGCGGTCGAGCAGCTCTTCGCGCCGCAGCACGTCCTGCTCCTGGAAGCAGGCGAGCACGCGGTTGCGCCAGTAGAGGGCGCAGCCGACGGCCGGCCGCTGGTACTTCTCGCCGCCCCGCGCTTCGGCGAGGGCGTTGCGCAGCTGGGTCTCGAGGTCGTCCCACCCGCGCTGACGCAGGATCCGGCGGACGCGCTCGCCGTCGGCGATGGCGCAGAAGCGCTCCCAGGCGAGCGGCGCGGGGGCGCCGAAGTCCAGGGCGGGAAGACTCGCGACGATGTAGTCGATTGGCATGACGTGCGGCCCGCGCGGCGCGCGGGCCTTCCCTTACTTGAGCAGCTTGGCGAGTTCGGGACGGAGACGCCGGGCGAGCTCGGCGGCGATCACCTCGCCGGTGAAGGCGTGTTCGACGCGGCCGCCCTCCAGCTTCACCGTGAAGCCGGTGCCGAGCGCGCCGTCCGTGACGACGGAAAAGCCGCCGCGCGCCGCCAGCTGGGCGCCGAGCGTCTTGGCGAGCTTTTCGCCGCAGACGATCTCGCCCGGACCGGCCAGGTCCCGGATCGCCTCGGCGACGAGCGCGGCGGACGTCTGCTCGTCGGCCAGCGCCCGGTCGACGTCTTCGGCGAGCAGTCGCTCGAACAGGGCGGTCAGGGCGTCCTTGACGCCGAGCACGACGTCGCGGGCGGCCTGACGGATCGTCTCGGCCGCGCGCGCGGCCGACGCTTCGGCGGCCTGCTCGGCCTCCGCCTTCGTCTTTTCGGCTTCGGCGCGGGCGGACGCGACCAGCGCGTCGGCCTTCGCCCTGGCCTCGGCGACGATGCGCCCGGCCTCCGCTTCGGCCTTTTCGACGCCGTCGCGGTTGATTTTCTCCAGCAAGCTCTGCAGGTCTTCCATTGTTCGGCCTCCTAATGGTTTGGACTCCTGATCGTGCTCGGGACGCCCAACCGTGCTTCCTAACCGTTCTTGGGTGTCGATTATAGTACTTTGGTGGGAATCGGTCAAGTGCGACAGGAGCGACAGGAGCGACAGGAGGGGGGAGAGGAGAGGGGAGGGGGAGGGAGGGGAGGGAATGAGGGGATGAGGAGGGTAGCTTTTAGTTTTCAGTCTTCAGTTTTCAGTCTTCAGTTTTCAGTCGTCAATCTTCGGTCTTCAGTCTTCAATCTTCAGTCTTCAGTCTTCAGTTTTCAATCTTCGGTCGTCAATCTTCAGTCTTCAGTTTTCAGTCTTCGGTCAGCGGTCTTCAGTCAGCAGTCTTCAATTTTCAGTTTTAATCCGCAGGGTTTGCCCCGAGTATCCGCGTTTGCGCGGCTTGCACCCATCCTTGCCGCCGATGGAAAAGCCCCGATTGCCAACAACGCCCCAATCAGGTACGCAGCACCCGAAGTTTGTCCACTGAGGGCTGCCCACTGAAGATTGAAGATTGAAGATTGAAGATTGAAGACTGAAGATTGCCCCTCTGCAGACCACCCATTGAAAACTGAAGATTGAAGATTGAAGATTGCCCCTCTGCAGACCGCCCATTGAAGACTGAAGATTGCCCCTCTGCAGACCGCCCATTGAAAACTGAAAATTGAAGACTGAAGATTAGAACCAAAAATTCAGAACCAAAATTTCGCGCACCCCGACGCCAGACTTGCCGGAGAAATGTGGACGGGCTTGCGGTCGTGAGGAACAACGGGGTAGATAAATACGGATGTGCGCGGACAAATTGCGTTTGTTCAGTTGCCAGGGCAAAAGCAATGGGGTTAGCAATGGCCGTGGTCGGTGCGGATCAAATTTGCTATCATATCAAAACCACAAGTGGCTTGGCCGTAAACGAACCAGATGCGTATGGGCGCGGTTACAGCGCATGAGCAGCTTCGCAATGCACGGAAGAATTTGCAGGAAAAAGGTGTTTCGCCGACTTGCGCCCGGCGCCCGGTTGCGCATCGTCCCGGAGAAGTCCACGTCCGAAAGCGACAGCTTCGCCGACGGATTGGCCGTTGAAGGACTCGAATGAGGAACAACTGATGAACAAGCTCGTCTGCTGCGGCCTGTCGGCGTTGACTGTCGGCGTCCTGTGCGCCCGTCCGGTCGAGATCGGAGGCGTGTATCCGTCGCTCGCGTATTACAATGACGAAGGCGAATGCGGGACGGGCGCGGTCTGCCCGTGGGCGGGGTCGCTCTGGCTGGTGACGTACGGGCCGCACTGTCCGGTTGGATCGAGCGAC
>JBJEWA010000088.1:0-2252 GCA_051884805.1 Kiritimatiellia bacterium | reverse complement strand
CAAGCCTAACCAGCCCTGTCGCACCAATGCAAGTCATCCAGCCCATCGCATCCCTCTGTCGCATCCTCTGCTGAGCGCCGCGTCCGCGTCCGTTGACAGGTTGCGGGCGGATTTGGTATTATCGCGCAAACGTGTTTTGCCGTGTCCGCAAACATCCAAGCGCAAAGGAGATTCATGATGACGACCAAGAGACTGGCCAAGGTGGCGACCCTCGCCGCGTTCGCGTTCTGCGCGGCGGTGATTGACGCCGCCTACACGCCCGAACAGTGGAACCTCGACGCCCGGAAGAAGTTCGCCGAACAGCGTTTCGGCATCTTCATCCACTGGGGGCTTTACGCCAACTTCGCGCAGGGCGAATGGTATCTCCGGAACGGCAACCTCGACGAGCGGGCCTATGCCCGGACGATGGACGGCTTCTGCCCCTCGAAGTTCGACGCGAAGGAGTGGGTGCGCGTCTTCCGGCAGGCGGGCGCGAAATACGTGACGATCACTTCCCGCCATCACGACGGCTTCTCGCTTTGGCCGACCAAGGTCGACGACGGCTACAACATCGCCAACACGCCGTTCAAGCGCGACATCCTCGGCGAGCTGGCGGAGGCCTGCCGAGCGGAGGGGCTGCAGTTCAACCTCTACTATTCGCTGATGGACTGGCACCGGAAGGATTATCCGGCCGGAAACGTCGCGCGTGCCGTCCTCGGCAACCAGAAGGGCGACTACGCGTCGTACAAGGCTTTCATGCTCGGCCAGATCGGCGAGTTGATCGACAGCTACCACCCTGGCTGCATCTGGTTCGACGGTGAATGGGAGCACGGTAAGTCGATGAATTGGGAGTTTGACGACCTCTACGATTTCATCCACGCGAGGAAGACGCTGGTCGCGAACAACAACCACCGGCCGATCCGCGCGAAGGAAGACATCCAGCTCTTCGAACGCGATCTGCCGGGCGACAATTCCGACGCGGGCTTTTCGGCCAACCAGCCGGTGACGAACGATCGCCCGATCGAGCAGTGCGACGTCATCCAGCACAACGTCTGGGGCTACAAGATCGGCGAAAAGCGCTTCCGCACGCCCGAGGACATCGTCGCCATGGTCGCCCGGGCGGCGGCGAGGGATTCGAACCTGCTGATGAACATCGGGCCGGACGGATCGGGGCGGTTGCCGGCGAAGGCGGTCGAGGTGATGGCGAAGGTCGGCCAGTGGTTCGAGCAGAACGGCGAGTCGATCTACGGGACGGTCGCCGGCGGTGTCGCGCTCCTGAAGAGCGTCGTTTCCACGCGTCGGGACAACGTGCTCTATCTCCACTTCCTCGATCCGGCCGTCAGCAAGTTCGCCTTCCCCCTGAAGGGGGCGATTGTCTCCGCCAAGGCCCTGAACGGCTCTGACATCCGGGTCGAGCGTACCGCCGGCGGCGACGCGATCGTCACCGTCGACCGTCCGCGCGGCAACGGCTTTGACATCGTCGTCCGCCTCGACGTCGTCGCCGAAGGCAAGTAAGTTTCGGAACTACTGCAAATTGTAGACGAACGGGGCTGTGCAACCCCGTTCGTCTGCATTTGTGGCGCACTGCGGGGACAGATTCCGGAAGTTCGGGGAAGTTCGGGGACAGACCCTACACAGGCCCCGCAGCGAGGGCGCTGCGGGTACTCAGCTGGACAGCCATCCCTGCATAGGAAGTTCGGGGACAGACCCCACACAGGCCCCGCAGCGAGGGCGCTGCGGGTACTCTGCTGGCCAGCCCTCCCTGCATAGTACCCGGCGTGACCTCACGCCGGGCAGGTAGCGTTCCGGCCTCCGTGCGAAGACGGCGGGAAAGTTCGGGGACAGACCCCACACAGGCCCCGCAGCGAGGGCGCTGCGGGTACTCTGCTGGCCAGCCATCCCTGCATAGTACCCGGCGTGACCTCACGCCGGGCAGGTCGGAAATTCGGGGACAGACCCTACACAGGCCCCGCAGCGAGGGCGCTGCGGGTACTCTGCTGGCCAGCTCTCCCTGCATAGTACCCGGCGTGACCTCACGCCGGGCAGGTCGGAAAGTTCGGGGACAGACCCTACACAGGCCTAGTATCCGGCGTGACCTCACGCCGGGCAGGTAGCGTTCCGGCCTCTGTGCGAAGACGGCGGCGATTTTCGCCGCGAGCGTCCTGTCGGCGGCGATTGGAGCCGACTGCGGATCAAGGCGACGCGCCAGCGGTAATTTGCTTTTTTTTTTTTTTTTTTCAATTTTGCAAACTTTCGTATTGACGCGCCGATTA
>JBJEWA010000087.1:0-9913 GCA_051884805.1 Kiritimatiellia bacterium | reverse complement strand
ATTCTGTCTAACTTTGCTCGCCCCAGCCTGTCTACTTTTGCTCGCCCGCGAACAGACATTTCGGCCGACACCGTAAAATTCATGGTACAAGTATGTGGCCTTGAAGATTGGGTGGAATCGCTACCCAATGGCATATATACACCCGTCTCTTCGGAAACGATTTCAGGTGGTCAACTACAGTTGTTGTCCATTGCCCGCGCCTTGGTTCGAAATCCAGATTTGTTGGTCGTAGACGAAGTATCAAATAATCTTGACATTGTTATGAAGCAAAAAATTTACGAAACCTTGCGCAAATGTAGCAAGGATCGAACGGTTATTCTTGTCTCACATGATATGGATAGCGTACGCTTTGCTAGTCGTCTGTTCTTTTTCGGAAAAAATGGCGTTGTTGAATTGCCGCAAGGGACAATTGAGGATGAAATCGTGAAACTGTTAAAACGAGATGCATAATGCAAATTACATTGCAATAAATAACTTCGATAGCGCAAACTTAGGGAACACCTGTTCCCGAAGCAGACGGGCTTAGTTTTGCTGTTGATGCGGTGAATTACATCAACCCCATATGTGGCAGTTGAACTTGCCGGACGGTGGTTTCGTCCTGTAGAATCGGGACAAAGGCTAGCATTGAGGATTAACCGAAAAGGTGGACGTTTCGCTTCCGCAGTTTGGGTAGCCTGGTTTGGCAAATACTGTGTACTCAGCAGGTGTCGCTTCTTCTTGCCGGTCGGACTGGGGCGCCAATCGATTCCACCGATCTGGAGCGGACATCGGGAAGCGCATGGAGGACGCCCGGAACCGGCTGCAGGCGGCAGAAACTGCCCTTGGCCCGGGAACGGCGGAGTGCAGCAGCTTCGCCACGAAGGAAAAATGGTGCACACCAAAAGTTGCCTTGCTGCGCTCCAAAACCTCCAATGGTGCGCAGCGTGGCGGTTCGGGAAGTAGGGCGGTGAATGCCCACAAATTACGGAAGCGAAATTCCGTAAATCCCGGAAGCGATCTCCAGATTTTGAGCGTGTGAAAAGCAGAAAATGTCTAGGAATCAGCACGGATGGAGAATGGTGAGAGACGTGTTTGCTATAATGGGCAAGCATGGCGCGTGTGCGCTTGCGGGTGAGTTTTCGGAGCAACGATGCGGAGCTATGCATGAGAACAAGAATGTCAGGGTCGGCAAAGGCATTTGCGGGATTGCTTCTCGCTTTGTGCGTCGCCGCGTTTGTTTGCCCAATGGGCGGGCTGATGGCGGATGGGCTCGGGGATTCCGACGCGGCCAGGATGCGGAGCCATCGCGGAGCGCCGGTTTCGCTTCCGCAGGAGGAGGAGCGAACTGCGGCCGCAACAGAGCATTTCGAACGCACGCACGATGCTGCCTGTCGCCGTGCGTCAGGGGCGGCTCCGGGGATTCACGAAACATCGCGAAGGCAGGATGCTTCGGCTGCGCAGCAGAACAACGGGGAGGATTTGGTCGCATCTCTGCCGCTGCTGACGAAGATGCTCAATGCCAACGATGCCTGGGAACTGACCCGATGGGACATGAACCGGACGAATTCAATGGCAGAGGCCACCCGGAAGCTAATCTCCGACAGAAGGTATATGAAGTACTGCGATGACGGGTTGTCGGATGAGGCAAGGCGCAATGTGTGCTGTTCGTTCCAGCATTGCGGGCAGCCCCGCCGGACAAAACAACATGGCCGCGCTGATGTGGAACAACGTGGTGGACAGAGAAGAGGCGGATTGGTATGTGATCCGCATGCTTCTTGAAGCTGCGAAGAAATCGGGCGTAGCGGTCGCGGCAGAAAACCTGGACGTGATGAAAGGCGCGGCATGTACTCGATAAAGGGCAGATACGCCTCGGCTTTGCTGACGATAGACAACTTGGACGCCGACACCGTATCGCAGCTCTACGGGCTGCTGAATGCCGTTTCCTCCGAGGACTCGCACATTGCCATTATGCCCGACGGGCATCCGGGCGGGTCGTGTCTCGTCGGCTTTACGCAGCGGTTTGCGGAAGGCGCGGAAACGCGGATCGTGCCCAACTTCGTGGGCGGCGATATCGCCTGTGGCGTCTTTGCGTGGCCTATTGGACGCAATACTCCTGACTTGGACCAGCTCGATGGCTTTCTTTGCGCCAAGTATCTGAAAAGAGCGACGCGCGAAGATGCGGTCAGCAGTTTTGTCACAGATTCGGATAGAGAGCTCTTCGGCGATGCGGATGAACGGCTTGGGAGAATCGGGCGCCTCGTACTCGGTGACGCTCCTTGTCGCGTTCCGGCCGTCATGCAACTCGGCACACTGGGAGGCGGTAATCATTTTATAAGCCTTGAGCGTTCGGAAAAAGACGGCATGACGTATCTGCTCGTCCATACGGGGTCGCGGCATTTTGGCAAAGCAGTCTGCCAGGTGTTCCAGCGGATGGCGGCAAATGCGCACCCAAATGGATGTCCGCACGGGCTCGAATATCTTTCGCCTGCCGATGCCGGATACGAGGGATATCTTGACTTCATGGAGCTTGGAATAGAGTTCGCTCGCCGGAACAAGGAGATAATCGCGTCGGAAATAGCCGATTTGCTGAAAGTCGAGCTCCTCCCAGGTGCGGTGAAGACGAATCATAACTATTTTGACCGTGTGACGCGCACAATCCGCAAAGGCGCCGTCTCGGCGGATTGCGGCGAGAGGTATCTATAGTCCGATCAATATGCGCGACGGAACTTTCGTCTGCGTCGGGAAAGGGAATGCGCAATGGAACTGTTCGGCGCCGCACGGTGCGGGGCGGTTGATGTCGCGTGGCGATGCGAAAGCCGTGCTGGAACTTTCAGAGGTCAGGCGGAATCTTGGCGGACTTTACACTACGACCATCGACACTTCGCTTGATGAGGCGCCGGAGGCGTATAAAAGCCTTGAGTTCATTTGCGAGCACATTACGCCGACATGTGACATTGTCGATCATCTCGTGCCAATCTATAATTTCAAGGGATGAATTTGCGGGCGACGCCGGCAATTGCCGCATCTGCCTGCCCGAACCCCTCAAAAGGGGGTATGAGCCTGACGCGGGGGTTTGTTATACTCCGAACACCGGGAGGATGGCAGGGCCATGGAGACAGCAAACAGGACGATGAAATTCGCGCGACTCGCCGCAACCGCAGTCGTCGCCGCGTTCGCGCTGGCGGCGGACGCCGAATCGAAGATCTGGAACCGCGCCTGGGAATTCAAGCGCGGCGACATGCGGGAATGGCAGCCGTGCCACTTGCCGCACTCGTTTTCCGCGCCGTACTTCCTGGGGAAGGAATTCTATACCGGCACCGGCGTCTACCGCAAGCAGCTGACAGCGGCGGAAACGTCGGCCGAACACCTGTTCCTCGATTTCGAGGGCGCGTTCCAGTATGCCGAAGTGCGCCTCGACGGAAAGCTCATGGGCACGCACGCCAACGGCTACACCGGCTTCCGCATCGATCTGACGCCGGGCCTGAAGCGCGGCGAGCGGCAGCTGGTCGAGGTGAAGGTCTCGAACGAATGGGACAAGTTCATCTGTCCGCGCGCCGGCGAACACCAGTTTTCCGGCGGCATCTACCGCAACGTGCGGCTGACGAGCGAGGGGAGGAGCTGGATCGACTTCAACGGCCTCACCGTGACGACGCCGGAAGTCTCCGCGACGGCGGCGAAGGCGGTTTTCGCCGTGAAGCTCGGCGGCGAGCAGGAGGCGGAGATTACCTACGAGTTCAACGGCGAGAAGATCGTGACGAAGGCGACGGAGGTCGAGCTCAAGGTCGCGCAACCCCGGCTCTGGTCGCCGGAATCCCCCGCGCTCTATCCCGTCAGGGTCACGGTCGGCCGGTCGGTCGCGACGGCGAACGTCGGCTTCCGGTGGTTCAGGTTCACGAAGGACGAGGGCTTCTTCCTCAACGGCAAGCACCGTTTCTTCCTCGGCGCGAACGTCCACCAGGACGCCGCCGGCTGGGTCGACGGCGTGACGGACACGTCGGCCGCGCGCGACGTGCGGCTCATGAAGGAGGCGGGCTTCGATTTCATCCGCGGTTCGCACTATCCGCACTCGAAGGCGTTCATCGACGCGTGCGACCGGGAGGGGATCCTGTTCTGGTCGGAAGGCGGAGTCTGGGGCACGGGCTGGAAAAAGGAGGATGGCTGGTGGTCGGCTTCGGCCGTTCCGCACAATGCGGCCGACGCGGCGGTGTTCGCGAAGAACGCCGAGACGCTGACGCGCGAAATGATCATGGACGCGAAGAACCATCCCGCCGTGATCGTATGGTCGGTCTCGAACGAGCCGTTTTTCGTGGCGAACGGCGAAGAGCGCGAGATGGCGAAGCAGATTTGCCGCCGGCTGCTTGAAGTCGTGCGCGCGACCGATCCGACGCGGCCGGCGGCGATCGGCGGCGCACAGCGCGGCGGATTCGATCTGCTCGGCGCGGACGTGATCGGCTACAACGGCGACGGGGCGCTGCTGTTCCGCGATCCGCCGGGTCCGAGCGTCGTCTCGGAATACGGCTCCCCGAAGCAGATCCGCCCCGGCAAGTACCGGCCGTTCTGGGGCGAGTTCGGCAACGACCGCCCGGCCTGGCGCTCCGGCGCGGCCATCTGGTGCGGCTTCGACCACGGCAGCATCCACGGCGACGGCGCGATCATGGGCATCGTGGACTACTTCCGCCTGCCGAAGGCGACCTGGTTCTGGTACCGCAACCACCTGCGCGGCATTCCGCCGCCGGAAGCGACGAAGGCCGGCGAGGCGGCCAGGATCGTCCTCGCCACCGACCGGCCGGTCATGGACGCCTGCGACGGCACGCAGGACGCGCACGTCACCGTCACGATGGTTGACAAGGACGGGAAATGCGTCAACGACAACCGCCGCGTCGTGCTGACGGTCGTGTCCGGTCCCGGCGAATTCCCGACCGGCCGCGAGATCGCGTTCGCGCAGGGCAGCGGCATCGACATCTACGACGGCAAGGCGGCGATTGCGATGCGCGCCAACTTCGCCGGGGTCACGAAGCTGGTCGCCAAGGCGGACGGGCTGCCCGCCGCCGAGCTGGAAATCGTCACGCAGCGCGGCGACTGCACGGATGCCGACGCCGACTGGGTCGAAGGCGTCAGCGCGCGCACGCCCGACCGCCCCTACGCGGGGCCGTACCGGAAGCCGGCGAAAGCCGGCGGCCAGGCGGCGGCGCTCTGCAATGTCGCGCCCGACCATCCGATCGCGGCGTCGTCCAACGCCGTCGACGGCAAGTTCGCCTCCGATGGCGACCTGGCGACGAGCTGGAAGCCCGCCGGGGACGACCACAGCCCGTGGTTCGTGCTCAATCTCGAATTCTCGATGCAGTTCAAGAAAATCGAGACGGTCGGCGAGGGCATCGAGAAAATCGAGCTTTCGTCGGACGGCGAAGCCTGGGCGCCGTATGACGAGCGCCACGCCGCGAACGCGCAGTACATCCGCGTCCGCATCGCCCAAGGCGGCAGGCTGGACGAAATCAAGGTGCTGCAATAGTCCGCCGGGGGCGGAAGCTTTAACGCAATCCTAATACAATCCTCATCCAAGGCTCATGCGGTTTTGGGACAATCGCGGGGATTGTCGGGGCAGGCGCATACCCGCAGGCAAGGCGGGCGAAGCCGGAGGCTGGGCGCAACTGGTCCCGTTAAGGAGGAAGCATGGGCGATGAAATCAAGATGATTACGACGGTTCTCGGCGGTCTGGCGCTCTTCGTCTACGGCATGGGGCTGATGAGCAACGGGCTCAAGGAGACGGCCGGCGAGCGTATGAAGGCCGTGCTGGGCTACATGACGCGCAACCGGGTGTGCGCGATCCTGGCGGGGGCGACGGTGACCGCGCTGGTCCAGAGTTCGTCGGCGACGAGCGTGATGACCGTCGGCTTCGTCAATGCCGGCTTGCTTTCGCTCGAACAGGCCATCGGCGTCGTCTTCGGCGCGAACATCGGCACGACGGTGACGGGGCAGATCGTTTCCCTCAAGCTCGGCGACGTCGCGCTGCCGGCGGTGACTTTGGGCGTACTCGGGCTGATGATCGCCCGCAGGACCGTGTCACGCGGCGCCTGGCGGACGGTGCTTGGCTTCGGGCTGCTCTTCTTCGGCATGAACCTCATGTCGCAGGAGCTGAAGGCCCTGGCGAAGGAACCGGGCTTCGTCTCGTTCTTCTCCCTCTTCGACTGCACGCCGGGCGCCTCCGGCCGGCTGCCGCCGTTCGCGGTCCTCGGGGCGGTTGCGGTCGGCACGCTCTGCACGATGGTGGTGCAGAGTTCGTCCGCCACCATCGGCATCACCATTGCCCTGGCCGAAGCCGGGGTGATTTCGTTCTGGACCGCCGTGCCGATTGTCCTCGGCGACAACATCGGCACGACCGCCACTGCGGCGCTGGCCTCGATCGGCGGCAACGCGAACGCGAAGCGGACGGCCCTGGCGCATGCGCTTTTCAACGTCCTGGGGACGTGCCTCGTGGTGCTGAGCTTCGGGATTGTCCTGCGCAGCGGCGACCGGCCCCCGGCGCCGGCGTTCTTCCTGCTGGTCGATGCGCTGACGTCCGGCGACGGCTTCGCCGGGGAGGCGGCCGGCCGCCACGTGGCCATGGCGCATACGGTCTTCAACGTGGCGAACGTCGTCGTGCTGTCCTTCTTCATCCCGCTCCTGGCGCGCTTCTGCCAGAAGGTCATCCGCAGCGACCGGTCGCGGAAGACGGTCCGGCTCGAACCGCACCTGCTGGAGGCGCCGGAAATGGCGCTGCACGCCGCGCGGCTCGCGCTCGGGGAGATGATGCGCCGTTCCTGGACGATTGCGTCGGCGGCGGTCAGCAACTGCCTCGGACACGTGACCGTGGACGAGGACTCGATGGAGAACGGCGAGAAGGAGATCGACGAGATGCAGCTGCGCATCCGCGACTACCTGGTCGCGCTCTCCCAGCGCAAGCTGACCGAACGCCAGGCGCAGATGCTGCCGGAGCTGGTCCATTGCGTCAATGACGCGGAGCGCATCTCCGACATCGCCCTCCGCATCTACCGCAAGACGGCCCGCGTGCAGAGCGCGGGCATTCCAGACGACCTGACGGGCGAGATCGACGGGATGCTCTCGGCGGTGCGCGCGTTCGCCAAGTGCACGGTGTCGTCCCTGCTGGAGACGTTGCCGATCGGCCGGCTGGTGGCGGGCGAGGCCAGGGACATGGAGGAGACGATCCGGCTCGGCGTCAGCAGCCTGACGCACCGCTTCGCCCAGGCGGCGTCCGCCGGCGACGGCAAGCGGCCGCGCGATCTCGCCTTCCTCTCGGTCCTTTCCGCGCTGAGGGACATTTCCCGGCATATCGGCAACGTCGCCGAGCGGCTGCCGGTCCTGGTGTGACCCGGGCGCCGGAGGTGCCGGATGTGATATACTAACAGTGGACACGGAGCCGTACCTATGGCAGGCAGACGCATACTCGTGGTGGAGGACGATCCGGCGATCCGCCGGGTCATCATGCTGGCGCTCAAGAGTTCCGGCTACACCGACCTCATCGAAGTCGGGACGGGCGACGTCGTCCTGGAGACGGCCTATCGCGAGCGGCCCGACCTGATTCTGCTGGACCTCATGCTGCCCGGCAAGGACGGGATCGCCGTCTGCCGCGAGCTGCGGGCCAATCCCGAGACCGCGTCGGTCGCCATCGTCATGCTGACGGCCAAGGGCGAGGAGCGCGACATCGTCGGTGGGCTGGACGCCGGCGCCAACGACTACGTCGTCAAGCCGTTCTCCAAGGAGGTCCTCCTCGCCCGCATCCGCGCCGCCCTGCGCAAGGACGGGGAGGACGCGGGCTCGCGGCTCGGCGTGGACGGGCTGGTCATGGACAACGACACCCATCGCGTGACGCTCGGCGGCGAGCAGCTGAAGCTCACGCTGACGGAATACCGGATTCTCGAACTGCTGCTCCGCAACCAGGGGCGCGTCTTCGCCCGCGCCACCATCATCGACCGCGTCTCCGACGGCGGCAAGACGGTGACCGACCGGACGATTGACGTGCAGCTGGTCGGGCTTCGCCGCAAGCTGGGCGAATGGGCGTCGCACATCGAGACGGTCCGCGGGGTCGGATACCGGCTGAACGGGAACGGCGATGCGCGTTGACAGGAGCCTGGCGGCGGCGGTCGCGGCGGGGGTGTGCGGCGTCGCCTCCTTCGTGCTGATCGTCGTGGTCGCGCGCAGCTTCCGCCATGCGATCGCGGACATTTCGGATTCGGAAATGCGGGTGACGATCGTCGACGCCAGCGGGTCGGTCGTCTACGACACCGACGCCGTCGGCGGCAATCATGCGGCGCGCGAGGAGATCCGCCATGCCTTTGCGGACGGCCGCGGGTCGGCGCTTCGCCATTCGGAGACGCTGGACCGCGACTTCCTCTACTGCGCCCGCCGGGTGGGCGACCGGGTGGTGCGCCTCGCGTTCCCCTATACCGGCGTGATCAGGTCCGAACGCCTCGTGTGCATGGGGCTGGTCGCGGCCGGGCTGGTCGGCGCGCTGATCGTCGTGCTCGTCTTCCAGCTGACGCACCGCCTCGCGCGTCGGCTCGCGGACCGGGAGCGGCAGCTGGAGATCGTCACCGAGAACGAACGCTTCCGCCGGGAATTCACCTCCAACGTGACCCACGAGCTCAAGAGTCCGATCACGGCCATCCTGAGCGCGGTGGAGATGCTGGGCGACGGGTCGCGGCTGGCGGAGGACGAGCGCCGGGAGCTGTTCGACATCATCCACGGCGAATGCGAACGGCTCGGCTCGCTGGTGGGGGACGTGCTGTCGCTCGCGCAGGTCGAGCGGGAGGAGGCGATGCGGTCGCGCGACTTCGCGGAACTGCCGCTGGAGGAGCTGATGGCGACGGTCGTGTCGCAGCTGCAGCCGAGGGCCCGGGCCGCCCGCATCGCGCTGACGCTCGTGCGCAACGACGCGGTGCGCGTGAACGGCGACGCGCTGCGGCTGGAGGATGCGCTGCGGAATCTGATCGACAATGCGATCCGCTATTCCGGCTCGGACCGCATCGAAGTCGCCTCGACGGCGGCGGACGGGCAGGTCAAGGTGCGCGTGTCCGATTTCGGGGTGGGGATTCCGGCCGAACACCTGCCGCACGTCTTCGAGCGGTTCTACCGGGTGAACAAGTCGCGCAGCCGGGCGTTGGGCGGAACCGGGCTGGGCCTGGCGATCGTCAAGCACGTGGTCCAGCTCCACGGCGGCACCGTTTCCGTCCGCTCCGTTCCCGGCGTGCGCACCGACTTCGTCCTGGTCCTGCCCGTCGCCGGTACGTTCAATTCGTAAAGAAGTGTGTTTTAGCCGCAAAGAACGCAAAGGGTTCGAAAGCGCAAAGAATGCGGAGGATGCAATTTCACTTCCAGATATATTTTAGCCGCAAAGAACGCAAAGGGCTCGAAAGCGCAAAGGATGCGGAGGATGCAAAGAATGTGAAGGATGCAATTTCACTTCCGTGATGACATTTGCATTAGCTTGCCACAACACCTCTTTGCGTCCTTTGCGTTCTTTGCGGCAAAAAAAAAAACGGCTGACTTGCTGGCAGGGATTGCACTTTGGCTTGGAGGAAGAAGTATATTTTAGCCGCAAAGGACGCAAAGAACGCAAAGATGCGAAGCAAGGAGGGGTGGCTACGAAGGTAAGCGGTTGACCAGCGCGAGGTCAATACGCAGTCGCCAAGCCGGCGGCTGTTACCACGCCCCGCAGCGGGGGCGCTGCGGGTACTCGGCTGGGCAGGGCAACGGGCGGGTGCGCCTTTAGTACCCGGCGTGACCCCACGCCGTGGCGCAGGTCCAGCATCCCTCCGCGATGGCGAAATGAGAATTATCTGCGGAAATTCTTGAAGGTGCGGGGGCGTTGCTTGGCGAGCGCCACGCAGCGGGGGCGCTGCGGGTACTCGGCTGGGCAGGGCAACGGGCGGGTACGCTG
>JBJEWA010000086.1:0-10069 GCA_051884805.1 Kiritimatiellia bacterium | reverse complement strand
GGGTACTAAAGGCGTACCCGCCCGTTGCGCTGCCCAGCCCAGTACCCGCAGCGCCCTCGCTGCGTGGCGCTCGCCAAGCAACGCCCCCGCACGCCCCAAGATTTCCGCAGATAATTCTCATTTCGCAACCATGGAGGAGCGCTGGCCAGCGCCACGGCGTGAGGTCACGCCGGGTACTAGTGCTGTCCGCCCATTGCCCTGCCCAGCCCAGTACCCGCAGCGCCCTCGCTGCGGGGCGCTCACCAAGCAACGCCCCCGCAATCGGCGCGTTCACTCCTATGGTCAGGGCAGCGTCAGTGCGCGCGCGTGCGGGAGAAGCCCCTTCGGCGTCAGATAGACGAACACGGCGCAGCGGCTCTCGTCCACCGGAACCAGCGTGGCCGCCGCGGACGCCTTGACGGTCTTGTATGTCCCCGTCCGTTCGTCAAAGCCCACGACAAACTCGCCCGCGACGGTCGCGGTGCCGTTCGCCGCGAACTTCAGCGCCACGCGGCCCGCCACGTCCTCGCCCAGCGGCGCCGCGACGTCCGCCTCGGCCTCCGAGCAGGACCCGTCCGCCAGAATCGCGTAGACCAGCGTCTGCTTGTCGAACGACTTCCCGATTGCGTTCCACGGCGCGGCCTTCCAGTTGTACTGCCAGGCCGTCCAACGGCAGGGCGCGGACTCCGGCCGCGCCGCATCCGCCGCGGGCAGCGGTCCGCCCGCGGCGATCCCGCCCACGCCATTGTCCTGCACGGTCATCTGCGCCACGGCGTTCGTCTTGATCGTCTTGGCGCCGTCCTTGTAGCTCCACGCGGCCGTGACCGCCGCGAAGAAGTTGGAGACCAGGCCCTCGCCGTCCGGGACGGCCGCGAAGCCAGAGTAGTACGGTGCCGCGAGCGTGTAGGCGCTTCCGTCGGCCTGCGCCTTGCCGCTCACCTTCCCCGCCGCGCTCACGGTCAGCGACACGGTCCCGACCACCTCCCCCTCGGCTCCGCCGTTCCCGGTTTCCCCTTCGCTCGCCACCATGCCGTGGAACGTTCCCTGCGCCCAGGCGGGCAGCGGCTCCACGACCGTGTCGATCTGGTAGGTCTGCGACGACTTGCCCGCCGTCGTCACCGTCACCTTGACGGCGCTCGGCGTCACGGTCGTCGCGCCCGTCTTCCGGTCGAGGGTCGTCTTGGACGCCGCCGTGGGCGCGCCGTAGATTGTGTTTGCGGGGACGTTGGTGACCAGGACCGCCGTCGCGCCGGAACCGACCTTCGCCGTCACCGGCTTCGCCGCGAACTTCAGTCCCGACGGCAAACCCGCCACCTTCACCGTCGGCGCGGAAAGCGCGTCCGCGGCGACGGGCCATTCGAGATACACGCCGGTCCAGATGTTGGTCGCAAGCGCATGCGTCTCGGTCTTGGACACCCACGGCTCCAGCACCGCCCCGTCAACCGACGCGACAATCGACGCCTTGTCTTCCGCGGCGGTGATGAAACCGGCGCAGTAGGTCGCATCGCCCGTCACCGTCGTGATCGTCGTCGACGTCGCCGAGTTCTTCGCCGGCTTCGCGCTCCGGTCGATCACCAAGGTTGGCGTGGTGGCGACGAACGCCCCTTCCTGGCCGGAGCGGGCCGCCGGCGCGCCCGCAGTCCAGCCCCTGAACACGAACCCCTTGTTCGCGGTCGCCTTCAAGGTCACCTTCTTGCCCGCCGCGCAAAGACCGCTGCCCGTCACCTTGCCGCGATTGGCCGGATCGGCGAGTCCGCGGATGTAGGGAATCCGCTCGAACACGGCGACGTAATCCGCGCCGTTGGTCACGACAAGCTGCCACTTCGCCTGGTTGGAGAGAATCGCGCCGTCGCCATCCTGGAGCCGCCAGCCCACGAACGCCCATCCGGGACGCGCTTCGGCGGTCAGCGTCAGCTTCGATCCGCTCGTGTAATCGCCCGTCCCCGCGACGAATCCGCCCTCGCCGCCGGCCGCGGCAACGCCCACATGGTTCGTCGCCACGCTCTCGCCCGCCTTCGGCTTGTACGCCGTCACGGCGGCCTTCAGCGTCTTGTCGTTCAGGTCGCGGACCGTCACCGTGCACACGCGCGTTTCGCCAAGCTCCATGCCAACCGGCTCGGCGAGCTGCAGCGTGAAGAACTCGTCGTCCTCCACCGCCTTGTCGATCTTCGTCGGGATGGCGATCACCTTCTCGCCGATCTCGCCCGCCGCCCAGTTCAAGGTCAGCGGGAACTTGAGGTTGGTCGCCTCGACGCCGCCGTCGGCCGCGCGCGACTGCAGTTGGTTGCCGCCGGTGACTGTCGCGTTTTTGAGGTCAAGGTCCGCCGCCGCCGCCGTGTTGTACGTCAGATACACCTTCACGCTCGAATTCGCGTTGGCATTCCCGCCAAGCACCCGCACGACGACGTTGCTGCCCTCGTCGGCGGCGGCATCGGCGGCGACGAAGTTCGCCTCGCCGACCGTCGGCGCGACCGTGTTCCACCACGCCGGATCGGTCGCGATCGGATCGTTGTAGTCGAAGACGATCGTCGCGGCGGCATCGATGCGCGCCCCCGTGGGCGCGTCCTCGCGCACCTTCACGCGATAGGTGAGGTGTCCCTCTCCGCGGTGCGTCTCGTCGTTCGGCGGCAGGAAGCCGGCGTCAACCGCAGTCGGCCAATAGCCGAAATCCGCATTGTCGGGGTCGTACGAACGCAGATACCAGTGGACGGCACCCGTCGCCTCGTCAAAGGCGACTGAAAGCTGAACCTTGTCGTCCGAACCCGTCTGCCCGACGATCCGCGTCGCGTTGCGCAGTCCCGTCAGCGCCGTCTCGTTCTGGTTGTTGAACGCGACCTCGCCCATCTCGAACGTCGTCCAGTCCAGATACTCGCTCAACTGGGCGTCGACGAAGACTTCCTGCGCCGGGACGTCCGCATCCGCCTTGTTCTCGAAGTAGACGACATACGTCATCCACTCGCCGGGCTTTACGAGGCGCGCCTCGCCTATTCCCGACGGACCCGCCATTTCGTTCGGATCCCAGGATACGCTGGGGTCGGCGCCGCCATCATCGTCAGGCACCGGCGGATCTTCCGGCGGTTTCGGCTTGCCGACGTAAAGTTTCTGCTTCGCGGCATACCACGGACTCAGGATTCCACAGCGCACCTTCTGGGAAATCTCATACACGCCATCGGTAGCGTACGAACAAGACGGCGACGGCAGCGTCGAACACATGGTGCCGAGATCCCACTCCCAAGCCGTTGGTCGCAGAACCTTTGACTCGACGCCAAAGGGGATACCTGAAATGGCCGGCAAGGCAAAACTTATCTCCCCGCTTTTTGAATCATCCACGAAACTCACGCTCAGCGGCGACTCCCCCGAAGCCGGCGACATCACAAAGCCGGGTTCCGGCCCCTTGGCGCACAGCAGAACCTGCGCCAGCAGCTCCGCCTCGGCCCTGGCCCCGAGCTTGAAATCCAACCATTTCCCAACGAGGGGTATTTTCGTCGAATCGAACAGATTGGCCTCCCTGGCGATTGAAACCGCCCGCTTCAGTCCGAATTGGGGCGCACTCTGCGTTCCCCCGCTCAGTTCACTCACCAGCGCAATTTTCCCTTCAACCCCCACATTCACGACCTTGAACGCCTTGATGAATCCCTGCACCTTGGCATAGGCTTCAATTCCGACTTTGCCGCCGACCTCCAGCGGTTCAATGCCATGACCGAAATTGAACCCGTCCCAGAATTTGGCGAATTTCCAGTCCCCGTCGCCCGCTTTCTCCACCGCAATCCTGATGCGCGGACAGACAGACACGTTATAGCCGCCTTGCGCATAACCCGAAGCGCCAATTATCAGGCCGAGTTCGACCCCCGGCTCAACTTCGACAAAGGGAACGGGCGTCGGAATGCTTACCGGGAGAGCGACGCTCATTTCCTTCTGCACGCCCAGGTCACCCGACAATTCCACGGCGAGGTCCAGCGCCACTTCGCCCGCGATGCCTGCACATTGGTAAGTCTGCCCGTTCCTGCGCGTGTTTTCATAAACGATGTAGAGCCGCGGGCTACACCCTACTTGGGTCTGAACGCCCAAGCCGCCGACGACTTTTGTCTGCGGCTGCGACGCCCTTGCCCGCATCACCATGGGACTCAGTCCGGATGCGGACGACATCGCCGCAGGAGCCGGTTCATCCACGAGCTCAACCTCCTGACAGCTCGCGAAGCAGTAGCTCGCGTAGAGATCGTCCAGTTCCGCGTCCTCGGTCGCCAGTTCATAGCGGTCGCCGTCCTGCGTGACCCGGACGAGCCGGCGGATGTACCACTCGCCCCCGAACAAACCGCCCACGACAACGCCGGGAACGAGCGCAATCGGCGGCGTGCCGACCAGCGTCAGCGTATTCTCGCCCAGCGCCGTGCAGTCGAGATCCGGCGTCGCGTCCACCCGGATGGCGTTCGCGTTGAGCACGTTGTCGATCTGCTCCTCCACCGTCACGCAGGCCTCGTAGAGCGACTCGCGCGCGCCCTGCGGCGTGTTGACGACCAGTCGCACGTCGTAGGCGCCGACCGTGCCGTACGTCCAGCTCGGCTCCCTGACCGTCGAATCGATTGTGCCGTCGTTGTCGAAGTCCCAGGCGAAGGACGTCGCGTTGGTCGCGAGCGTCTGGTTCGCGAGCATGAACTGCGTGGTCAGCGAACCGTATCCGCGCTGACGGACGGGGAAGAACAGGGGAATCCCCTTCGCCTCCAGGTCCAGCGTGCGCGTCTCCCCCGCGACCAGCGGCACGTCGACGAAATCGGTCTCGAAGTCGCCGCCCGAATAACGGACGCGATAGTCGTACGGCGGCAGCCCGTCAAAGCAGTAGACGCCGTTCGTCGCGCATTCGGCCCGCGCCGCCGAACCGTCGGCGAAACAGGCGTAGACGATGCCGTTGGTCAGGGCCGTGCCGCCGTATGTCACCGTACCCGACAAAACGGCGCCCTTCTCCAGCTCAAAGCACCCGGCGGCATAATGGCCGCCGAGGTTCAGCGTGACGTTGGTGACGGCCGTGCCCACATAACCGTCGCGCGAGTTGACGACGAGCGCATACGCGCCCGGCAGCACGCCATCGAGCCTGAACACCCCGTCGTCGTCCGTGACCCCTTCGTCGGACGCGATCTCCCCGCCGTCGCGGTAGAGGCGAACCGCCGCGCCCGCAAGCGCCTGATGGGAGTCGGCGGCAACCACCGTACCCGAAACCGTCGCCAGCATCCGCACGGGCAGCGTCCGGCCGTTGACGTCGCGTTGCGCGGCAACCGTGACGATGTTCGTCCCGTCCGCCGCCGCATTGTCCACCGAAAGCTTCCAATCGCCGTCCGCCAGCATGCCGAGCGAATAGCGTCCGTCGGCATCCGTCTCGCACTGCGCCGTGACCGTCAGATCATTCGTCAGCGCGGCGCGCACCATCACGCCGCCCAACGGCTCGCGGGTCGCCGCGTCGACGGCCACGCCCGAGATCGCCGCCACGGGACGACCGGCGCGTTCGGCCAGGATGAAGTCGACGCACTCCTGCACGCGGCATTCCGCAATGCCGCGTGCGTTAAGCCGCGTCGCGGCCTCCGCCACCGCCCGGCGGTAGTCCGCGGTATCCGCGAACTGGGGGTAGGCCGATTCTCCGCCCTCCACCTCCGCCGCATGCGAAAGCGCGAATCCATACCTGCCGTTGGGCACGAAGTAGAACGGAATCCGGCCCGAATCGCCCGCCGCGAGCACGCCCGCCGGGTAGGCGCCGCCGATGCCGACCAAGTGGAGCGGATCTTCCGCGAAATCATCCTCCTTGGTCGCCTTCAGGCGCGAACGGCCATCCGTCCGCCTGACCGTGAACAGCGGAGCGGCCATATCCTCGTCGCCCGTATTCGCGTATTCGATCCAGGCCGTGTAGACGCGGCCATCGCGGATGGAGCCCGGCAACACGAGCTTCGCCGCCAGCTGCGGACCCGTCGTCGCCCTGAAGAGTTCGACGGCCTCGTTCAGGACGGCGGAACGGCCGCTCGCCTCCACCCGCACCGAATAGCGTCCGACGGGGGCGGAAGCCAGTTCAAACACGGCGCAGACGTGCGCCGCGTCAAGCGTCTCCGTCCGGCTGGCCGTCAGCGTCGCACCGCCCACGAGCGAGACGCTTGCGCCCTCCAGCAGCGTCCCCGCGAGCGTGAGCCGCACCGTCCCGTTGTTCACGAGACGCGCCGGACTCAAGCCGAAGAGGGCCAGTTCGACTTCCTTTACCTCCACGTCGACTTCGACCCTGCCGGGAATCTCGCTCGCAAATGTCAGGTAGGCCTGCTCCTTCTCCGCGCACGGAGGGAAGACGAGCGCCGTGCGCCCGTCGGCCAGCGTCACCGCCACGGCGTCGCTGCGCGATGCGTCCGGCACGTAGCCGTTCGCGCCGTAGGCGTCCACGCCCTCGGGGAGACTGAGTAGGACCAGCCCGCCCGACTCGGGTACGCCCGTCAGTTCGTACGCCCCGACCCCCTCCGCCACTTCGAGCGTCGAGGTTCCGACCGCCACCGCGTCAAGCCGCACGGCGGTCTTTTCCTCCCCCAGGCGCGAATTGTTGGCGGTCAGCTGCTCATACACGTCGCGCTCGGCGTTGACCGTCACCTGGAACCGCCAGTTGCCGCACGCTGCCGCCGGCACCGGCAGCTGGACCACCTGCTCGCAGCGGCCCCCGCACGCGAGGTCGTAGATCTGCGCCGTCGTGCCGAGCTCGATCCGCCGGTCCCCGAGCGCATCATCGTCCGCCACGAACGCCACGCGATCGCGGATCACCCCCTTCACGGCCATCGCCGAGCGGTTCGTGACCACATACGAGATCTCGACCATGTCGCCCGCGCGAACCTCACGCGGCGAAACCGCGACCGACAGCACCTCCAGGTCGGGCGACTCTTCCACCGATTCTCCGTCCGCCTCGTAGATGCCGATGTCCGGGCAGATGCCCTGCGCATTGGGGACGCCCGTATCGCGAACGCACCTTACGTCCATGCGCGGCCGCCCGTAGGCGTCCGTCGCAGCCGCCGCCGTGCCGTCGCCCGCATCGACGCACGGCGAACGCGCCGCGATGCGGAAGTCGCCGTTCTCCGCGTCGACGAAAAGCGGATCGCCCCAGATGTTGCCGTTGGAGCCTGCGGTTCGCGCAGTTTGTGGGCCGATGCCCGGCGGATTGTAGAGACAGCAATGTTCAACTACGGAATGAGACTGGAACTCAATCGACGCCGAGTTGGTGTCGCTCCAAGCGATGCCGCAGTTATAGAAAATGCAGTTGCGGAACGTTCCGCCGACCCAATGCGACCAGTCCATGAAAGCTGTGTTGCAATAAGCCATCACACAGTTGACCACCCGTGTTGTCCCGTTATACGGGCACACCGCGTTGCCGCAATCGTCAAAGACTGTGTTCTGTACATCGATTGTCCCGCCCCAGTTCCAGACGCCGTCGTAGCGAGCATGGGCGACGACACAACTATCCATGTAAAGCGTTCCGCCGCTCGTTTCAAGGATGCCCGTTTCGTTGCTCGGGGCGCCATACATGGCCCTGCAGTATTTCAGATTGGCCGTACCGCTGACGTAGATGTATTTCCAGTCGCCGCCCTGCGGGGTGGAAGCGCCGCCGTCCCCGTTGGTGTCGCCGCCGACATCGTCGTCCTTGATCGACGTGAAGTAAATCGGCGCAAGCCGCGTGCCCTGCGCGTCAAGCCTCGCGCCGCTCGACACGGTCAGCGAGGTGCCGCTCGCGAACTTGACGATCGAACCCGGCTCGATCGTGAGCGTGGCGCCGCTCGCAATCGTCGCCGACCCCGTCAGCCAGTAGATGTTCCCCGTCGTCCACGTCGCATTCGTCGCAACCGTACCCGAGACGGTTACGACCTCCCAGGGTTTCAGCGTCCAGCGCGCATAAAGCGTCGTCGGTCGCGACGGGACGAGGCTCGCTTCCGGCACCCGCGTTCCGCCCGCCTCCGCCGTGTACCAGCCGAGGAACTGATAACCCCAGCGAGTCGGTTGCGGGAACGATCCGTACGTCCCGCCCTGCACATACTGCCGAATCTCGTTCGCGTCCGCTCCGGCGACAAAGGTAATCGCCACAATGGCCTCGTACTGCGCCGTCACCGTCATGGCATTCGTCACCGCCGAGATGTCGGCGCTCCACCCTGCGAAACGATAGCCCGTCGCCGGGGTCACGTCCGGAGGAACCGCCGCCTCGCCGTGTGGCACGACCTGGGTCGTCGAAGAAACGCCATTGGCGAACGCACCGTGTTCCCCCGCCTCGAAGGTCACGTCGTAGGTCGCCGACGTGAAGGTCGCCGTCAGCACCGCGTTGGACGTGCCGCACGTCACGTGCTCCACCGTGACCGCCGCCGGAAGCGGCAGCACGGGCCGCCACACGTAGACGCCGTTCGTTGCCGTGAAGGACGAGAGAACGCGCGCCCCGGCCACCGTCAACTCCAGCTGCGTCGCGCCCTCGCTCCAGTCCGTACTGAAACCCAGCGGCTCCTCCGGCCGCGCATACCGCATACCCTCCCGGCAGTCGAGTGCCAGATGCGTCACCGCGCAAAGCGGTGTCACCGCACAGAGCGCGGGAACCCCGGCGGCAGATTCTCGCACCGGACGAACAGACTGCCCGAAGTAGCGGTCCTGGAGGTACCCGTAGAAATCGCCCGAATCGAAGCGGAGATCCCCCGCGAAGCGCGAATTGTCCGAAAGCGACGTAGAGGACCAATAGCAGCCGTACGAGCCGCGGAGGCAGAGGCCAGAGCCGTAGCCGAAGCCGGCGGCAGGGAGGAAGATGCTCTTTGACGCATACGCGCCCTTGCCCGTCACGAGCCGACCATAAACACCGTTACGGTTCGTCCAGGTTGTCGTGCAGTTGCTGATGAGCGCCGAGAACTCCGCGTCCGTCGGCATCCGCCACGGCGCGCCGAGATACGCCGTCGCCGCGTCGTGTGCGGCCACGAGTTTGGTCGTCGCATCAATGTAGCCTTCCGACTGGAGCGTCGAAATGCTCTTGTTATACGTTGGACAGTTGTTGGTTGAGAACGAAAACGCCGTTCCGTCCTGAACCGACACCCAGCCGTAGCCGTTCGCATTGCGCGTGTATCCCACCGTGTCGCCCCACCAGAAACAGTAGCCAGACTCTTCGGGTTGCGAAGCGCCCACGTTGCACTCCGCCCAGTAGGGGCCGTCCGCCCACAGCTGCACGCCGCCCAGCTCCAGCACCTCGGCGACGAACGTCACGTCGGCAATCCTCACCGCGCCGATGTCGGCGGCGGCATCCCAGACATACCGGCGCACCCAGCTGGCGCCAGCTTCCGCGTCAACGCCAACCCGTGTCAGGCGACTTACCGGCAATGCCGCCTGCGTCGCGCTGTTGGTCGCCGCGAACGCACACTCAGCCACGGCCACGTCGTTCGACGCGCCGACCAGCGTCACGACGATATCCACCAGACCGTTCCACGGATAGCGCTGCCGTGCGGTGACGGACGTCGCCGTCACCTCACCAGCCCCCACGCCCATGGCCATCGCCGCCGCGGCGATCATCGCCCACACTCGTTTCATGCAACCTGCCTCCATCTCCGCACCGCCCGTAATCCAGGCTACGGCCATCCGGCGCGGAAAATGGAGTGGCGTGCCTTCACATCGATGTTCTAGTTGAGGCACGACCAAGCGCCTTGAGGAAAACACACGAATAGAAGACACGCCACGTGAGTACCACGCAGCGCATCCTACATATCCGGCTTTCCTAGCAGATCTGGTCGTTTTCAACTAAAGCCAAATACGCAAGACTGCGTACGTTGCACGGGTTAGGTTGCCCACCCCGCGCACCTCTCGCTCCGGGTCGCCCCGTGGAGAAGCCGGCCGCCTTTGCCGCACGACCGGTATGAATTCAGTCTATGGTTAGATTTCTCCTTTGTTTCGCCCTTCAGCACCGCACATTATACCACAAAATGCTCGTTTGGGTGTCGTTGGCAAAAGGCAATGAGACGCGTGGCGTGGTAACCGCCACCGGGTACTCGCCTTGGTCCCGCCCCGGCGTGGGGTCACGCCGGGTACTAGTGCTGTCCGCCCGTTGCCCTGCCCAGCCGAGTACCCG
>JBJEWA010000085.1:0-40815 GCA_051884805.1 Kiritimatiellia bacterium | reverse complement strand
ATCGGCAATCGACGCCGACTTCGTGACGCGGGTCTATCGCGCGGTCAGGAAAGACTATCCCGACTTCAAGATGGTCTTCTGTCCGCCGTACTATTACGGCCCCTACTCCGGGCCGAAGTATCCGGACGACCGCGACACCTACCTGAAGTCGCTCGCCGAAAAGCTCGACCCGGACATCGGCGTCTACTGGACGGGTCCGCACGTCAAGAGCCGCGACAAGCGCCCCGACCAGGTGGAGTGGTTTGCGAAGATCACCGGCCGCAAGCCGTGCATCTTCCAGAACGCGACGGGGCCGCACAATCTCGTCAGCTACATCGTCGACGAGACGGACTGGAACGGCTGGCACTATCCTGGCTTCTTCGAAAACGACATCACGGCCTTCCACAAGAACGCGCATACGCCGCGCGAGTGTCCGCAGACGGCGACGCTCGCGGACTGTCTCTGGAACGTGAAGGGCTATGACCGGGCGCGTTCGATCCGGCGCGGCGTCGCGCAGCTCCTGGGTGACGAAATGTTTGACCTGCTGAACGCGGTGTTGCCGTCGCTCGCCTATTTTGACAAGTACCGGCGCGGGGCGCTGACGGCGGAGATCTTCCACGAGCAGCCGGACGAACTCGACGCGAAGATCGCCACGGCCGAGGCGGCCTGGCGCCGTGCGCTGGAGGTCAATCCGGCGGTGGCCCAGTACGGGATGTGGGAACTCGGCGTCAAGTGGGCGAAGGACGTCGCGAAGGGGGCGCGCAATCCGCCCGACCTGCTTTCGCGTTACCGTAGGCAGACTGCGGAGTGCCGCGCCTTCGCCGAGGCCGAGGTCGGCGTCGACACGGCGCGTGGCGACCTCTTCTATGCGCCGACCGACTTGCGCGGCGGCGGACTCTTCGGCATCGTCAGGGACGGTCCCGAACACTGTACCGAGACGCGCTTTGCGACCTGTCTGCGTGGTGCGCAGACGGACGCGTCCGCGTGTACGTTCCAGTTCGAGTGCGACCCCTTCCCCTCGTCCGGTCCGTACGAACTCTTCCTCTGCGGTCTCGACGACGAGCTGCCGGCGAAGGTGACGGTCCGGCTGTCCGTCAACGGGACGACGTTCTTCGAGGGCGACCCCGGCTTCGTCAATAGCGCGGCGTTTAAGGTGGTCCGGTTCACGGTGCCCTTTGCCGCGCTCAGGCGCTACAACGAGATCCGGATCGAGGTCCGCTCGAAAGGCTTCAACCCGTTCGGCGCGCCGTGGCTGATGATCAACTACGCCGTCCTGAAGAAGGCGGCGCAATAGTCGTCGCGGCGGCCGTCTGCCGCCTCAGCCCGGGCGGGCGTTCTGCCTGCGCCAGGCGCGCATCGACATGCCGTAGCGCCTGGCGAAGATCGCCTTCAGCGCGGCGTCGGTGCGGAAGCCGCAGCGCTCGGCGATTTCGCCGATGCGCAGCTGGGTCTGCCGCAGGAGCCGAGTGGCTTCCGCCAGCCGAACGGCGAGGATCTCGTCGCGAACCGTCCGGCGCGAAGCGGCTTTGAAGGCCAGCTCCAGCGCGCGCGGCGTGATGCCGGACTCGCTGGCGAGCGCGGAGACGGTCAAGCCCGAAACCGCACGCTTGCGGATGACGTCCAGCGCCTGGGACACGCGGAGCCGCCCGCCAACCGCGTTGCGCGTCGACGTGCGCTCCGTCAGCCCGAGGAGGCCGTACTTGGCGCGGAGCGTCCTCCGCTCGGATGGCCTTTCCCGCATGATCTCGTCCAACATGCGGGCCGCCTGGTAGCCGCCGTCGGCGAAGTCCGGTTCGAGGCTGGAAAGCGTCGGGCTGGTGCATTCGCAGACGGAAGGCTCGTTGCCGACGCCGAGCACCGCCATCTGCAGCGGGACTTCGATTCGCCGCTTGCGGCAGGTGGCGATGACGGAGCGGGCCAGCATGTCCGAATGCGCAAGCAGGGCGCAGGGCTTGGGCAGCGCCTTCAGCCAGTCGCCGAGGGCCTGCTCGTCCAGATAGTGATCGGTGCCGCGCGGCAGGTTCTCGACATAGGACGAAAGCGCGTGCCCGGCTTGGGCCAGCCGGCGGCGAAAGCCGTTCTCGCGGTTGCGCGAGATCATGGTCTCCGAGTCGCCGCCCAGCGTATCGCAGACGCCCGCAAAGGCGTAGGCGGCGAATTTCTTCGGCAGGAACAGCTCGGCCGCCTTGTTGGCGATGGCATGGTCGTCGCAGAAGACGAGGCCGTCGGGATGCGCACGGTTGGGCGCGTTGTAGTCGATGAGGACGGTGGGGATGTCGGCATGGAACTTCTTCTGCAGGGCGACGACGATGTCCGGATTGCCCGAAATGATGCCGTCCGGCCGCTGGAGCGGAAACTGGACCAGGCGCTTCAGTTCGTCCGGATTCTCCGGCCGCGAGAAGACGTGGAGGTCCCAGTTGTCGTGTTCGGCGGCGTAGCGCAGGGCGCCGCTCGCCTGTTCGCGGCTGGCCTTGGACCTGCGGTGGAGGAAGACGTAGACGGAAAGGTTCCTGCTTTTCGGCGCGTTCATCGTGCCGAGTATAGCATTTCCGGCCAGACCAATGCAAACGCATTCGTATTGATGGCTGTTTATGTTTCGCGTAGATTGTTGTTTCCGTTTGACGGGCGGAATCTCCAGATGGTATCCTTCCCTCCGACGGACGGGAATCGTCTCAGTCATCAATCCAAGCAACGGTCAAGCGGACAAAATCCCAGGGAGACGGCGAAAATGAACAGACGAGAATTCATCCGGAACGGTGGCGCGGCGGCGGCGATGGCGATGGGCGGCAGCGCGTGTGCGAGCATCAGCGGCGCCGACCGGCTCGCGATGCTGGGCGGCACGCCGGTGATGGATCCGGCGAAGCTTGCGGCGGCGAACGAGCTCTTCGCGTGGCCGATCGTCAACGACGCGATGCGCAAGGCGTCCGACGCCGTCCTGGTCGCGCGCAAGATGTCCGGCCGCGACATCGCGATCCGGTTCGAGGAGGAGTTCGCGAAGTGGAACGGCACGAAGTACGCGGTGTCCTGCCTGAACGGCACGACGGCGCTCAACACGGCGTTCTATGCCGTCGGCGTTGGTCCGGGCGACGAGGTGATCTGTCCGTCGATGACGATGTGGGCGAGCTGCCAGGGCGTCGTCAATCTCGGCGGCACGGTCGTCTTCTGCGACGTCAAGCCCGATGACGTCACGATCGACCCGGCGAGCTTCGAGGCGCACGTCACGCCCCGGACGAAGGCCGTCGTCGTCGTCCACTACATGGGCATGCCCTGCGACATGGACGCGATCATGGCGATTGCGAGGAAGCACGGCATCAAGGTCATCGAGGACGTCTCGCACGCGCAGGGCGGACTCTACAAGGGCCGCAGGCTCGGCGCGATCGGCGACATCGGCGCGATGTCGCTCATGACCGGCAAGTCCTTCGCGATTGGCGAAGCGGGCATGATGGTCACGAACAGCCGCGAGTACTACGAGAGGTCGATCCGCTGGGGCATGTACGGGCGCATGCAGAAGTTCATGCCGCCGGAGATGTTCGCCCGCACGTTCAACGTGCCGTTTGGCGGCATCAAGAACCGTCTCAACCAGTGCACGGCGGCCGTCGGCCTCGAGCAGCTCAAGAAGTACGACGCCGAGCGCGCCGAAATCGAGGACGCGATGCTCTACTACTGGCGGGGTCTGGCGGACATCGACTTCCTCAAGCTCATCTACCCGAAGTGGGAGCAGTCGAACAAGGCCGGCTGGTACGCCTCGCGCGGCCACTTCCTCACGGAGCGCGTGCCGGGCGTCGACAACCGCGTCTTCGCCGCGGCCGTCGTGGCGGAGCTGGGCGGCGTGCCGAATGGCTTCGGCGCGGGCGCGAACTTCCCGCTGCACTGGTCGAGCGTGTTCAACGACGAGGACATCTTCGGCAACGGCCAGCCGCCGTCGAAGCGCTTCCTTCCGGCGGGACTCTCGTCGAAGCAGCTGACGGGCGAGCTGCCGGTCTCGGACGGCATCAACGAGCGCCTGATCGGCGACCCGTGGTTCAAGCACTTCGACCGGCCGATGATCGACGTCTTCGTCGAAGCGGTGCACAAGGTCGCGAAGCACGTCGACAAGCTGCGCGGTCTCCGGCCCGCGTCGCCCGACTACTCGTACTGGTGCGGCATGCGGCGCGCGTAGGCGGAAGGAGCGGAAGATGACGCGGTTCGTCGACATCCACGCCTTCGCCGCGAAGGAACACGGCATGCCGCTTCCCCGGCCGCGGGACGGCAAGCCGGTCCATTCGCAGTGCGAGCCGGATGAACTCATCGCCCTCTACGACCAGCTGGACGTCGAAAAGGGGGTTTTGCTCGTCGAGGTCAGTCCCGAGGGCGGGTTGCAGACGATGTCCAACGAAGAGGTGCTCGACGTCTGCGCCTCGTATCCCGACCGCTTCGTGCCGGGCTGCAACCTTGATCCGCGCAACTACTTCAACAACATGACCTCGCCGTTCGCCAGCGGCCTGAAGTGGTACCGGGACAGGGGCTGCCGCCTGCTGGGCGAGGTGAACCCCAGCCTGCGCATCACCGACGACCGCGTGCAGGCGCTGTTCAAGGCGGCGGAGGACGTCGGGCTGCCGGTCGACTTCCGCCTGGCGCCGTTTGTCGACAACGACTGCGGACTCGCGGACCTGCCGGGGCTGCCGGGGCTTGAGGCCTGTCTGCGGCGCTTCCCGAAGCTGGCCTTCCTCGGCCACGCGCAGGCGTTCTGGTGCGAGATATCGCGCTATGACGGGCAGGCGGCGCGCTTCGGCTGTCCGCAGGGCGCGATCGGGGAGGAGGGGCGCCTGCAGGCGCTGCTGCGGAAATATCCGAACCTCTACGGCGACCTGTCGGCGGAGGCCGGCTTCAACGCGCTTCGGCGCGACCGTGCGTATGCGGCGGGGTTCCTGACGGAGTTCCAGGACCGGTTGCTGTTCGGCACGGGCATCAGTTCGCCCGAGACGGCGCGCGAGCGTCCGCCCGGTCTCGGGGCGTTTCTCCGCGAGCTCGTCCGTACGGGCGAGCTGGCGGAGACGGCGTATGACAAGATCGCCGCGGGCAACGCGCGGCGTTTGCTGGGGATCTGACATGAGGATTGACAGAAGGGCGTTCGTCAAGGGAACGGCGGCCGTCGTCGGCTTCAAGCCGTTCGTCGGGGCGGCGGAGGACGTCGAGGAGACGATCCGCACGACGAAATTCGTCGACATTCACGCGCATTGCACGGAGTTCGCGCTGCCGCCGGTCGTCGAGGCCGCGGGCAAGCCGCTCTGCGAGCGCGACGACCTCGTCGGCTTCTATGACCGGCTCGATGTCGAATGCGGCGTGATCCTGGCGCTGTGCAACCCCGAGAACTTCATCGGCGGCATGACGACCGAGCAGATCCTGCGCACGTGCGCGAAGGCGCCGGGGCGCTTCATTCCGTCCGTCGGCATTGATCCGCGGGCCTGCGGCAACAGCGCCTTCACCGATTTCGAGCGCATCTTCAAGTACTACCGCGACAAGGGCTGCAAGGTCTGCGGCGAGGTCTGTGCGAACCTGCATTATCTCGATCCGATCATGCAGAACTACTTCAGGGGCTGCGAGGCGGCGGGCCTGCCGCTCGACTTCCATCTGGCGGCGAACCGCGACTGGAAGTACGGCATCATCGACGAGAAGGGCCTGCCCGAACTCGAGATCTGCCTGCAGCGCTTCCCGAAGCTCAGGTTCTTCGGCCACTCGCAGTCGTTCTGGTGCGAGATCGGCGAATACGAAACCTGGGACGAGCGGACGCGCTATCCGGTCGGTCCCGTCCGCAACGGCCGCATCCCCGCCCTGATGCGCAAGTATCCGAATCTCTACTGCGATCTCTCGGCCGGTTCGGGCAACAACGCGCTCGCGCGCGACCTCGACCATGCGGGGCGATTCCTGACGGAGTTCCAGGACCGCGTTTTCTTCGGACTCGACATCTGTGCGCCGAAGAGCTTCGTCGAGGCGAACGGTCCGGGCGCCAACGGCGGCAAGTGGGTGAATCCTCAGGGCGAGACCCTGCGGCGGCTCCTTCGGACCGGCCGCATCACGACGCGGGTCTACCGCAAGGTGGCGCGTGAGAACGCCATCCGGGAGCTCGGCCTGTGACGAACGGCCTCTGCTGCGCCGATTATGCGGTCATCGCCGCCTTCTTCGCCGCGATGGTCGGCGTCGGACTCTGGTACGGCCGCCGGTCGCGCGATGCGGGCGCCTATTTCGGCAACGACCGTTCGGCGCCCTGGTGGCTGTCGGGCGTCTCGTTCTACATGAACAGCTTCTCGGCGCTGGCGTTCGTGATGTATTCGGCGCTCGCCTACAAGTACGGCTTCGTGCCCGTCACGGTCAGCTGGCTGCTGGTGCCGGCCGTCCTCGTCGCCTCGCGGTGGCTGGCGGTCCGCTGGCGTCGGGCGGCGCAAGGCAGCCCCATCGACTTCATTGCGACGCGCTATACGCCGCGGATGTGCTCGTTCCTGTCCTGGCTCGGCCTGCCGATGCAGTTCCTGGACAACGCGCTCAAGCTGCTGGCGATCGGCACGGTCGTCGGCGTCGGCATGGGCTTCCCGATTTTCTGGGCGATTCTCGCCTCGGGCGCCATTATCGTCGTCTATACCTTCCTGGGCGGGCTCAAGGCGACGCTTGCCTGCGACTTCGTCCAGTTCTTCGTGATCCTGGCGGTCGTCTTCGCGCTGCCGCCGCTCTGCCTTGGCCGGCTGGCGCAGCTGGACGGCGGGTCGGGGATGCTGCACGGCTTCGCGGTGTTCCTCGACCGTGCGCCGGAGGGCTTCTTCTCGCTGACGGCGGGCATGTACGGCTGGGGCTACATGGCGGTGGCGTTCCTGCTCAACTTCTACACGACCTCGACCAACTGGCCGCTCATCCAGCGCTATGCGGCGACCAGGAGCGACCGCGACGCCCGGAAGATGACGTATCTCGTCGCGGTGCTGCTGGTGGTCGGCCCGCCGCTGATGTTCTTTCCGGCGATGGCCGCGCGCGTCTTCCTGACGACGCCGCTGGCGGAGGCGGACGTCAACGGCGTCTACGCGGTCCTCTGCCGCGCCGTCCTGCCGGCCGGCATGATGGGGCTGGTGATCGCAGCGATGTTCTCCGCGACGATGAGCTCGCTCGCCGGCAACTTCAACGCCGTCGCGTCCGTCGTGACGAACGAACTCTATGCGAAGATCGACGGCTCGGCGACGCCGCGGCGGCTGCTGGTGGCGGGGCGCGTCGCGACCGTGCTGGTCGGCGCCGTCGTCATCGCCCTGACGTTCGTGATGCGGTATGCGCAGGGCGCGGGCGACCTCTTCGACCTGTCGAACAACATCTTCGGCGTCTTCCTCGCGCCGATTGCGATTCCGATGATCGCGGGCATCCTCTTCCGGTCGCTGTCGAAGCGCGCCGGCATGACGGCGCTTGTCGGCGGCATCGCGCTCGGACTGCTGGCTTTCGCGGTCGGCGCCAGGTACAGATGCCTGCGGGAGACGACGCCGATGACCTGGTTCACTTCGCTCTCCACGGTCGCGCTGCTGGCGCTCGGGACGCGGCTCTTCCCCGACCGGGCGGACGAACGGGCGCAGGTCGACGCTTTCTTCGGACGGATTGGCTAAGCCTCAGGGCAAAAGGATCGAACATATGGCGAAACTGGCACTTGTCGGCGGTACGCCGATTCAGACGCGGCAGGACGAGGGACTCTTCCACTGGCCGATCGTCAACGACGCGATGCGCGCGGCGCAGGCGAAGGTGCTCGAGGACGGCAACATGTCCGGCACGGACATCGCCCGTCGCTTCGAAACCGAGTTCGCCGCGTGGCAGGGCCGTCGGTACGCGCTCTCGCACAACAACGGCACGAACGCGCTGAACGCGGCGATGTACGGCCTCGGCCTCGGCCCAGGCGACGAGATCATCTGCACGTCCGTCACCTACTGGGCGAGCTGTACGGGCGCCCTCGCGCTGGGCGCGTCCGTCGTCTTCTGCGACATCGATCCCGACACGCTGCAGATGGATCCGGCGTCGCTGGAGGCCCACGTCACCTCCCGCACCAAGGCGATCATGGTCGTCCACTACATGGCGCATCCGGCGCCGATGGACGAGATCATGGCAATTGCGAAGCGGCACGGTCTCAAGGTGATCGAGGACGTGTCGCACGCGCAGGGCGGTCACTACAAGGGCCGCATGCTCGGCACCTTCGGCGACGCCGCGGCGATGTCGCTGATGAGCTGCAAGTCGTTCGCCGTCGGCGAGGGCGGCATGCTCGTGACGGACGATCCGGAGATCTACCGGCGTGCCATCCTGTTCGGCCACTACGACCGCATCGTCGACGTCTGCACGGACGAGGAGATGAAGGACACGAAGAACGTGCCGTGGGGCGGCCTCAAGAACCGGATGCATCAGACGTCCGCCGCAATCGGCATCGAGCAGCTCCGGAAGCACGACGCCGAGATCGCCGAGATCGACCGTGCGATGAAGTATTTCTGGAAGGGCATCGAGGACGTCCCCGGCCTCAGGGTCGTCTATCCGACCGCGGCTGGCAGCGACAAGGCCGGCTGGTACGCGTCGCGCTTCCTCTACGACGCCGAGGCCTTCGGCGGCATCTCGAACGTCACGTTCTGCGATGCGCTCAACGCCGAGACGGGCGGCGGCTTCTCCTTCGGCTGCAACATGCCGCTGCACTGGTCGAGCGTCTTCTTCGACGTCGACGTCTACGGCCATGGCCGGCCGACGTCGTGCGCGTTCCGCGAGGACGGCTTCGATCCGCGCGCGCTGACCGGCAGGTTGCCGAATGCCGAGAAGATCAACCGGCGCGTCCTCGGCGAGCCGTGGTTCAAGCATGACGATCACGCGAAGATCGATCCGTACGTCGAGGCGGTCCGCAAGGTCGCCGCCAACTTCGAGGAGCTTCGTCCCGTCAACGACACGACGCCGATCATCGGCGGCATCGCGCTTTCGAAGCGCAGGAAATAGGAGATACGCATGTCCAGACGCGGTGTCGTCATCGTCGGTTCCGGGCTGATCGCGCGGTTTCACGCGCAGGCCGTGAACGTCTCCGACCGGCTTGAGCTCAGGGGCTTCTGCGATCCCTTCTCGCCGGCGAGCGCGCAGCGGGCGGCGGCCGAATTCGGCGGCTCCGCCTGGGGAGACTACGGGAGCGCCTTCACGGCGGCGGGCGTCGGCATGGCGACCGTCGCGACGGCGTCGTGCGGACATGACGAGGCGGTATTCGCCGCGGCGGAACACGGGCTGCCGGTTCTGGTCGAGAAGCCGCTGTCGCTGACGGTCGCGCGCATCGACGCGATGATTGCGGCCTGCCGCAAGGCCGGCGTCGCCCTCGGCTGCATCTTTCAGACGCGCTGGAACGACGAATTCGCGGCGGCGCGGCGGCGCCTTGCGGCGGGCGAACTCGGTCGGATCACCTACGCCGGCATCCGCGTGCCGTGGTGGCGTGACGACGAGTACTACACTCAGTCGTCCTGGCACGGCACCTGGGCGGGCGACGGCGGCGGTTCGCTCATCAATCAGGCGATCCACATGGTCGACTGGCTGGTCGCGCTGATGCCGCCGGTCAGGGAGGTCCGGGCATTCGCGGACGTGCTGGCCCATCCGATCGAGACGGAGGACACGGTTTCCGCGGCGCTTCGCTTCGAGGGCGGTGCGCTTGGCGGCGTCTACGCGACGACGGCGGCGTTTCCGGGCCGCGGCAAGGAGCTGGAGATCGCCGGCACGAAGGGCTCGATCCTGATTACGGACGCCTCGGCCGCGTCGGCGCATCCCGACCAGCTGCCGTTCGCGGGACACCGGAAGTGCTTCGAGGCGTTTGCCGACTCGCTGGAGGGTGGCGAGCCGTATCCGATTCCCGGCGAAGAGGGTCGCAAGGCCAGCGCACTCATCGAGGCGATCTACCGTTCGGCCGGCATCTTCCGACCGTAGGCGGATTTTCCCGTCGGCAAAAAGGCAGCGCCGCAGCCGGGAACCCCGTCGGCGGCGCCCGCGTTCTCGCGTGGGGTGTCGGTCATCGGTTTCGCACGCGCCGCGAATGCCGATATGAAGCGACAACGGGGATGAGGAACAGTGTGACAACGCCGACCGGAATGCTCGCCGCGCGCCATCCTTTCGCCGTGAGCAGCATAAGCAGGAATCCGCCGATCGTCCACGACCATCCGCCCAGACGGTGGGTATAGTTCCAGTTGTCCTCGTCGGCGAGCGTCCACGGGAGGCGGATGCCGATGACGTGATTCGGACGGCAATGGGGCAGACAGATGCCGACAATCATGAAGGTCGCCCCTACGAGCATCGGCAGGATGAGTCGGCCCGTGTTCACGCACCTGCCCAATGCCGAACGGTAGAGCGGCGTCATGCCGATCAGGAAGGATGTCGGGATTGCCCACAATATAAGCTTGGCAATTGCGGGATTCAACTCCTTCATTCGCGGGTCGGCCTTGCGCTGCAACGAGAACGAGAATAGAATGACGCCCTGGATCAGCAACTGGAAAGGCAGAATCATCAGGGGAACGCCGACGAAGGCGAAGAACTTTCCGCCCCATCCGTCGGCCTCCCCGTTCAGGTTGAAATGAACGGGAATCCGCTCGGGAATCTGATCCCAGAAGAGCACCCCCACCACAATCGGCAGCAACAGCAGAAGATTGGAAGCGACGAGCGTAATCTTCGGCGTTCTCATGCGGAGATTATAGCATTTCCTTTTCCTGCGGGCGGGATTTCATTTTACTGAAGGTTGGAACTTCCCGCCGCGTGTGTCTTGTCGCCGCCGCGGCCGCCCCTGTCCTGTCTGGCGCGGCCGTTTGTGATATAATTCGCGGCAATGAACAACGACTTTCTGGTCTTCGACCACGTGACGAAGCGGTTCGGCGCGCTGACGGCGGTCAACGACGTCTCCCTGACGGTCAACCGGGGCGAGTTCTTCTCGTTGCTCGGGCCTTCCGGCTGCGGCAAGACGACGCTCCTGCGTATGCTGGGCGGCTTCGAGCGTCCCGACTCCGGGCGCATCTACCTGGAAGGCAGGGACATCACCGATCTTCCGCCGAACCAGCGTCGCGTCCATACGGTCTTCCAGAACTACGCGCTCTTCCCGACGATGACGGTCTGGGACAACATTGCGTTTTCGCTGAAGCTCGCGAAGAAGGCCAAGAGCGAGATCGAGGAGAGCGTCGACAAGATCCTGGAGATGATCCAGCTCTCCGACCAGGCGTGGAAGTATCCGAACCAGCTGTCCGGCGGCCAGAAGCAGCGCGTCGCCATCGCGCGCGCGCTGGTGGACCGTCCGCAGGTGCTCCTGCTCGACGAGCCGCTGGCGGCGCTGGACCTGAAGCTGCGCCAGCACATGCTGCTCGAACTCGACACGATCCATGACCAGGTCGGCATCACCTTCCTGTACGTGACGCACGACCAGGGCGAGGCGATGTCGCTCTCCGACCGCATCGCGGTCATCAATCGCGGCACAGTCGAGCAGCTGGACGTGCCGGCGAAGATCTACGAGGCGCCGTCCTCGCGCTTCGTCGCCTCGTTCATCGGCGACACGAACTTCTTCTCTGGCGAGATCGTCACCGTGGACGGCGACTACTGCTGCATCCAGTGCGACGGCTTTCCGCAGATCAAGGCCTTCAACGACAAGCAGCTCAGGGTCGGGCAGTCGGTCGACCTGTCGGTGCGTCCCGAGAAGATCCGCGTCACGCTTGCGCCGCCGCCGCCCGAGAAGGGCGCGTCGATCAACGTCTTCCCCTCGAAGGTGAGGGACATCGTCTATCAGGGCGTCTACACGAAGTACTGGCTGACGTCCGGACTGCTGCAGATCCAGTCCCTGAAGCCGCATTCCCGTTTCCTGCTCGACCAGGAGCCGATCACCTGGAACGACGAGGTCTTCGTCTGGTGGCATCCCGACGACGGCTACATGGTGGAGCAGGACCGGCAGAACTGAATCGGGCGGACGCGACCTCATGAAAAATCCCCTGAGAACCCGACGGGCCGAATGGCTGGTGACGATGCCGAGCCTGCTCTGGCTGTCCGTCTTCTTCGCGGTCCCGGCCGTCATCGTGCTGGCGTTCACCTTCCATGGCCACGACGCCTCCGGCGGCGTCGGCGCGTGGAGCATGTCGACCTGGCGCGAGCTCGTCGATCCCGACTATCCGGCCATCGTGTGGAACACGCTGCGCATATCCTTCGAGGTGACGCTCTGGTCGATTCTGCTGGCGATTCCGTGCGCCTATGCCATCGCGCGGATGACCTCGCGCTGGCGGAGCGTCGTCGCCGGGGCGATCATGCTGCCGTTCTGGACGAGTTTCGTCGTGCGCGTCTTCGCGTGGAAGACGATGCTGCATCCGGACGGCTGGCTGCAGGCGTGCTATCTCGTCCTGCTGCGGACGCGGGCGTGGCTCTTCGACTGGCTGCCGGGCTTCCTGCAGCGGTTTTTCATCTGGCTCGGGGTCGCGACCGCCGGTCCGGTCGATCCGGCTTCCTCGACGATTCTCGACTCCGAGGCGGCGGTGGTGCTCGTGTCGGTCTACACCTTCCTGCCGTTTGCGGTCATGCCGATCTACACGGCGGCGGAGAAGTTCGACTTCAGCCTCCTGGAGGCGGCGCGCGACCTGGGGGCGAAGAATTTCTACGCCTTCCGGAAGATCTTCATCCCCGGCGTCCGGCAGGGCGTCATCTCGGCGATCCTGATGGTGTTCATCCCGGCGATCGGCAGCTACGTCATCCCGCAGATGCTGGGCGGAACGGACTGCGTCCTGATCGGCAACAAGATCTTCATGCGCGCCATCCAGAACCGCAACATTCCGCACGCGTCGGCGCTGGCGACGCTGATGGCCGTCTCGGTGCTCGTGCCGATTGCGATTGCGATGTGGTGGAAGCGCCGTCAGGACGCGCGCGACCGCAAGCGCCTGGAGGCGCAGACGGCGAAGCTCATGGTCTCGGGGGTGGTCCGATGAAGCGTTCGCTCTTCTCCGTCGCCGTCCTGGGCTGCGTGCTGGCGTTCCTGTACGTGCCGATCGTCCTGGTCGTCGCCTACGGCTTCGTGCCGAACGGCATTTCGATGAGCTTCTTCGACTCGAAGGGCGCGTTCACCGGCTTTACGACGAAGTGGTACGGGCAGATCTTCTCCGGACATTATTCGGTGAAGGCGCTGCTGGAGAGCTTCTGGCTGTCGCTCACGGTCGCCGGGCTGGCGACGCTGGTCTCCAGCGTCATCGGGACGACGGCGGCGATTGCGCTTCACCGGTGGCGGGGCCGGCTGCAGACCGTCCACCATGCGCTTGTCTACACGCCGCTCATCATGCCGGACATCCTGATCGGCATCTCGCTGCTCATGCTGTTCGTCGCGGCGAAGGTCGATTGCGGGTTCTGGACGATTCTGGTCGCGCACGTCACGTTCTGCGTTTCCTACGTGGTCATGACGGTCCTCGCGCGCCTGCAGGACTTCGACGACCGCATCGTCGAGGCGGCCTACGACCTCGGCGCGGGTCCCTGGTACACGTTCTTCAAGGTGGAGCTGCCGATCCTGCTGCCGGGCATCGTGGCGGGCGGGCTGCTGGCCTTCACGCTGTCGATCGACGACGTCGTCATCACGTCCTTCGTGAACGGCGCGGGCACCAACACCTTCCCGACCTACGTGAGCTCCATGACGAAGCATTCGCGGAATCTGCCGGGCGTCTTCGCGCTCTCGACGCTGATGCTGCTCTTCACCTGTGCGCTCGTCGGCGTCTCCAAGCTCCTGACGGCCAACAGCCAGCCGAAGAAGGGCAGGGGCCGGTAGCCGGAGTCGCATGCGCTACGCGATCGTCTCCGACGTGCATGCGAACGAATCGGCCCTCCGGCAGGTGCTGGCGGACGCCGCCGCCCATGGCGCGGAACGGGTGGTCTGCCTCGGCGACGTGGTCGGCTACGGGCCGCTGCCGGCGGAGACGGTGGCGCTCGTCCGCAAGTCGGTCGGGACGACGCTTTGCGGAAACCACGACGACGCCGTGTCGGGGCGGCAGGGTGCGGAGAGCTTCATCGCGCTTGCCGGCGATGCCGTGAAGCGACACCGCGACGTGCTGAAGTCGGCGGACCTTGCCTGGCTGCGGAGGCTGCCGTACGTTTGCGAACTCGAGGGGGCGGTTGCCGCGCACGGAGACTTCGTCGATCCGGCGGGCTTCAACTACATTGACGACGAGGCGTCCGCCGCGCGAAACTTCGCCGCGACGGAGGCGCCGCTGATGTTCGTCGGGCACACGCACGTTCCCGGCTTTTTCCTGACGGGGCGAAGCGGAAGCGTCTACCGGATGGCCCCGCAGGACTTCATGCTCGAAGCGGGCAAGCGCTATATCGTCAATCCCGGTTCGGTCGGCTATCCGCGCGAGCACAACGGCACCTGCCGCTCTTCATATGTTCTGTACGATTCGACGGCGCGCACCGTCTTGTTCCGTTTCCTTCCGTTCGCCGTCGCGTCGATGATTCAGCGCGGGACGGGGACGCGAAGATCGACGGCAGGCGTCTGGGGAGCCGTGGCGCTGGCGGTTGCGGCGGCGGCCGTCGCGGCCGTCTTTCCGGCGGCACGGCGATCCGCTCCCGCCGAGCCGCCCGCCGCACGGACGGCGGCAGGCGAAGCCGGAGTGGACCTGTCGATCGCGCGTAAGACGCTGACGCTGCGTCCGGGCGACCGCTTTGTCCGCGCGAACCTGAAGGTCGATCGGAAGGGGGACCCCGTCGCCCTGCGCATCGAATTCAAGTCGGCGACCGGCGATCTTGTCGGTGAACAGATGGAGACGGTGAAAGGCTCCTCCGCCAAGCGCTTCAAGATACCCGACGGCGCCCTTTCCGCCCATTTCACGCTGCTGCGTCAACAGGCGACGTCACACGCGACCGTCCTTTCCTTCTCGCCCTCGGCGCTGTAACTGCGGTTACTTGTCCTCCGCTTCGTGGAACACGCCGTCGGCGTGGAAATGGCCAGCCTCTCTGCCGCCGCCCTGCCGTCCGGCGAGGGCGATTTTCAGCTCGTGCTGTCCGCGCACCACGACCTCGCGATCGTCGTCCGCGAAATTCTTGAGTTCCGTCCACTCGCGGCCCCTTATGCCCGGTTCGACCGTCAGGGCCACGAAGGCGTCGTCCTCGGCTTCGGCGCGGACGAAGATCGTGGGCGTCACCCCCATCAGCACAATGGCCTCGTTCGGGACGCACGGCACTGCGGCGGCGGAGTCCGCCGTCGTGCAGGCGACCGACAGCAGCGTTCCCGCGCGGCCTTCGGGCAGCGGCTTCTCGAAGAGGACATACGCGACGTCCGTCTCGTCGGACGGCAGCCGGACCGTTCCGCCGACGCCCCGCACCTTGACCGGCATGCCGTCGCGCAGCTGCGCGAGGTCGGACGCCGCCACCCGTGCCTTGAGCCGCAAGTCGGACGGATCGACTATCGTCAGCACCTCCGTCCCCGCCTCGACGCGCATTCCGTCCGCAACCTTCGGCGTCATCGCGGTTCCCGCGCGCGGGGCGCAGACTTCCACGCTGCCGTCCCGCTCCCTCGCGCCGTCCAGCGCCGCCGCGAGCGCGCGCTTCTTCGTCTCCAGCTCTGCCGCGAGCGCGGCGTTCTTCGCCCCCGATGCCGTGTAGTTCGCCAGCCGCTGCGTCAGGACGTCGATTTCCTCGCGCCGCGCCCGGAGTTCGGGCGAGCTGATCGTGAAGAGCACGTCGCCCGCCGAGACTTCCGCCAACGGACGGACCTTGAGCGAAATGCGTCCGCCAATCGGCGCGGCGACCGCCGTCAGCGCCGTCGGCGCACGCTCAAGCCGTCCGTGCAGGACGACCGTCTCCTGCACGGCGCGCCGGGCGATCCGCTCCGTGCGAATGCCGAGCAGCTGCTGCGCCGCGACGCTCACGCGGAGCTCCTCGCCTTGCGCGTGGTCATGCGCAGGCTCGTCTTTCTTGCAGCCGTCGCCGTGTGCCTGCTCATGGTCGTGGTCGTCGCAGGGCTGCTGCGCGTGCTGGCGGTCGTGGTCCTGCTCGTGGTCATGGTCGTGCTTCTGCCCGTGCTTGTAGCCGTCGCAGGACGTCGCCCCGCCGGCTGCGACCGTCAGCGCGACGGCCAGGGTCAGCCAATACCTCATCTGCTTGCTCATGGTCTGGTCCTTTCTTGCGTCGGTCAAGATGTTATGGTTCGATTGCATAGTAGTCGAGTTCGATGTGCGCGAGCTGGTAGTCCTCGCGCCAGGCGAGTTCTTCGGTTTTCGCGGTGAGAATCTCCTCGCGCACGGACAGGTAGCTGACCGGATCGAGTTCCCCGAGCGCGAACAGCCGGTCGGCCGTCTCCTGCGCGTGTCCTTCGGGCGGTTCGTGTTCCGCGAGCTTCCGGAAGCGTCCGGCGGTTGCGGCGGATTCCGCAACGAGGTCGCGCCAGACCTGCATCGCCTCCAGCCGCGCGCGCTCCCGCGAGGTCTCGGCCTTGGCGATGCCCAGCCGGTTGCGGTTCCACAGCGGCAAGGTCAGCCCTGCGACAAAGCCGATGCGGTCGAAGCCGTCTTCGCGCGCATACGCCGGGCCTACGCTCAGGCTGGGATACTGGCGGCGAATCTCGGCCTGCAGGGATAGCTCCTCGCCGGCGAGGCGCGCACACGCCGCCCGGACGCGCAGGTGGTCCGCCAGTTCTATCGGCAGGGCGACGGTCGCCGTCGTCCGATTCGTCGGCCAGACATCTTCGGGCAGCGTCAGCGCGACGGACGGCATTACGCCCAGCTGGCGGTTGAGCGCCAGGCGCCGCTCCTCCGTTTCGCGTTCGGCCTGGATCCGCGCATGGCCGCATTCGTGCCAGCGTCGGCGGATCGTCGCCCGTTCGCCCGCCGCGAGTTCGCCCGCTTCCGCGAGGCGTTCGACCTGATCCAGGGCTTGACGGACCTTCGCGTCGTCGGCGTAGGCCTGCGCCAGTTCGAGCCGCCGCCGCGCGGCCTCGTAGCGCACCGCCGCCAGACGCACCTCCGTCCGGAGCCGCTGTTCGGCGGCACGGACGGCCAGGGCGTCGGCCTCGGCATAGGCCGCGGCCGCTTTCGCCTCCAGACCCGGCACGCCCGACAGCGGCACGGTGAACGCCGCCGACGCGCCGAAGATGTTCGGATAGTCGTCCGCCTTCAAGACGCGCAGGAAGTCGACGTTGAGTTCGGGGTCCTCCCACCAGCCGACATCCTCGGCTTCGGCCTCGCTTCGCCGCGCCTGCAAGCGGAGCGCATTGATTTCCGGGTTTGCCACCAGCGCCAGCGTTTCGAGCTCCCGCCAAGACGCAAGCCGCAGGGTGTTCGTCGTCGCCTGCCACGCCGTTGTCTCGGCGCGGAAGTCGATCGGATGCGGCGCATACGAGCGACAGCCCGCGCAGACGCCCGACAGGAGGAGCGTCGCCGCAAGTGGCATGGTTTTCCTTCCTCGCGTGCGCGACGCCAGCAGCGCCAGGGCGGGCAGGACGAGCATATTAAGGAGCGTGGCCGAAATGAGGCCGCCAAACTGCACGATGGCGAGCGGCGCGAGCAGTTCGCCGCCCGGCCTGCCGGACGCGAGGACGATAGGCACCAGCCCGAGAATCGTCGTCAGCGAGGTCATGAGAATCGGCACCAGCCGTTCGCACGAGCCTTCGACGATGGCCGTGCGCACGTCCGCCCCCCGTTCCTCCAACTCGCGATAGCGACCGAGCAGCAGCAGGCCGTTGCGCAGGACGAAGCCGCCGACCGTCACGAAGCCGACCAGCGAAGCGACGGAGAGAACCGGATTCGTGAGCTGCACCGCGAGAATCCCGCCCATCAGCGAAAGCGGAATGTTGACCATCACCAGCAGGGCCGACCGGGATGACTTGAGTGCCATCGTCATCAGCACGAAGATCGTCGCGACGAGGCCCAGCCCCAGCAGGAGCAGCTGACGGCCCGCGCTCTGCCGCGCCTCGTAGCTGCCGCCGTAGGCTACCGTGCAGCCCGCCGCCAGCACGATGGGGTCGATCTCCCGGCGCAGGGTTGCGACGAGCGTTCCGGTGTCCACGCCTGCGGCGGCGTTGCAGGTGACGAGCGCCTTCCGCCGCGACTGCTCGCGGACGATCAGGTTCGGGGCCTCCTCGCGATAGACGTGCGCGACCTCCTCCAGCCGGCGGAGCTTGCCGGTTGGCGACCGGAGCATCAGCGCGCGCACGTCGTCGGGCGTCAGGGCGCGGCCCTCCGGATCGAGCCGCACCACCAGGTCGCGCACCTTGTGTCCGCTGCGTATCGTCGCGACGGTCCTGCCGTTGAAGGCGGCGGCGACCTGTTCGCCCGCCTCCGCCAGCGTAAGGTCCGCTTCCGCCAGCGCCTCAAGGTCGTAGTCGATGCGGCAGGTGGTCACGAGGATCTCGCGGTTGGCCTGCACGTCGGCCACGACCGGAAGCTCCGCCAGCCTCGCCTTGACGCGCCCGACCAGTTCGCGCAGCACCGCAAGATCCTCGCCGAAGATGCTGACGGAGACTTCGGCGGCCGTGCCGGAAAGCGCCGCGCTGATGCGATGCGCGATGGGATAGCCCACCATCGACGATACGCCGGGGATGTCCGAAAGCCGTGCGCGAATCTGGTCGCGGATGCGATTGGCGTCCGCCCGCATGTCCACGCGGACGGTGAGTTCGGAGGTGGACGGGGGTTCGGCGTGCTGGTCGCGCTCGGCGCGGCCGGTGCGGCGCAAGACCGATTCGACTCCGGGAATCTGCCGGATCATGGTCGCCGCATGGTCCGAAATGCGTTCGGTTTCGGCGAGTGACGTGCCGGGTGGCGTCGACACGAAGACCGTAAAGGCGTCCTCGTGGAACGACTGGATAAAGCTCGCGCCGAAGCCGCTGGCCAGATAGACCGATCCCGCAACGAGCAGCGCCATGATCGCGCAGAGCGTACCCGGGAAGCGCAAGGCGAGGGCGAGCGCCGGACGGTAGGCCGCCTTCATGGCGCGCGTGACGGCCGACTCGACGGCGGGCTTCGTCTTCGCCGCCTTCCCGCCTCGCCGCACGGCGAACCCCGACAGCAGCAGGCTCAACGCGGGGACGACCGCCATCGCCGTCACGAACGAGGACCCGAAGACGAGGAGATACGCCAGCGCGAGCGGCGTGAAGAAGCGGCTCTCCAGCCCCGTCAGCATCAGGAGCGGCACGAAGACGAGAATGATGATGACCGTCGAGAAGAGGACGGAGGGAAGGACCTCGCACGCCGCCGCCACGATTACCGGGACGGGCGGCCGCCGTTCGGCCTCCGGTCGCGTCGCGTTCTCGGACAGGCGGCGGGAGATGATCTCCACGAAGATGATCGCGCTGTCGACGATGTCGCCGATGCCGACGGCGAGTCCGCCGAGCGTCATGACGTTGATTCCGAGTCCGAAGGACGGGAACAGCAGGATGCCGCCCAGCACTGACAACGGCATCGTCACCAGCGTGATCAGGATGGTCCGCAGCCGGAGGAGCGTCAGCCCGAGCACGAGGACGACGATAATGACGGCATCGCGGATGATGTCGCGTCCCGCGTCGATCGACAGGTTGATGAAGTCCGCCTGACGGTACGCCTCGCGATGAACCTCGATGCCGTCCGCCCGATGGCCGGCGGCGAAGACGTCAAGCACGGCGTCGAGCTTGCGCGTGAGTTCGGGCGTGTTCGCGCCCGGCGCTTTCTGGACCGAGAGGACGACCGCGTCCTCGTTGGCGAAGTTCGCGCTGCCGCGCCGCGGCGCGCCGCCGACCCGGACGTCGGCGACGTCCCCCAGCCGGACGGCGCTTTCGCCCAACGCGGGGAACTTCACGCGCCGGAGCGCCTCCAGCGTGTCCGCACGGGCCAGCTGCCGGAGCGGAATCTCCTCGCCGGCAACGTCCGGCAGATAGCCCGCGCTGGCGAGCGACCGACTCGAACGGACCGCCTCCACCGCGTCGGCCAGCGTCAGGTCGTATTGCGCGAGCCGCTCGGGCCGGACGAGGACCTGGCATTCCGGCAGATGGCCGCCGACTACGACGACGTCGCCGATTCCGCCGACGCCCAGCAGCCGTACGCGCAGGTCATACTCGGCAAGTTCCCGGAGTTCTTCCATCGAGGTCGTCTTCGACGGACAGGTCAAGGCCACCAGCATGATCTCGCCCGTCACGGACACTACGGGCGCGATCTCGACCCGCACCTCGTCCGGCAGCTGTTCGCGCACCGACTGCAGGCGCTCGAAGACGCCAAACCGCGCACGCGCGATGTCCTCGTTCCAGTCGAAGTCAACCCAGACGAAGCCGAGTCCGCTGCCCGAGCTCGAGCGGACGTTCCGCACCCCGGGAATGCCGTTCATCGCGGCTTCCAGCGGAACGACGACCAGCTGTTCGACCTCTTCGGCCGTCAGTCCGCCGGCCTCGACCTGGATGACGACGCGCGGTTCGCGGATTTCCGGAAAAACGTCTACCGGCAGCCGCGTTCCGATGCGCCACCCGAGGGCCGCCAGCAGAATTGCAGCGGCGACCACGAGCTTGGGATGCGCGAGCAGAAGGTGAAAGCAGCGCTTCATGCCATCCTCCGATTGTGCGCTTTAGGCGTCTTTCGGCTCGACGTTATGGATTCGGCTTTTCCCGAATCGTGCGATAACGGTGACGGATCGACATGCCACCACGCCGAACGGGACGCTTCGGGCGGCAGCCGCGATGCACCCGGACGGTCTGATTCGAATTCGTCGCCCTTGGCACCGCATTCGTCGTCGTCGGCGTGGCGGCCGGCGCGGGCGCAGCTGGCGCGGGCGCAGCCGGCGCACCGAAGGCCGCAAGGACCGTGAAGAGGGCAAGGCAGCGGACCGCCAGAAGCACCAAAGACTTTTTCACCAATGACATTTTCATAAGACATTCCTTCCTTGATTGAATGAACGACCGACAGTTATGGCGCCGTGGAACGGCACCGGGGCAATATGCGACGCGACAGACGACTTCGCGCCGTCCGTAAGGAAAGCCTTACGACCGCAGGAACACGCGGTCGCGGTAGGACAGGAAGCTATCGCCGCTTTCGGGCGGCGCGGTGGACGGCGGCAGGACCGCCGCCGTGCGCATCAGGACGACCGTATCGGCGAAAGTGCGCGACACCGCAGCGCAATCCACGCTCCAGGCGGCGTTCGGCTGCGCAGCGAGATAGAGATCGGCCGCAGCCACGACCAGATGGTCGCACGTCTCCGCGTCCGCGACCAGGGCCGCGCCCGCCGTCGCCGCCGCGGAAAGCGCCGTCGCTTCGCACGACGGAGCGCACGGCAGGCAGTGCGCATGCCCATCCTCGGCGCTCGCCTCGTGCACGCAAAGGCAGAGTTCGGCGCCGCGGAAAAGGCCGAGCGCCAGAACGACTGCCGCCAGGAAAGCGCTCGTCACGCTCCTGCGGGTCCTGGATCCGCCTGCAAAAATCCTGTCGGTCGCTGCCATGCCGACGAGATTATACCATAAATCACGGCAGCGACTTCAGCATCGCCGTGCAGCCCATGACGACGTCCGCGTACGTCTGGTCGAAATCTCCGGTGTACCACGGGTCGGCGATGTCGCGCGTCTCCCCGGCGAACGACAGCAGTTTGCGGATCTTCGGCTGGTCTTCGGGGCGGAGGAGTCGGCGCAGGTCGGCGAGGTTGAGGTCGTCCATGCCGACGATCCAGTCGTATTCGCGGGCCTTGGCCGCAGTCAGCAGCCAGGCGGCGCGCGGCGCGAACGGGATGCCCCGTTCCGCCAGCTTCGCCCGTGTGCCGCGGTGGATGTCGCTGCCGAGCTCGTCCGGGTGCAGGGCGGCGGATTCGACGACGATGTCCTCGCGTCCGGCCCGCCGGACGAGTTCCTGCATGACGAACTCGGCCATCGGCGAGCGGCAGATGTTGCCGTGGCAGACGAAGCATATCGTCAGCGGCCGCCGGTCGGCGCGGGCCGCCGGACTTGCCGGTCTCCCCTTGCCGTGCCGGTGCGTTCCGGCGTCATCCGACGCCGGTTTGCCGCCGTGGCTACCGTAAGCGAGTTTGTCCATGGGACGGATTATACCATTTCCCGTCCGCGCTGCGGCGACCGCCGCTTCCGGGTGCTCTGTTGAGCCCAGGGCCCGTCTTGCTACCTTTTGCTGACCCACTAGATATTACATTTTCTTACACTTTCCCTTGCAATTTCCCGTCCGTTGTCAGTCTGTTGTCAGTCTTGACGCGGCGTTTGCGATTATGGTACAATAGCGGGCGAATGAATAGGCGAATTGTAGGCTTGACCTGCCTTGGGTTGCTCGGCTCGGCTTTTTTTTGTGGGTGCGAGAGCTTCCAGGGACTGGTCGACGGCGAGAGCGAGCCGGTCGATTCTTCGGTCGTCGCCACTTGGTGGGACGGGCCGAGGATTCGTCCCGGCGTGGCGCTCATCGTTCAGGTCGGTACGGTGGCCGCGCCGCCTACGGTCATGAATGTCCTTGTCGATCAGAACGGCGACATTACCCTGCCGTTGCTCCTGCAGTCGCCGGTCGCGTGCGACGGGCTGACGCGGGACGCCCTGCGTCAGAAGCTGGTCAAGGCCTATTCCAAGTACTACCGGCAGCCGATGGTGTCGGTCGAGTTTGCGCCCTACGATGCGCGCATGGGAGTTTCGCCGTATGGCACGGTGACGGTGTTGGGCGAGGTCTGCCGTCCCGGGCCGGTCAACATGCCGTCCACGATGGACCTGACGGTGACGAAGGTCCTGCAGGAGGCCGGCGGGTGCAAGCCGTTTGCCGACAAGAAGGCGATTCGCGTTACGCGCTGCGACAAGGACGGAAACATGACGCGTACTACGGTCAACCTTGATGAGATCGGCAAGGACGGCCGGATTGACAAGGACATGTCCCTGCGGGCAGGCGACGTCGTCTGGGTGCCGGAAACCTGGTATTGACATCCGATCGGGAGGGCAGATGCGATGAAAAGAGTGTTGTTGATGGCGCTGGTGGCACTGGGGGGGCTTCCCCTGCGGTCGTGGTCGGCGGCGAATTCCGCCGCGTCCGCCCAGGGAACGCTGCCGTTGGCGGAGGCGCGGGGGCGGATCGATGCGGTCGTCAACGCCGGATCCGGCTCCGAAATGGCGGCGGTGATGGCCCGGCTGACGGCTGCCGACCAGCGGCGGTTCCTGGCCGACGTCAACAAGGCGGTCGGCGAGTTGCCGGGGTCGCTCGAGGAGAAGACGGCCAAGTATCTCAATCTCAACCATGCCGCCGTCAAGGTCGCCAAAAAGGGCAATGCGATGGCCTTGCTGGCGGAGGTGTTCGCGACGGTTCCGCCCGAATCCCTGACGGTGATCAGCGAGCGTTTCGCCTCGGATCTCCTGAATCGTGCGGCCGATCCGGCGGTGACGTATTCGGACGCCCAGTTCACGAACATCGCAGTGCGGGTGATGCAGGTGGTCAACGAGCGGCTGGCCGAAACCGACGATGCTTCCGTCCGCAGCGCGTTTGCCGTCATCATGCTGGTGCGCGCTTCGAACGGCACCCCGGCCGACTTGGCGGACCGGCTGGTGGACACGCTGGCCGACAAGGGGGCGCGGGAGCTGGCGCGGTCCGAATGGATTCCCGAAGCGTTGGGCAAAGCGGGCCGCGAGGCCAATTACGAACCCATCCTGGCCTCGGCCGATGCCGGTCGGCGGCCGGACCTTGACTTCGTCTTGGTCATTGCCGGGCCGCAGCATCTCGATGCCGTCTTGGCGGATCTGGTCGGGCGGAACACCGATTCGCTGGCGGGGATGTCGGCGCGCACCCCGGTGCTGGACGCCGTCCAGAGCACGCTGATTTCGCAGATTCCGACGCTGGACGACAGTGCCGCGAACGATCCGCGGACGCCGCGTCCGAAAGATCCGCAGCCCGGGCATTCGATGCCGCCGATGCCGCCGGTGCCGCCGACGCCGCCAGAACCGCCGGTGCCGCCGGAACCGGGGCCGTACTGATAGTAGCCGATGTCGTTTACTTTGAGGACGTAAAACGTGAAAAGAATTTATCTCATTCTTGGCTCTGCCGTGCTGGTGGCCGGCTGTCCTGCCTGGGCCGGCGTCATTGAGCGTCCGGTGGGCATCAAGATCGGCAGCCGTCTGACCTTGCGGCCCTATGTCTCGACGTCGCTGACCTACGACTCGAATGTCGGCTCTGGCGCTCGCAGCAAGGGCAATGAAGACTGTCTGTGGACGATCAGCCCGACGTTGGGCCTGGCGTACAATGCCGAGAACTGGTCGCTCCTCATGAGCGCCTTCTACAACTACCGGCAGTATTTCGAGGATCGTCAGCACGAATCCCGGCATGAATACGGGCAGGACGTCCGCTGGAACTGGTCAAATTCCTCGGGTTCGGAGAAGGGGTGGTCGCTCATTCTCGGTGAAAGCTTCAAGCAGATTACCCGGGCGGACGATCTGACGCTTTCCGACGGGTCGAACTACAGCGGCGACTATCGGCAGTTGCAGCTTTCGGGCGCCATCCAGCGGCGGATCAACGAGCGTTGGCATGGTGACGTCAATGCGAGCTATTACTGGCTCGACTACACGGATGACGCGAAGAATCTCGGCGCGTATTACGGCTGGGACCGTTGGACGGTCGGCGCCGAGGCGGGCTTCGCGCCTTCGAAGTGGACGGACATCCTGTTGTCTGGCTCCTATCAGGGCTACAGTCAGGACAACCTGAGCGGCAGCGGCTATGCGGGCGATTCGCAGGGGTGGTCGATTCAGGGCGGCATCGGCTCGTACATGACGGAGCGGATTTCCTATCGCCTGCTCGCCGGCTGGAGCCGCTTCGAGTATGGCGACGGGCTGGGCTCGAACAACGGCTTCGTCTACACGGCCAGCGGCAACTGGAAGATCGGCGAGACCTGGAACACGATGCTCCTGGCGACGAGCTACTACCAGCCGTCCGAGCGTCAATATGCCACGCGGTCCCGGGTCGATTCGCTCAGCTGGGGCTTGGCGAAATCCATGGTGCGCGGCAAGCTGCGCGCGACGCTCGACCTCCGCTACCGTCGCGAGACGCAGGAGTATGCGCTTCGCGACGGCGGCGACTGGGACTACGTCCTTAACATCATTACGGGCCGCATTGGGCTCGACTATTCGCTGAACCGCTTCTTCTCCACCTTCGCCTACCTGGAGTACCAGAAGTCGATGAACGACGAGGCGAGCAGCCGCAACGACATGTACGACTATGACCGCTGGCGTGCGACGGTCGGTGTCCGGTTGTCCTACTGAAGTGCAGAAGCTCATCGCCAAGTTTGGCTGCGCGGCGCATCTGGCGGTACTGACAGTCGCGCCGCTCTTTCTTTTCCCGTTGGTGGCGCGGGAGACGCTGGCGATCGTCATGCTGTGGCTTTCGCTGCCGGCCGCGTTGTGGACGATTCTGGAGCCGTCGGTTCGCGGTGGCGAGCATCTGCATGATGCGCGTCGGCGCGTGCTGCGGGGCATCGTCCGCGATCCCCTCGCCTGGGCGTCGCTGGTCATCGTGGTCGTGGCGGGTGTCCGGGCGATCAACACCGGCATTGCGCTCGCGTACGATGCGGAAACGTCGAAATGGTTTGTCGCGGAGGGGACGTTCCCGATTCTGCCGGGATCGGTCGGAACCGCTGGCATGCTGCCGTTCGCCGTCGCCGTGGCGCTGACCGTCCTCCTGCAGGGGCATCGTCACTCGCTCGGCCTGCAGGCGCGGATGGCCTTTCTTCTGATTGCCTCGGCCTTGGGCGGAATCGCCGCCGCCGTGTCGCATCTTGCCGCCTTCTGCGGGCAGCCCGCGGCCCTGGCGTTGCTGGAGCCGACGAACGCGGCTTGCTCGTTCGTCGGCTTTGCCTACGGTCTGCTGCTGCTCTGCGGCACCGTGGCGCTGGTGGCCGCGTTTGAGTGCCGCTGGAATCTGGCGATGGTCCTGCTGATCTTCTCGGTCGGCGGGACGGCGGCCGGGGCATTTTCCTTCTCGCCGGCCTATCTTTCGGCCGGCATCGGCCTCGCCGAACTGATTCTGCTCGGGTACTCGTTCTTCTATTCCAAGCGCAACCTTCAGTCCTCCGGCGAGTTCAAGATGCTGGTCATCGGCGGTACGGCCATCGTCCTCGGAGGACTGATGGCGGTCGCCCTGCTGCCGGAAGAGGCCGTTTCCGGTCGGTTGGATGCGTACGCGAACAAGCTGCTCTTTCCCGGGCGCTTCTGGGAAACGCGGGCGTTGCTTTCGCACGTGGCGCTGAAGGCCTGGCTGTCGCATCTGTGGATTGGCACGGGGCTGGATTCCTTCCTGCTGGACTTCCGGTTCCATGCGGCGGCAGAGGCCTGGACGGCGTTTCCCCGCGGCGTCTCGGCCATGAGCAACGGTTGGTGGCAGCTGCTGGCCGAGCGCGGCATCGTCGGGTTCGCGGTCTTCGCCCTGCCGTTTGGCTTCCTGCTGTTCACCTACGGCCGTCGGCTGGTTGGCGGCATCGCCGCGCGGGCGCTGCCCCATCCGGCCTGTCTGCTGCTGCCGCTGGGCTTCGTCTTGTTGGTTGCGGTCGGGTTTTGCGACTGTTCGCCGATGCGCGCCGATGCGCTGCTGGCGGTCGCGTCGATGATGGCCGTCTCCGCGGCGTCGTTCCCGAGGAAGAAGAGGGATAGGAATGGCTGACAAACCGATTTACTACGGGGGCAAGGGTTCTTCCCCGATCTACTATGGCGGCAGGCAGCCGATCTACTATGGTGGCGCCGGCCGGCATTACGGCAGCGCCGCCTACGGCGGGCAATACGGCGCGTATGGCGGCATGGCCTACGGCGGCCGGGATGGTGACGGCGCAGGCGACTCGGTCGTGGGGACGATCACGCTGTCGCGCATGATGCGCGTCATCTCGCAGCGGTGGCTTTCGGTCTTCGTGTTCCTGATCGTCGGCCTGATCGTCTCGTTCGCGGTCTACCGCATCTCGCCGACGATCTACCAGGCGACCAGCGAGTTCACGATGGACATGCGCCGCTTTTCCGGCGGCAGCCGGGGCGGCGGGTCGGGCGTGATTGCCGAGGCGACGCCCGACTACGGCAACTCCTATTCCGAAATCTTCAACACCCGCATCTCCGACTGGCGGTCCGAGAAGATCGTCACCAAGATCATCCAGCAGTACCGGGCGAGCCGTCCGTCGTCGACGGTTTCGGACGAGGACATCGTCTCCGTCCTTGTCGGCTCCGAAATCGAACTGGTGCGGAACTCGCGCATCATCCGGATCTCGCTCCGCTCGAAGTCCCCCGCGCTGTGCGCCGATCTGGCCAATGCCTACGCGGAGGCCATCGAGGCCTTCACCGAGGAGGAGAACAAGGTCCGCTGCGACAAGGCGGTTTCCCAGATTCACGGCAATGTCGAGCGCAAGCGCCGCGAAGTCGACAAGATCCAGAAGCAGCTGTTCGAATTCCGCACCGCCAACAAGGTGGACGCCCTGCGTTCGACGCTGGAGACCGTCGGCCAGGCCCTCTCCAAGACCACCGGCGACATCCTGGTCCTCGAAGCGGAGGAGACCCAGCTCATCGAATGGGAGAAGATGCTCTCGGCCGTCCAGAAGGATCCGTCCAGCTTCGGCAACCTCGCGACGGGCGTGCCCCGCGCCCAGGAGATTGCGGAGGAATTCCGGCTGTATCAGGATGCGGAGGGCGAGTACCAGAAGCTGATCCTGGCCTTCACCGACAGCCATCCGGAGGTCATCGCCAAGAAGAAGATGCTGGATCTATCCAAGACGCGCTTTCTCGACGCCGCGGCGCGTGCGCTCCTGACCGGGCAGGCGATGCTGAAGGTGACGCGGAACCAGCTGGCCAATCTCCGGCATAAGCAGGAGGACCTGCGCAACGAGCAGGCGTCCGTCTCCCAGCGCATCGTGCTCGCTGAATCCGGGCTGAAGAGCCTGGAGGACGAGTCGTCGATCGCCAACGAGCTGCTGAAGGGGCTGATGCTGAACGAGAACGAGGCCCGGCTCGCCGCCGAGTCGAACAACGAGATCGTCCGGGTCGGGCGCCCTGCGTCGGTTCCCGACAAGCCGGTGCTGCCGAATCCGCTGGTCATCTTCGGCGCCGGCATCTTCCTTTCGCTCTGCTCCGGCGTCCTGTTCGTGCTGGTGATCGACAATCTCGAAGACACGGTCGTCAACCTGGCCGACATCGAGGGCCGGCTTTCGCTGAAGGTGCTGGCGGTCCTGCCGCACATCCAGCGGAAGACGCGCGATGCGGTCGCGAAATGCCTGGTCGAGGACAAGTATTCCCAGTTCTCCGAATCCGTGGCCGGATTCAGGAACCTGCTGGACTCCCCCCGGTACGAGGCGCTGAGCCACTGCATTCTCGTCATCTCGACGCAGCCGGGCGAGGGCAAGACGATCACCTCCTCTTCGCTGGCGATTTCCTACGCGCAGGCCGGGCGCCGCGTCCTGCACGTCGACTTCGACCTGCGCCGTCCGCGCGTGGCGAAGATCTGGGGCCTGGAGATCGCCAAGGAGGACAGTTTCTCGCATGCGCTCCAGTCGGCCGCTGGCAAGCAGACGGACTTTTCGCGGCTGGTGCGGCACACGTCGGTGCAGGGGTTGGACGTCATCTGTTCGCTGGCGCCGGACGGCATTACGCCGGCGGAGATCTTCGGTTCGGCCGTCGTCCCCGAGTTCTTCGCGTGGGCCCGCGCGAACTACGATCACGTCGTGGTGGACGCTCCGCCGTACGGCGTCGTCGGCGACGTCGTCTCCCTTTCCGTGCTGGTTGACTCCGTCATCATCATGTGCTGCCCCGACCGGACGCACTTCAAGCCCATCCAGTTCTGCTCGCGCAGCCTGACCGAAGCGGGGGCCAACATCCTCGGCGTCGTCGTCAACGACATTGCGCTGTCCAGCGCCGATGCCTTCTCGGCCCATTCGCACCGCCATGGCTATTACCACAAGTACGGGTATGGCTACGGCTACGGCTACCGTCCGGATGCCGACGACGAGGAGGACGCCGGGGAAGACGGCCAGGCGACGGAGGGTGCGGAGAGTGGTGCTGCGGACAAGGATGTCACACCGAGGGGGTATCACGATGAGGAATAGGCGGTGCATCGTTACGGGCGGCTGCGGTTTCATCGGTTCCGCGCTGGTTCGCCATCTGGTCAGGCACGAGGGGGCGCGCGTCCTGGTCGTGGACAAGCTGACGTATGCTGGCGTGCCCGAATCGCTGAAGGAGGCTGGGCTGGACTGCGCCAGCCTGCCCGCGCCGGGCGTTCTCGACCTCTCGGAGTCGCGTCCGCTCGACCTCTTCATCGCCGACATCTGCGACCGGGAGGCGATGGACCGGGCTTTCGCCGCGTTCAGGCCCGACACGGTCTTTCATCTGGCCGCCGAGTCGCATGTCGACCGCTCGATCGACGGCCCCGGCGAATTCGTCCGCACGAATGTCGTCGGCACGGCGACGCTGCTGCAGGCGGCCCTGAAGTGGTGGCGGGAGCATCCGTCCTTCGTGTTCCAGCACATCTCGACGGACGAGGTCTACGGCACGCTTGGCGCGGACGGCTGCTTCACGGAGCAGACGCCCTACTCGCCGCATTCGCCGTATTCGGCCTCGAAAGCGTCCTCCGACCATCTCGTCCGCGCCTGGCACGACACCTACGGTCTGCCGGTCCGCCTGACGAACTGTTCCAACAACTACGGGCCGTACCACTTCCCCGAGAAGCTGGTTCCCCTCGTCATCCTCAACTGCCTCGACGGCAAGCCGCTGCCCGTCTACGGGAAGGGCGCGAACGTGCGTGACTGGCTTTATGTCGAAGACCACGTCAAGGCGCTGTGCCTCGTGAACGAGAAGGGCGCCGACGGCGAGACGTACAACGTCGGCGGACACAACGAGCGGACGAACCTGGAGGTCGTCCGGACGATTTGCGCAATCATGGACGAGCTGGTTCCCCGGAAGCCGCTCAACCTGGCGACCTCCCGCCCGGTCGAACGGTTCGAGGAGCTCATTACCTACGTCGCGGACCGTCCGGGCCACGACCTGCGCTATGCAATCGACCCGTCGAAGCTGATGAACGATCTGGGCTGGAAGCCCGAGGAGGACTTCGAGACGGGCATCCGCAAGACCGTCCGGTGGTATCTCGACAACGAGTGGTGGTGGGGGCCGATTCACCGCAACCGCTACTCCGGCCAGCGGCTCGGCAGAGGCTGAGTTCCGCCGCGGCGAACGGGTTTTCAACACGAAAGGAACCGGGCATGAATCAGGCAGAGAAAGCGCGTCTTGCGAAGGTCGGCAGGACCTTCAACGCCAGGACCTACGTCAGGAACGAGATCGAGGCCATCAGGGCGCAGGTCGGGGACCGGAAAGTGCTGCTCGCGATGAGCGGCGGTGTGGACTCGAGCGTCTGCGCGGTTCTGCTGCACCGGGCGATCGGCAAGCAGCTGGTCTGCGTCTTCGTCGACCACGGCTGCATGCGTCTCAACGAGGCGAAGGAAGTCAAGCGGGTCTTCAAGGGCAAGTTCGGCATCAACCTGATCGCGCTCGACTGCGAGCAGCGCTTCCTCGACAAGGCGAAGGGCATCGTCGATCCGGAGCAGAAGCGCAAGTGCATCGGCGGCGAATTCATCAGCGTCTTCGCCGACGCCGCGCGCGACCTCAAGCAGAAGCTGGGCGACATCGACTTCCTCGGCCAGGGCACGATCTATCCCGACATCATCGAGTCCGGCGTCGGCGGTCACAAGGCGGTCAAGGCTCACCACAACGTCGGCGGTCTGCCGAAGGACATCATCTTCAAGGGGCTTGTCGAGCCGGTGAAGTACCTTTACAAGGACGAGGTGCGCAAGGTCGGCCGGTTCCTGGGCATTCCCGAGGAGATGGTCATGCGCCAGCCGTTCCCGGGGCCGGGTCTCGCGGTCCGCTGCATCGGCGAGCTCACCAAGGAGAAGCTCGACATCCTCCGTCAGGCCGACTTCATCTTCCGCGACGAGATGCGCAAGGCGAAACTCGACCGGAAGGCGCAGCAGTTCTTCGCGATCATGACGAACGTCAAGTCCGTCGGCGTCAGGAACGGTGCGCGTACCTTCGGCTACGTCATCGGCATTCGCGCCATCACGACGTCGCAGTTCGTCAAGGCCGGCGTCGTCGAGCTGCCGTTCAAGTTCGTCACCATGGTTGCCGAGAAGATCGCGACCAAGGTGAAGGGCGTCAATCGGGTGGTGTGGGACGTCACGCCGAAGCCGCCGGCCACCATCGAGTGGGAATGAGCCGGCGGTCGGCGGGGCCGGAGGAAGGAAGCTGTGAAAAGGGTCTTCATCGACGGGTCGGCCGGCACTACCGGCCTGCGGATTCGCGAAAGGCTGGCGGAGCGTGACGATCTGGAGGTCGTCACGCTGCCCGACGGGCTGCGTAAGGATGCGGAGGCGCGGCGTGCGGCTCTGAACGGGGCGGACGTCGCATTCCTCTGCCTGCCCGACGCGGCGGCGGTCGAGGCTGTCGCCCTCGTCGACAATCCCGCAACGGTCGTCATCGACACCTCGACGGCGCACCGCGTCGCCGACGGCTGGGAATACGGCTTCCCCGAGCTGACCGGGCGGCGCGAACGCATCGCGAACGCGAAGCGCATCGCCAATCCCGGCTGCCACGCAAGCGGCTTTGTCGCGCTGGTCGAGCCGCTGGTCCGCAACGGGCTGATTGCCGCCGACGAGCGGCTGTGTGCGTTTTCGCTGACCGGCTATTCCGGCGGCGGCAAGAAGATGATTGCGCAATACGAGCAGGAGCTGAAGGACGGCGCCGGAGCGGACCGGGAGCGCCCGGCCGCGAATCCGCCTCCTCCGCTCTATCTCGGCGGTCGCCAGTATGCGCTCGGGCAGTCGCACAAGCACCTGCCGGAAATGGCCAGGATCTGCGGCCTTGTCCATGCGCCGTGTTTCTCGCCGGTCGTCGTGCCGCACCTGAGCGGCATGGAAGTGACGGTCCAGCTGTTCGGCAAGTCCGTCGGGGCGATTCGCGCCTGCTATCGCGCCTACTACCGGGGCAACGGTCTCGTGCGGCTGGCGGAGGACCCGGCGGCCGACGAGGGCGGGTTCCTATCGTCGGCGGCGTTCACCGGGCGTGATGACCTGGAGATCACCGTCTGCGGCAATGCCGACCGGGCGGTGCTGGTGGCGCGCTTCGACAATCTCGGCAAGGGCGCGTCCGGCGCGGCGATTCAGAATATGAACCTCGTTCTCGGTTGTGACGAGAGGAGGGGACTGAAGTGGCGATAGCCAAGGGCAAGGTCAAATAAAGGAGTACGAATGACTACGAAGAAAATGCTGGCGGCAATTCTGGGCGCGGTCCTGTTGGCCGGGTGCTGCTCCGTTTGCAACGGGCCGAAGGACTCGCCGACGACGTTCGCGAAGGATGCGCTGATGCCGTACGTGGAAAACGGCCAGTTGCCCGGCGCCATCAGCGTCTTCTACAAGGACGGTGTGCAGGAAGTCGCCTGCGTCGGCTATGCGGACGTTGCGGCGAAGCGCAAGATCACGATGGACGACGTCTATATGCAGTGCTCCCAGACGAAGGGCTTCTGTGGCGTGACGATCGCGAAGCTGGTCGAAGAGGGCAAGATTACGCTGGACGATCCGGTGTCGAAGTATCTGCCCGAGTTCAAGACGCTCTGGATTGACGCCGGCGAGAAGGACGGCGTGAAGACGCTCCGCAGGGCGAAGAACGTCCTGACGGTCCGGATGGTCCTGAACCATACGGGCGGCTTCCCGTTCGAGATCTGCGCGAAGCAGCCGGGCATCCGGGGCGGCGGCTGGTCCGGCGGTGCGCCGCTTCGTCAGACGGCGGCGATTGCGGCGGCGTGTCCGCTGCTCTTTGAGCCCGGCACGAAGGTGCAGTATTCCAACACGGGCATCGACATCGGCGCCGCCGTGGTCGAGGTGGTGACGGGGATGCGCTGGGAAGACTATCTCCAGCAGAACGTGCTTGATCCGCTGGGGATGACGAACACCACCTTCTGGCCGACGGAGGACCAGCTGGCGCATCTCGTCGAGAGCTACACCTGCCAGTCGAACGCGCCGGCTGCCTATCTCTACGAGCATGGCTGGGAGCAGCGTCCGTACAACGACCGCAGCCGCATCTTCGCCTCGGCCGGCGCCGGGCTCTGGACGACGGCGAACGACCAGCTCAAGTTCTACAAGATGCTGATGAACCTCGGCCTCGGCGAGAACGGCGCGCGCATCCTCAAGGAGGAGACCGTGAAGTCGCTGCTCGCGGTTTCGACGCGTCCGGCCGGGCTCGGCGGCTACTCTCTCGGCCTCAGCGCGCCCGAGCGGGACGGGGAAGACCAGTGGTTCGGCCATGGCGGCGCCTGGGGAACGAACTGCATGGTGAACTGGCACAAGAAGCAGCTCAAGCTCTGGGCCGTCCAGCTCGCGGGTGGCCCGCGTCCGTGGGACAATGGGCGCAGCGCGGCTGCCGACCGCTTCTTCGCCACGAAGATCGACAATGCCGGCGCTGACGCCTACACGGGCCGGATGAAGTAGGCGCGGCGTCTGGTGCGGATGACGGTTTGGACATGGAAGGCGGACGGAGCAGCGAGGAACTGAATCGGCGCAACAATGCGTTCGACAACCGGCTTCGTCCGACGGACTTTGACGGTTTCGTCGGTCAGGAGAAGATTCGCGACCGGCTGATGCTGGCCGTGCAGGCGGCGAAGGACCGCGGCGAATCGCTCGACCACGTCCTTTTCTCCGGTCCGCCCGGCCTCGGCAAGACGACGCTTTCCTACATCCTCGGCGAGGCGATGGGCGTCAGCGTGAAGACGACCTCCGGACCGGTCATCACCAAGCCCGGCGACCTGGCCGGGCTCCTCACCTCGCTCGAACCCGGCGACATCGTTTTCATCGACGAGATTCACCGCATGGCGAAGACGGTCGAGGAGTACCTCTACAGCGCGATGGAGGACTACGCGATCGACATCATGCTCGACCAGGGGCCGAACGCGCGCTCCGTCCGGCTCGATCTGCCGCGCTTCACGCTCGTCGGGGCGACGACGCGGATCGGCCTCATTGCGGCGCCGCTGCGCGCGCGCTTCGGGCTTGTGAACCGGCTCTCCTACTACGAGCCGGCCGAGCTGGCGGACATCGTGACGCGGTCGGCGGCCAGGCTCGGCGTGGACATCGACGCAGGGGGTGCGCTGGAGATCGCGCGCCGGAGCCGCGGCACGCCGCGCATCGCGAACAACCTGCTCCGGCGCGTGCGCGACTATGCGCAGGTCAGGGCCGGCAACTTCATCACCGGCGAGGTCGCAAAGGAGTCGCTCGGCCTGCTGGAGATCGACCCGCACGGGCTGGACGAAATGGACCGGAAGGTCCTGGAGACGATTTGCGTGAAGTTTGGGGGCGGCCCCGTCGGCCTTTCGACGATCGCCGTCTCGGTCGGCGAAGAGCCGGACACGATCGAGGAGGCCTACGAACCGTTCCTCATCATGGAAGGCTATCTCGAACGCACGCCGAAGGGGCGCGTCGCCACGGCGCTGGCATGGAAAACGCTCGGACTCGAGCCGATAGCGAAGGAAACCAGGTAAATGAAAGCGAAGGGGCTTCGCCTCCTGTTGGGAGTGGCGCTGTCCGTCCTGCTGGCCGGTTGCGCGACGCCGACGGACACGCTGCGCGTCGGCAGCTACAACATCCGCCTGTCGGCGAACGGGCAGGCGGATCTCGGAACGGGCAACGACTGGAATTCCCGCCAGGCCGATCTTGTCGCGCTGGTGAGGAAGATGGATCTCGACGCCTTCGGCATGCAGGAGGTGTGTCCCGACCAAGCCGTGTACCTGCGCGCGAACCTGCCCGAGTTCGCCTTTGTCGGCGATCATCGCGAGGCCGACCGGAAGTCGGGGGAGGCGTCGCCCGTCTGCTATCGCAAGAGCCGGTTCGAGGCGCTGAAGTCCGGCACGTTCTGGCTGTCCGAGACGCCGGAGGTGCCTGCGTCCAAGAGCTGGAACACGGCCTGCACGCGCGTCTGCTCGTATCTCGTCCTGCGCGACAAGTCGACGGGCCGGGTTTTCTGCTTTGCGAACACGCACACCGACCACGTCTCGGCGGAGGCCCGGGAGAAGGGCATGCTGCTCATCATCAAGCGGATGAAGGAGTTCGGCCAGGGCGTGCCGATCGTCTTCACTGGCGACCACAACTGCCGCTATGATGAGACGCCGGCGGTCGCTGTGCGAAAGTTCCTGAAGGATGCGCGCGATCTCGCGGAGAGGACCACGGGTCCGCACAACACCTTTCATGGCTTCGGCAAGTACGCGGACGGTCCGGTCGAGGTGGACGGCAAGCGGTACCCGGACTATTGCATCGACTACATCTACGTTTCGGACGGTACGCGCGTCTTCGACTTCGCGACGCATGACGACAGGCGTCCGGACACGGATCGCCATCCGTCCGACCACTTTCCCGTTTCAGCCACGATAAGCCTGCCCTGAAAAGCTATGAGGAAGCGGGCGGAGTGCCGTATGTGGAGATGTTCGTGCTGGGCAGGCTGCCGTGACGCCGATGCGGATTTGCAGTTCCAAAGGAGACCAACTGACATGGCTAAGATAGCGAAGAAGGTCGAGCAGACCGACAAGTGGGCGAACCTCGACGTCGCGATGACGGCGAGTTCGAAGAAGACGATCAAGGAGCTCTTTGCGGAGGATCCCGCGCGGGCGGCGAGGTTCTCGCTGAACGCGGCCGGATGGTTCCTCGACTACTCGAAGAACCGCATCGACCGCACGGTCATGAAGGCGCTCGTGAAGCTCGCCGAGGAATCCGGGCTGAAGGCCGAGATCGAAAAGATGTTCACGGGCAAGAAGATCAACGCGACGGAGGGCCGCGCGGTGCTGCACACCGCCCTGCGCAACTGCGATCCGAAGGCGCGGGTGACGGTCGACGGCAGGAACGTGATGCCGGCCGTGCGCGCCGTCCTCAGGCAGATGGGCGACTTCTCTGACCTCGTGCGCCAGGGCAAGTGGAAGGGCTTCACCGGCAAGCGCATCAAGTACGTCGTCAACATCGGCATCGGCGGCAGCGACCTCGGCCCCGTCATGGCGAACATCGCCCTGACGCCGTACGCGAAGCGCTACCTGAAGTTCCACTTCGTCTCCAACGTCGATTCGACGCACCTCGCGGAGACGCTGCGCGAGGTGAAGGCCGACCAGACGCTCTTCATCGTCGCCTCGAAGACGTTCACCACGCAGGAGACGATGTCCAACGCCGAGGCCGCGAAGGCCTGGCTGGTGGAGAAGCTCGGCGACCAGAAGGCCGTGGCGAAGCACTTCGTCGCGCTCTCGACGGCGGAAAGGGAGGTGACGGCGTTCGGCATCTCGTCCGCGAATATGTTCCCGTTCTGGGACTGGGTCGGCGGGCGCTATTCGCTGCCGTCGGCCATCGGCCTTTCGCTGATGCTCGCCATCGGCCGCAACAACTACGCCCGCTTCCTCCGCGGCTACTGGAAGATGGACAAGCACTTCCGCACGGCGAAGTTCGAGCGCAACATGCCGGTCGTGATGGCGCTGCTCGGCATCCTCTATTCGAACGGCTACGGCGCCGAGACGTACTGCTGTCTGCCCTATGACCAGTATCTCGCGCGCTTCCCGGCGTATCTCCAGCAGATGGACATGGAGTCGAACGGCAAGGGCGTCGACCGGGACGGCAACGTCGTCGACCGCGAGACGGGGCCGATCGAGTGGGGCGAGCCCGGCACGAACGGCCAGCATTCGTTCTACCAGCTCATCCACCAGGGCACGCACCTCATCCCGTGCGACTTCATCGGCTGCTGCCAGACGCACAACGAGATCGGCGACCTGCACGACAAGCTGATGGCGAACCTCTTCGCGCAGACCGAGGCGCTGGCGTTCGGCAAGACGGCCGAGCAGTGCCGCGAGGAGGGCGTGCCGGAGGAACTCGTGCCGTTCAAGACATTCGAGGGCAACCGGCCGACGAACACGCTGCTCTGCGACAAGCTGACGCCCGAGACGCTCGGCGCGCTCATCGCCCTCTACGAGCACAAGGTCTTCACGCAGGGCGTGATCCTCAACATCTACAGCTTCGACCAGTGGGGCGTGCAGCTCGGCAAGGTGCTTGCGAAGGGCGTGCTCAGCGACCTGACCGCGAAGAAGCCGTCCGGCCGGCACGACGCCTCGACCAACCAGCTCATCGCCCGCTATCGCAAGGCCGTCGGCCGCTGACCGGACGAGTCCCCGGCGACTGTTACCACGCCCCGCAGCGAGGGCGCTGCGGGTACTCTGCTGGTCAGCGCAACCCTCTCCAAGCTGAGTACCCGGCGTGTCCTCGCGCCGGGGCGCGGATAGGAACGAAAGGGACAGGCGGGGCCAGAGGGACGCCGTGGCCCACGCACCGCTAGTACCCGGCGTGTCCTCACGCCGGGGCGCGGACATGGACGAGAGGGACAGGAGGGGCTAGAGGAACGCCGTGGCCACGCGCCGCTAGTACCCGGCGTGTCCTCACGCCGGGGCGCGGACAGGGACGAGAGGGGCCAAAGGGACGCCGTGGCCCACGCGCCGTTAGTACCCAGCGTGTCCTCACGCCGGGGCGCGGACATGGACGAGAGGGACAGGAGGGGCTAGAGGGACGCCGTGGCCCACGCGCCGTTAGCACCCAGCGTGTCCTCACGCCGGGGCGCGGACATGGACGAGAGGGACTGGAGAGGCCAAAGGGACGCCGTGGCCCACGCACCGCATGAATCGGGCTGGGCTGCGCCTTATCAGCGCTTCTCCGGTTCTTCCCGCTTGTCTCTTTGGTCTCTCTCGTCCTCTCGTCGGGGAGCAGAAATACCCCCTTGCGTCATTCGGGCAGATTATGGTATACTATCACCCGTTTCCGCGAATGGGGAAGTAGCTCAGTTGGTAGAGCATCACGTTCGCAACGTGGGGGTCGAGAGTTCGAATCTCTTCTTCTCCACCAGTTCGCTGGAGACTGTCAACCCGCTTTCGACCGCTAATCAAGGTCGCGCGGGATTTTTTTCGCCCTGGCGGCACGTTTTCCGCCTAATCCAGCGGCGGCATCGTCCCCGCCTTACATGGATGATCGGCTCAGAACTTCAGCAAATGGCGGCGCAGGGCTGCGGTGATGGCCTCGGTGCGCGTAGAGACGTCCAGCTTCTGGTAGATGGCGTTCAGGTGCTGCTTGACGGCGTCGGTGGAGATGCCGAGCTGCCTGGCGATGTCGGGATTGGTCAGTCCGCGCGTGACGGACTCGAGAATCTGCAGTTGACGCCGGGTGAAGCTGGGCGGCTCCGGCATGTCCCGGAGGGAGCCTTCGATTTCGGCGGAGAACGCCTGCCCGCCCGCCGCCACCGTCCGGATGGCCGCCAGCAGCTCTTCGTTGGCGGCGCCCTTGAGGACGGCGCCGGAGGCTCCCGCCGCGACTGCGCGCGCGAGATCGGCCGAGGTCCCGAACGAAGTCAGAATGAGGATCTTCGTCTCCGGCGCGCGTTCGCGGACGAGTTGCGCCGTCGTGGCCCCGTCCATGCCGGGCATCATCAGATCGAGGACGAGCACGTCTGGCTTCAGTGCGGCGACGCGCTCGAGCGCCGACTCCCCGTCGTCGGCCTCGCCGACGACCTTGAGGCCCTGCTGGTACTTGAAGAGGGCTATCAGCCCCAGCCGGACGACGGAATGGTCGTCGGCGATGACGATTCGGATCGGCTTCATGGTGTGCAGGAGCGTTGCGGCAGGAAGATGGAGATTTCGGCGCGGGCGCCTTGCCCCGGCGCCGAGGCGAGGTTCATGACGCCGTGCAGGTTCTTGAGGCGTTCACGAATCCCGTTCAGGCCGAAATGGCCCTCGTCAGGCCCTTGCGCGGCGGCGGGGTCGAAGCCCGAGCCGTTGTCGGTGACGGCGAAGCGGATGCGGTCGGGCAGCATCTCGCCGACGATTCGAACTTTCGTCGCCTTGCCGTGGCGAATGGCGTTGATCGTCAGCTCGCGGACGATTTGCAGGATCGCATGGGCGGTCGCGTAGCACAGGCGCGACCGGCTGACGTTGAAACGGACGGCGATGTCGGCGCGGGCGGCGATGTGCCTGAGCGCAATGCGGATGGCCTCGTTGAAGTCCGTCGTCTCCAGGGCCTCGCTGCGCAGGTCCCAGAGGAAGCGGCGAAGTTCGTCGAGGCAGGACTGCAGGGCACGGCGCGCGACGGCGAGCAGGGCGTCGGCGGCCTTGGGGTCGGCGGCGCGCGCATCGGCGGCGGCGTCCAGCTGCAGTGTGACCCCGGTCAGGTTCTGCGTGACCGAGTCGTGGAGTTCGACCGCGAGCCGCATGCGTTCGCCGATGCGCAGTTCCGACGACACCTTGGCGATCTGCGACTTGAACAGCTCCCGGCCGCGCCGTGCGGCAAGCCGGCGCAGGGTGACGTTCCAGGCCAGGATGACGCACAGGAGCGCGGCCAGTGCGCCGACGACCGGCAGCAGACGCCCGACCGTCCACCACGACGGCCGCGAGACGAGGCGGATGTCGCTCGCGTACCGGGGGACGACGATCGCGCGCACGATCTTCGGGAAGACCAGGTTGGGACGCCAGGCCTCGGACTCGAGGATGCAGGTTCCCGTTACTTCGATTTCGCAGCCGCCCCCGATGCTGCGGGCTGCGCCGGCCACAGCGCTGGCGTCGACCGGTATCGAGTAGCCGTCGCCGAAGAGGCCGAATAGCCCCGCCTTGTCCTCCGGCGACGGCAGCGCGTGCACGACGCCGCGGATGCGCACGGTGGCGCCGTAGGCCGACGAGTCGAAGCGCATGCGGCCCCGTTCGTCCGCCAGCAGCGCGCGGGGCGAGGTGCAGGCGACCGGTTCGTCGGGGACGTCCTCGCACCGCCCGCCCGAGCGCCAGACGGCGCGCACGAGGTTGATGCGGTAGAGGTCGCTTTCGGGAAAGCCGACGGCGTCGACGCAGTCGCCGTAGCGCGGCAGTTCGCCCTGGGAGGGCTTGACCGCGACGAAGCGTCCGTCGGAGGTCTTGAGGACGAAAGTCCGGTCGTGCAGCACGGCGATCGTCTTGCCGTGTGCGCAGTGCCGGTCCTGGCGGGAGATCGCACCGGGCGACAGGTGCGCCAGCCGCCCGACGTCCGGCGCGGCGAACTCGTCGTCGCCGGGGTTCTCCGTGATGACGACGTCGGCTTCGCTGATCGGGTAGATGCATTTGCCGATCTGCGCGCGAAAGCCGATGTGCGTGGGATCGCAGACGCCGGTCAGGTCGATGGTCGAACCGATCAGGGCTCTTCCCCGCGCCGCCAGTTCGCCGCGGGCGGATAACGGGATGGGCAGGAAGACGTCCTGGCAGCGGACGACGACGAACACGAAGTCCGGATCGATTTCGTCCGCCATGAGGTCGCGCACGACGCCCCGGAGCTGCACGGGCCGATAGTCGTAGTCTGCGCTCTCCAGCTTTCGGGGGTCGAGCACGGTCACGGGCGGCGCGGCGGTGCGTCCGAGACGTTCGACTGCGAGGCCGTGCGCGTAGAGCGGGGACTTGCTCGAGTCGCGCCGCAGCTCACCGGAGATGCGCAGCACGTCGCCGGCTGCGACGCGGAGGCCGCACAGCGGGCCGTGTTCCTTGCGGATGATGGCCGCACCCGTTTCGTCGGCCACTGGGAAGGAATTCGAGTTTTCCCGGCAGGACAGCGTGGCGACGGCTCGGATCGAGAACCTGCGGCCATCCTCCTGCTGCCGCGACAGCGCACGCGTCAGCTCGGCGGCGGACGCGAGCGCGGCATCGTCGGCTCGCCCGGCAGGGGCGAGCCAAAGCGCCAGCAGCAGGAGCGGAACGGCCTTCATGTGCGTATTCTATCAAATCCGCGCCCGGCGTAGGGTCACGCCGGGTACTGGGCTTGGTCCTGCCCCGGCGTGGGGTCGCGCCGGGTACTGGCGCTGTCCACCCGTTGGGCTGGCCAGCCGAGTACCCGCAGCGCCCTCGCTGCGGGGCGTGGTAACCGCCG
>JBJEWA010000084.1:0-10285 GCA_051884805.1 Kiritimatiellia bacterium | reverse complement strand
CGTTGGCGGGAATGGTGAAGGCCGCGCGCTCCAGCACCACCTTCCCCGTGACGGCGTCGCGAACGACCACCGAGCCCGCCACCGCCGCGCGCGTGTCGTTCACCGCGATCGCGCGGTGGTCGTCCCGCACCATCACGATCTGGTCCCGCTGCGCGTTGCGGATCGTCCAGTAGGCCAGCTTCTTCGAGTAGAAATAGTCCACGACGGCGTCGGAGAGCTGCGGCCAGCCGTCCCGCACGTTCCACCAGAGGAGGCCCGTCGTCCGCGCGAACTTGCGCGACCGGAACAACTCGACGAAGGTCTTCATCGCCTCGGCCTGCACGACCTGCGACTGGTCGATGTAGACGTCGAGGTCGGTCGACGGCGTCCCGAACATGAGCTGCACCTGATTCGACATCAGATGGTTGCGGTGCTTGCCGTAATCCCCCGTGACGAACGGCCGCGACGCCTTGCACTGGTATTCGTCGTTCCAGGACTCCGCCGTGAACTTCGCGTCCTTGAAGGGATACAGCCCCTCCTTCGTCATCATCCGCTCAAGCGTCGAGCGGTTGGGCATGCCGTGGTAGCCCATCTCCGAGACGAAATGCGCGGGCGAGTTCGTGTAGAACGGCACCTTGTAGTAGCCGCGCGCGCCCCAGAGGTGGTTTTCGGACGGCTGGGCCAGGCCCGCGGCCACGTCGGGCGAATAGTATTCGCTCGACGGGAGATAGGGCCGCACGGGATCGAGTTCCCAGCACACGCGGGGGATCGTCACGCGCGAATTGCGCTCGACGTTCGGGTCGATCCTGACGGTGCCGCGGTATTCGCCCACCATGAACTGGTCGTTCTCGTTGTTGCCGGCCCACAGCGCGATGGAGGCGTGGTTGCGCAGGCGCAGCAGCACGCTGCGGATTTCCGCGTCGGTCACGGCCGCGTAGGCGTCGTCCTGCGGGAAGCAGCCGCAGCCGGTCATGAAATCCTGCCACACGAGCAGGCCGTTCGCGTCGCAGTAGTCGTAGAACGCGTCCGACTCGTAGACGCCGCCGCCCCACACGCGCACCATGTTGCAGTTCAGGTCGGAAAACAGCTCAAGCGTGGGAATCAGGTGCTGCGTGTCGCGGGAATGCATCATGTCGAGCGGCACCCAGTTCGAGCCGCGGCAGTAGATCTTCTCGCCGTTCACGCGGAAGAGGAATTCGCCGGGGCGTTCCGCCGAGTAGACGTCGTCGCGCTCCAGGGTCACGGTCCGGACGCCGATCTTGCGCACGTCCGTGGCGATCGTCTCGCCCGAGACGCCGCCGATGATCTGGATCTTCGCCTCGTACAGGGCCGGTTCGCCATAGCTCTTCGGCCACCAGAACGCGACGTTGCCGAAGCCGAGGGAGCGGCGCGTGGCGACGGTCTCCAGCGGATAGGTCCGCTCGAACGCCGTCTTCCCCTCGCGGGAAAGCGTGATCCGGTACGATGCGCCCAGGCGCTCGCGGAACGGCAGCACCGTCTTGAACTCGACCCGGAGCGTGGCGCTCCGCGCCGGGAGGTCGATGCGGCTCGTGATCCAGTAGACGTCGTCCACGCGGGCGCGCGGCTCGATGTCCAGGGCGGCCGAACGCCAGATGCCGGCGGAAATCAGACGCGGGAAGATGTCCCAGCCGAACTGGTGGCAGGCCTTGCGCAGCGGCTCCGACTCCACCGAACCGGAGGAATGGAAGCCATGCGTGTCGAACACGTACTTCTCGGCTTCGAGAACGGGCGAACGGAACAGGACGGCGACCTCGTTGGACGCGCCCCCGCGCACGACGTCCGTCACGTCCAGGCGGTGCGCGATCTGCATGTTCTCCGGGGAGGCGATCTTCTTCCCGTTCAGGAAGACGTCGGCCAGGGTGTCCAGCCCGTCGAAGCGCAGGACGGCCCGCTCGCGCGCCGGATCGAACCGCGGCGCGACGAACGAACGCGAATAGAGCCACTGGCGGTTCTCCCAGCAGCGCATCGCCCAGACGTTCGTGCCGGTGAAGAGCGGCGGCACCACGCCCGCCTGCTCCAGTTCGAGCAAGGCGTCGCCCGGCACGGTCGCCGGCAGTTTCGCGGCGTCCGCCGGCACGTCCGCGAGTTCGCGCACCGCGCTGAAATCCGGTTGCGGGAAATGCCGGAGTTCCCACCTGCCGTCGAGCGACACGGCATACGCCGACCCCACGACAAAGGCCATCGCCCACCCCAGCGCATTACGAATCGCCATCACATCACGCTCCTTTCCTTGGTTTTTGTTTCAGCCATTCTATCAAAAACACCGACGGGGAGCAAACACCTCCGGCCGACGCGGAAAATTCGCTGCCGCGACAACTTGCTTTTCCGCTTGCCCCGACGAATCGCCCAACTTGCCTTGCCTGCAACTTCCTGGCCGCCGTGCGGCTTTCGCCCGGCAAAATGTGCTATACTTTCGCCGGAGGAGCAAGCGATGGAAAGACTGACGATGGCAGTAGGCGGGTTCGAGGTCAACTGCTCGATTCTGAGCGAAGACGGCAAGGCGTGGATTGTCGATCCGGGGCAGGATGCACAGCGCATTCTCGACACCCTGTCGAAACGCGGGCTGGAACCGGCGGCCGTGCTCCTCACCCACGCCCACTTCGACCACCTCGGCGCCATCCCCGAGCTTCGGCAGGCGTTCCCCGACCTCCCCGTCTACGTGCATGCGGACGACGTTCGCGTCATCTCGCATCCGATGAACCAGTACCCGCCGGAATATCCGCCGGTCGGCGAACTGAACGGACTGCTGGATGCGCGTGAGCTGCGCGGCGTGCGCGGGCTGGAAATCATCGAGACGCCCGGCCACACCCCCGGCGGCGTGTGCTACTACTTCGCCGCCGAGAAACTGCTGCTCTCCGGCGACACGCTCTTCGCCGGCTCGGTCGGCCGCACCGACCTGCCCGGCGGCGACTGGGCGACGCTGACCGCGTCGCTCGTCAGGCTGGCGGCGCTGCCCGACGACACCCTCGTCATCCCGGGCCACGGCCCGCACACGACCATCGGCGCCGAAAAGCGCGACAACCCCTTCCTCCGCCAGGCGTTAGAGATTCGCAAAGGGATTGCAGGAGAAGCCGGCGCCTGACGCCGGTGCGAACGACGTGCGCGGCGCACGGCGGCCAGCCGGCGCGTTGCCGCCGCCAAGGCCCGCTCCGCCGACGACCGGCCTCGACTTCGCCGACAGCGAAATGCGCTGGCGCGCGCGGTCGACGCCGATCACCGTCACCTGCAGCCGGTCGCCCGCCTTCACGACGGACGCCGGATCCGAGACGTACGCGTCCGACAGCTCGGAAAGGTGGATGAGTCCGTCCTGATGGACGCCGATATCGACGAAGGCGCCGAAGGCCGTCACGTTGGTGACGACGCCCTCCAGTTTCATGCCCTCCTTCACGTCCTCGATCTTCGTCACGTCGTCCCGGAACTTCGGCGGCTCGAACGTCTTGCGCGGATCGCGCCCGGGCCTGACGAGTTCGGCGACGATGTCCTTCAGCGTCGGCTCGCCGACGCCGGGCGAGACGTATCGGCGGATGTCGATCTTCTTCGCCGCGAGCGCATTGCCGACCAGGTCGCCGACGCCCAGGCCGATGTCCGCCGCCATCTGCTCGACAAGCCCGTACCGTTCGGGGTGCACCGCCGACGCATCGAGCGGATTCTTCGCCCCGCGGATGCGCAGAAAGCCCGCGCACTGCTCGAACGCCTTGGGCCCGAGGCCCTTCACCTGCTTGAGCTGCTCGCGGCTCTCGAACTTGCCGTTCGCGTCCCGCCATTCGACGATGGCCTTCGCCAGCGACGGCGTCAGGCCCGAGACGCGCTCCAGCAGCGGAGCCGAGGCCGTGTTCAGCTCGACGCCGACGCCGTTCACGCAGCTGACGACGACCTCGTCGAGCTTGCTGCCGAGCAGCGGCTGATGCACGTCGTGCTGGTACTGCCCGACGCCGATTGCCTTCGGGTCGATCTTCACCAGTTCGGCCAGCGGGTCCTGCAGCCGTCGGCCGATTGAAATCGCCCCGCGCACGGTGAGGTCCAGGTCGGGGAACTCCTTGCGCGCGATTTCGGACGCCGAATAGACGGACGCGCCGGCCTCGCTCACGCTCACCACGATCGGTGTCGGAATCTCCGGATGCTGCGCGTGCAGTTTCTTCAGCGTCGCACGGACAAACGCCTCCGTCTCGCGTCCGGCCGTGCCGTTGCCGACGGCGATTGCCTCGACATGGTATTTCGCAACGATTACCGCCACCGCCTTTTCGGCCTCAAGCGGCTTCTGCGCCGGGAAGATGACCGTCTTGCCGAGATACTTGCCGGTCGCGTCCATCATCGCGACCTTGCAGCCCGTGCGGATGCCGGGGTCGATCGCAAGCACGGCCTTTTCGCCGAGCGGCGAGGCGAGCAGCAGGTGGCGCAGGTTCTCCGCAAAGACCTCGACCGCCGCGCGGTCGGCCGCCATCTTCTTCTCGACGGCGACGTCAATCTCGCAGCTCGGCGCCAGCAGGCGCCGGTAGGCGTCCGCCGCCGCGAGTTTGACCTGCGCGAAGTGCCGCGGATTCCGCTCCTGCGCACCCGGCACGCCCTGCTCCCGCAGGATTTCCAGCATCCGCTCGACGACCGGTTCGGCGTCCAGTTCGAGCCGGACCCACAGCACCTTCTCCGCCTGGCCGCGTCGGATGGCAAGATAGCGGTGGCTTGGAATCGCGGCAATCGGTTCGGAGAAATCGTAGTACTGCTCGAACTTGGTCGGCTCGGCCGGCTTCGGCGAAACGACCTCGCTCCGCACCACCGCCTTCGTCGCAAAGGCCGTACGCACACACCCGCGCACGTCGGCGATGTCGGCGATGCGCTCGGCGAGGATGTCCCGCGCGAACTGCAGCTCCTCGTCGGTTGCGGCGGCGAAGATCGGTGCGCTCGGGTCGCCGTTCCAGACCGCCTCGGCGAGCGGCTCGAACCCCTTCTCCTTCGCAATCTGCGCCCGTGTGCGGCGTTTCGGCTTGTAGGGCTGGTAAAGGTCTTCGAGTGCGCTCTTCTGCCAGCAGTCCGCGATCTTGCCGCGCAATTCGTCCGTCAGCTTCCCCTGGTCCCCGATTGACTTCAGGATGGCCGCCTTGCGCGCCTCCAGTTCGGAATAGTAGCCGATGCGGTCCTGGATCTTGCCGATCTGGACCTCGTCCAGGTTGCCGTGCGCCTCCTTGCGATAGCGTGCGATGAACGGCACCGTGCAGCCCTCGGCGAGAAGCCTGCTGACGGCGCCGGCCTGATGTGCCCCGACGCCCACTTCCGCGGCGACTCGGGCGAGTATGCTGACATTCTCCATGATGGGCGCGTATTATACCATGAGTGCGACGGCCTCGCTACCGTGGCCGCAACCCGGCGATTTCTGCGCCCAGCGTGCGGCTGGAGGCCAAGCGCCGGGAAGACTGGAGACAGCAACCGCCGCGCTTTCACCATGGAGCGCGGCGGTTGCCTTTGCCCTGATCCAGCCGCCTTACTTGGCCGCTGGCTTGGCTTCCGCCGCCTGGGGCACGGCTGGCTTCGCTTCGGCCTTGGGGGCGACCGGCTTCGCCGCAGGCGGTGGAGCGGGCTGCGCCGCTTCGGCCTGGGGGACCGCCGGCGCCGCCGTCTGCCCGAAGCGGGTGACCAGCTGCTCGATCGCCTCGATACGCGCCGTCGCCAGCTCCTCGCCCTTGTTCGCGGCCTTCAGCGCGTCAACACGGGCGAGCGCCTTCTGCTTGTCGCCGCCCTGCGCGAAGCAGCGCACGGCGCCGAGCTGGGCCGTCAGCGTCAGATAGTTTTTCGGGTTCGCCTCGGCAAAGGCATCAAACGCCTTCGCCGCCTCGTCGAACTTGCCGAGCGCCTCCAGACACTGCGCCCGGCCGACGACGGGAATGTCCGCAAAGCCGTCCGGCGCCTTGCCGACCAGGTCCTCGTACTGGGCGAGCGCGTCCTCGTAGCGGCCGGCGTCGAAATAGCTCTTCGCCAGGCGAATCCTGAGCGCACCGGCCGTGTCGGTGCCGGAGAACTTCGTCACCGCCTCCTCAAGCTCCTCCGTCGTATAGGCCGTGACCAGCGCGTCCGCGGCCGCCGCCTTCACGGCCGCCCTGTGTCCCTTCCAGCCATACCAGCCGCCGACGGCTATCGCCGCGACCAGCAGATAGACGACGGTCTGCCTGCCGTCCTTCTCCCACCACTCGATCAGGGGCAGGAGCTCCGGGTTATTCTTGAGGTTCATGTTCTGTTTCCTTTCTTTTCGCCTCGTAGAGGTCGGCCCATTCGTTAAGCGTCCTTTCGCTCCGGCCCTCGGCCCTCAGCACGATGCGGTTGTAGTCGAGCGCGTCGAGAAACTCGCGGTTGTGGACGAAGCGCTGCTTGCCCTTCCGTGGCGAGGCGGCCAGGCGGTTCGTCGACTCCATCAGCAGGACGGCCGTGAAGTAGGTGGTCTTCGGCATCCGCAGCGCGTCCATCATGTGCTGCATGACCTTCCGCCCCGCGCCCTCCTTCCTCTCGGCCCGGAACATCGCCGTCATCAGCACGGCGGCCCGGAGCCCGTTCGAGACCTCCAGCCCCTTCGCCGACATCATCTGCTCATACTGGTCCAGCACCTCCAGATACGCGAACGTCTTCGACTTCCGCCCGCCGTCCCGCTCGACAAACGCGCCCAGCGCGGGGATGAGATCGCCCAGCATGCCGCACGCGTACATCTGGCGGAACGCCTCCGCGCTGTGGCCGTAGGTGAAGAGACGGAACACCTCCTCGCAGACGCGCGGCACCGCGGCGGTCAGGATGCACCGGTGGCACTTGCGCATCGCCGCCGCCGTCTTGCGCTCGATGGTGAAGCCGAGCCGCGCCGAGAACTTGATCGCGCGCATCATGCGGACCGGATCCTCCCGGAAGCGAATCTCAGGATCGCCGATCGCGCGGACGATCTTCTTCTCGATGTCCTTCATGCCGCCAACCCAGTCGATGACGGAGAGGTCCCGGATGTCGTAGAAAAGGCCGTTGATCGTGAAGTCGCGGCGAAAGGCGTCCGTCTGCGGCGTGCCGAAGGTGTTGTCTTCCATCGGACCCTCGGCGGCGTGTTCGATGATCTCGCCGACCGTCTGCGAATTCTGGCGGAACGTCGCCGTCTCGATCACCTTCTCGCCGAAGCGGACGTGCGCCAGGCGGAAGCGCCGGCCGACCAGGAAGCAATTGCGGAACGCCCGCTTCACCTCGTTCGGCTTGGCGCTCGTTCCGACGTCGAAGTCCTTCGGCTTGCGGCCCATCAGCAGGTCGCGCACGCCGCCGCCGACCAGATAGGCCGTGAAGCCCAGCCGGGAAAGCCGATAGAGTACCCTCAATGCGTCCGGATCGATGTTCTTCCTGGAAATGCAATGTTCCGGTCGCTTGAAGACGACCGGCCCTTTTTCTCTCTTCTTAAGGAACCCGAACATTATTGGGACATTATAGCAATTCTGAACCATGGGACGCAAGCAGGCGCCCCCGGCCAGGCTCGGCCGCCCGTCAGCCGTTGGTCTCCGGCCTGAGCGCTTCTGACAGCTCGACGGTAAACGGTCCGTCGTTGACCAGGGCGACGGACATATGGGCGCCAAAGCGTCCGGTCGCCACCCGATCGGCGCCCAGCAACTCCCGCAGCCGGGCGACGTAGCGTTCGTAAAGCGGTTGGGCCGTTTCCGGCCGGGCGGCGCGGGAGAATCCCGGACGGTTCCCATGCGCGGTGTCGGCATAGAGCGTGAATTGCGAAACTACGACAATCGATCCGCCGACATCGGCAATCGACCGGTTGGTCTTGCCCGCGGCATCTTCGAAGATGCGCAGCCTGACCGTCCGCTCGGCCAATCTGACGGCCATCTCCGCGCTGTCGGCATGGGCGACCCCGAAGAGCACAAGATAGCCTTTGCCGATGGCCGCGACCCGTTCGCCGCCGATGGTCACCGAAGCCGAGTCTACTCGCTGGATGAACGCTTTCATGCCGCAAGTATACCACAAAACGCGGGAGATTCCCGCCTGCGCCGCACTGCAGACCCCGTCGGCGAACACCCGTCGGCGGCTATTTCACCACTTCGACCCCGTCGGGCGCTTCGAGGTAGAAATCGCGCTGGCCGTTCGCACCTTCGCGCCAGCCGGCGACAATCTCACCATGCGGCGTCCGGTGACGCGCTTCAAAGCGCCGCACCCCGGGCGGCGCATAGGGCTTGAAGGCGATTTTCCCGAACCCCGGCGCGAGAATGCGAATGCCCGCGACATACTCATAGGCCCACGCCGAGACGTCGCCGAACATGATGTGATTGTGCGAGTCCCGCCCTTCGAACGACTCCCACAGCGTATCCTCGCCCTGCTCGAACCACCACTGGTAGCCAGGCTGGCGCAGCTGGGTGAAGATTTTCCACGCATCCTCGGTGTAGCCGTATTCCGAAAGCGCGCGCGGAACCCATTTTGCCCCGAGAATGCCGAAATCGCAGCAGTGCCGCTTTGCGCGCACCGATTCCACGAGTTTTTCGGCCACCGCCTTTTCCGCCCCGTCGGCGCAAAGCCCCTTGAAGTAGAGAACGCACCCGAGCGCGGTCTGCTCGCCGTTGGCGTAGACGCCTTCCCCCTTGTAGAACTTGCGATTGAACGCCGCGCGTATGCTCGCCGCGCGCGATTCCGCCCTGGCCGCCGCTGCCATATCGCCGAAACGTCGCGCCCAAAACGCAAGATCGCGGTCGAAGCTCCAGACGATGGCGCTGTCGGTCAGATTGACGGTGACCGCCTTGCATCCGACGGGCGAACACCAGTCGCCGAGGCCGTACGCGTAAAGCCCGTCTTCACGCCGCTGCGTTTCGATGAACTCCCGGTAGCGCTTCATCGCCGCATAGGCGCCGCGCGCGGCGGAATCGTCGCCGGTGAAGCGGAAGATCTCGCGCGGCAAAGTGAACAGTACCGCGTCCGCTATCGGACCGGACCCCCAGCCATAGCCGAATATCGGGGTGCACGGCAGAATGCACGGCACGGCCCCGTTGGGACGCTGCGCATCGATTACCATTTCGAGGAAATGCCGGTAGCCGCCGGTCGCCTCGAAATTCCACAGCCCGGTTTCGCACGCCAGCTGCGGATCGCCCGTCCAGCCGTTCTTCTCGCGATGCGGACAGTCCGTCGGAATGCCGACGAAATTCGACAGGTAGGATTGGCGCGTCGCCGCCTGCAACCGTGCGAACAGACGGTCATCAGTCGCAAGCGAACCGGCCGACGCGAAGTCGGTATGGACGAATTGCGCCTGCAGCCGCTTCACTTGCACGGCGGCGTCCGCCGTCACCTGCACATAGCGGAAGCCGTGGTACGCAAAGCGCGGATGCCAGCGCTCCTCGCCGCGTCCGGCGCAAACGTACTCGTCGTGTCCGACCGCCGGCTCGAAATCGCGCTTGAGCGACCGCACCTTGCCTTTCATCGCCTTGCCCGTCGCATCGAGCGATTCGTCGTAGTCGAGTTTGACCAACGCTCCCGCCGGCCCCTCGACCGTGATTTCGCACCAGCCGGAGATGTTGTGGCCGAAATCGTAGATCGTCGAACCGTCCGCCGCGGCAATCGTCCGCACCGGCTCGCCCTGCGGGAAGACGCGACACGGCGGCATCGTCTCGCGGCTCACCACCCCGGGCGGACATCGGCAGACCGTCGCCGCGCGTTCGTTTCGCCGCTGTCCGGCGAGCCGGGCGTCATAATGCTCTCCGGTGCGGAACTGGTTGAAGACAATCGGCGAATCCCACGCACGCCAGGTCTCATCGCTCTTCAGCACCGTTTTGCCGTCCACGTCCAGCTGAACGCGCACCATCGGCGGACGGCTCCCTTTCGTGCCGTCGGCGCAAAAGTGCCAAGGCGCGTGTCCGAAGCCCCAGACCTCGCCGGTAAGCTGCGCCCACCAGCCGTTGCCGAGCAGAATCGAAAGCTCGTTCCTGCCCGCCTTGAGCAACCCGGCAAGGTCGTAAACGACCTCGCCGATGCGCTGATCGGGCTGGCAAGTCACCGGCGAGAGCACCGCATCGCCGACCCGCCGGCCATTGACCTCCAGTTCGTGCCACCCCGCCACCGCGACGGCGAGCGTCGCTTGCCGCGGCGCGACGGGCAGGTCGAAAGTCTGCCCAACGTAGCTCGCCGCGCAACTCGATAGCGTCACGGAATTCGTCCCGGCAATCCACGCCGGAGCAGACAGCAGATAGAGCGCCGCCGTCATGCATGAACCCATCATCAAAACACCTCCTTATGACTTGTGGTAATTGCAAAACCCCTCTTCGCGTGACAGCCACGGCAAACCACCTGATTTGCT
>JBJEWA010000083.1:0-10294 GCA_051884805.1 Kiritimatiellia bacterium | reverse complement strand
ACTAAACGGCCAGGTTTCTCCGCCGCCACTGCCCACTTACTTCTTCAATCGACTGAAGAAATCGAGTTCCGCGTCATCGGCGGTCCCGTCCCCCAACCCCGGGAAGATATGCTATAATTCGACGAAGTGAAAATCGTCTACCTCTTCATCGACGGCGTCGGGCTTCGTCCGCCGGCGGCGGACAATCCCCTGAACCAGGAGGTTTGTCCGGCGCTCTGGCGGCTCGTCGAGCGACACGCCAAGCCCATCGACGCCTGTCTCGGCGTCGACGGCCTGCCGCAGTCCGCGACGGGACAGGCGACGATGTTCACCGGCGTCAACTGCCCCGCCGCCGTGGGCCGCCACTGCGAGGGCTTTCCGGGCGCAGAACTCCGCAAAATCATCGAAGACAACAACCTCTTCATCGAGCTCCGGAAGCGGAACAAGCGCATCCGCTTCGCCGACGCCTATCTCGTGGACGACGTCAGCGAAATCGCCGGCCGGCGCTTCAAGTCCGTGACCACGGTGATGGCGCTGACCGTTCCCGAGTCGATCTCGACGACCCAGGACCTGATGGCCGACCGCGCCCTCATGCAGGACCTGACGCGCGAAACCATCCAAGACCGCTATCCCGACATCCCCGTCGTCTCGCCGCAGCGCGCCGCCGAGCACCTCTTCAGCCTGGCGCTCAAGCACGACTTCACGCTTTACGAGTTCTTCCAGACTGACGTCTCCGGCCATTCGATGGACTACGCGCGCGCCTGCGCCGTGCTGCGCGTCTACGACCAGTTTCTCGGCGCGCTGACCCGCTGCACGGAAGCCGCCGGCATCACGCTGATCATAACGTCCGACCACGGGAACATCGAGGCAATGAACGAGCGCGGTCACACGCGCAATCCCGTGCCGTTCGTCGCCTACGGTCCCGGCGAGGCGTGGATCCGCGACCGGGTCGGGTCGTTGCAGGACGTCACGCCTGCGCTGCTGGAGGCCTTTGACCGATGAAGATCCGCGACCTGCTGATGTCCGACCGGCTGTCCGTGTCCTTTGAAATCTTCCCGCCGAAGCGCCCCGACCCGTCAGTCGGCGAGGCCGAGGCGCAGGCCGCGCTCGCGCGCACGAAGGAAGTCGTCCGCAAGATCGCCGCCGAACGTCCGGCCTTCATCTCGGTGACTTACGGCGCGGCCGGCGGATCGACCGGCGCCAACACCGGCGCCATCGCCCGCTTCGTCCAGGACGAATGCGGCGTTCCCGCCCTCGCCCACCTCACGTGCATCGCCTCGTCCCGCAGCCGGATTGCGGACGAAGTCCGGAACTTCCGCGAAAAGGGCATCGAAAACATCCTCTGTCTTCGCGGCGACCGTCCGCCCGGGACCGACGCCGCTGCGCACCGCGAAAACGATTTCGCGCATGCCGTCGACCTGATTCGCGCGCTGCGGCCCTCCGGCTTCTGCCTGGGCGGCGCCTGCTATCCCGAGCGCCACCCGGAATGCGCCCATCTCGCGGACGACATCGCGCACCTGAAGGAGAAGGTCGAAGCCGGGCTCGACTTCCTCACGACGCAGATGTTCTTCGACAACAACGTCTACTTCCACTACCTGGCGCGGCTCCGCTCGGCCGACGTGACGATCCCCGTCCTGGCCGGCATCATGCCGGTCGCCAACGGTCGGCAGATCGACCGCATCTGCAAGCTCTCCGGCACGGCGCTGCCCCCCCGCTTCCGCGCCATCGTCGACCGTTTCGGCGACAGTCCGGACGCCATGCAGGATGCCGGCGTCGCCTATGCGACCGAACAGATCATCGACCTCTTCGCGAACGGCGTCAGCCACGTGCACATCTACACGATGAACCGGCCCGAGATCGCCAGCCGCATCATGAGCAATCTCCATGGTCTCCTCGCCTGAAGCCGACGCCCGCCGACGCGAGCTCGAACGCGAGGCGCCCGTGCGCGCGCGCACGGTCTGGAAGGAGACCGTCTGGGACGGGAAGCCCGTCTGCCTGCTCTGCGGGACGCTCGGTGCGGACTTCGACCGCTGGCAGCGGCGGCTTTCGGTCCTGAGCGCGGCCGACGCCTATCTCTCCCAGCAGATCGGGCTCGACGTCCTCGAACGGCAGATGGACGCCGTGGAGGGCGAAGCCCGCGCGGCAATCGAGCGGACCGGTCGCCGGCTGCGGCCGCGGCGTTCGCCCGGCTACGGCGACCTGCCCCTCGCGCTCAGCCGCGAAATCCTCGCGCGTCTCGACGCAACCCGCACCCTCGGCGTCTCCCTGACCGGCACCGACCTGCTCGTGCCCAGCAAGAGCGTCACCGCCATCTGCGAAATAACGCCATGAAGCTGACCGACGGGCTGCTTTTTCTCGACGGCGGCATGGGCACCCTGCTCCAGGCCCGCGGCCTCGTCCCCGGCGAAGCTCCGGAAGACTGGAACCTCGACCGTCCGGCGGACATCGCGGCGATTCACCGGGCCTACGCCGCCGCCGGCGCCAATGTCGTCTACGCCAACACCTTCGGCGCCAACCGCCTGAAGTACCACGGGAAGCACACGCTCGAAGCGGCCGTCACGGCGGGCGTGGCCCAGGCGAAGGCGGCGGTGCGGGCAAGGGCGATGGTCGCGCTCGACGTCGGTCCCACGGGCAAGCTGCTGAAGCCGGCCGGCGACCTCGACTTCGAGGCGGCCGTCGACGCCTTCGCCGAGACGATCCGCGCCGGCGTCGCCGCCGGCGCCGACCTGATTGCCGTCGAGACGGTGAGCGACGTCCGCGAGCTCAAGGCCGCCGTCCTCGCCGCGAAGGAGAACTGCCGCCTGCCGGTCATCGCCACCGTCTCCCTCGGCGCCGACGGCAAGCTCCTGACCGGCGGTTCCGTCGAATGCGTGTCCGCCCTGCTCGAATCGCTTGAAGTCGACGCCTATGGCTTCAACTGCGGTCTCGGCCCCGACCAGATGCTGCCCTTCGTCGAGCGGCTGGCGCAGATCTCGTCCCGGCCGGTCGTCGCCAAGCCCAACGCCGGACTGCCCACGGTCGTCAACGGCCAGACCGTCTTTACCGTCGGTCCCGAGGAGTTCGCGGCCAGCGTCGGCAGGCTCGTCGACGCCGGCGCCACCGTCATCGGCGGATGCTGCGGCACCACGCCGGACCACATTGCCGCCGTCGCCGCCCGCATCGCCGCGCACCCGACGGCCCCCAAGGCGGCCGGCGTCCGGCGTGCGGCGACCGTCGTCTCGTCCGGAACCGACGCCCTTGCGCTCCGTCCGCACGATGGCCTCGTCATCGGCGAACGCATCAATCCGACCGGCAAGAAGGCCCTGAAGGAGGCCTATGCCCGCGGCGACACGGCGCTCGTCCTGCGCGAGGCCGTCCGGCAAGTCGATGCCGGCGCCCGGATGCTGGACGTCAACTGCGGCGTGCCCGGGCTCGACGAAGCCGCCCTGCTCGACGCCACGATCGCCTCCGTGCAGGGCGTCGTCACCTGTCCCCTGCAGATCGACACCGCCAATCCCGAGGCGCTCGCCCGCGCTCTTCGCCGGGTAAACGGCAAGGCGCTCGTCAATTCCGTGAACGGCAAGCGCGAATCCATGGCCGCCGTCTTCCCGCTCGTCCGGAAGTACGGCGGCGCGATGGTCGCGCTCTGCCTCGACGAGAACGGCATTCCGCCGACCAGCGAAGGCCGGCTGGAGATCGCCCGGCGAATCCTCGCCGAGGGCGGGAAATACGGCTTCACGCGGGCGGACTTCGTCTTCGACGCGCTCACGCTGGCCGTCAGCTCCGACCCGGACGCCGCCCGCGTCACGCTTGAAACCGTCCGGCGGCTGACGGACGAGCTCGGCGTCAACACGGTGCTCGGCGTGTCCAACGTCTCGTTCGGGCTGCCCAACCGGACCGTGCTCAACAACACGATGTACGCCCTGGCCAAGCGGGCCGGGCTGTCGGCCGCCATCGCGAATCCGGCGCTGATCCGCGACGAAGTCGATCCCGCCGCCGAGGACGTCCTGCTCGGACGCGATCCGGCCTGCGCGCGCTGGATCGCGAAGAACGCCGATGCCGGCGTCAAGCCGGCCGGCGGCGGCACGGCGCCGACGCCGACGACCGGCGAACTGACGGCCGAAGCCTCGCTGCGCGCCGCCATCCGCCGGGGGCTCAAGCTGGACGCGCGCGCTGCCGCCGATGCCGCGCTGGCCGACGGCAGGCCGCCCATGGCGGTCGTTCAGGAGGGCATCGTGCCTGCGCTGGAGGAAGTCGGCTGCGGCTTTGAGCGCGGCACCGTCTACCTGCCCCAGCTGCTGATGGCCGCCGATGCCGCCGGCGAGGCCTTCGCCGTCGTCCGCCGGGCGCTCGCGCAGGCCGGCGGCCAGACGCGGCCGACCGGCCGGCCGCCCGTGGTCATCGCCACCGTCAAGGGAGACATCCACGACATCGGCAAGAACATCGTGCGGGCGCTGCTGGAGAACTACGGCTTCGACGTCATCGACCTCGGGCGAGACGTTCCGCCGGAGACGATCGTCGAGACGGCCCGCAAGACGCAGGCCGGAATCGTCGGGCTCTCGGCGCTGATGACGACGACCGTCGGCGCGATGGCGGAGACGATCCGCCAGCTCAAGGCTTCGGGGCTCCGCTGCCGGACCGTGGTCGGCGGCGCCGTCGTCACGCAGGACTATGCCGACTCCATCGGCGCCGACTTCTACGCCAAGGACGCGATGCGGACCGTCCGCATCGCCGAATCGCTGCTCAACTGAACGGATGCGCCTCCGCCCAGGCCTGCTGGGCGGCGCGGCGGCCGTCCATGAACTGCTTCTGGGCGGCACGCTTCCGGCGCAGCTCCTCCCGGCGCACGGCCCAAGTCTCGTCCGTATAGGGATCGACCTGGGCGATGACCTCGTTCAGGCGAATCCCGCACATCAGGAACAGCCACTGAATCCGGCCGACGACTTCGTCCAGCCCCGCAAAACCCGGTTTCAGCGCCCCGGCCGCCAGCAGCTCGGCGACCGGCGTGCCGGCGCGCTCGCAGCCCAGCCACGCCAGTTCGCCGTCCGCCTGCAGCGCGGCAAATGTCTGCGGATGCGCCACGATCAGGCGGGACACGACCAGGGCGAACGCCTGCTCCCAGGAACCGACCCGTGCGCTCGTCCCGTCCAGCCCGATGCGCACGGGCGTGAATCCGGCCAGTTCCCCCGCCGGCGCCACCAGCGTCATCGTGCGTAGTCGCTCGGACCGGTTGTGCTGCTGGAAGGCCCGTGCCTCCGGACCAAAGGCCCGGAAGTAGGCGTGCGGATTCGCCAGCCAGTCGCAGACCGCTTCGGCATATCCCGGTTCGGCATGCTCGTAGGATGTCACTGTCATTTCTTGTTCGACTTCTTGTTGTCTAACTCGCCTTCTTGAAGGAGGGAAACGAAGCGCAGCGGAAAGTCGCGCTCGACCGTCCGGTAGTCGCGGGCGGCCAGCACGCTGGCGGTATGCGCCGCCATGGTCTTGATGTTGATGCGCGCCGTGGTCAGCCACGTATAGCCGGAGATGGACAGCAACGCCTTCGGATCCGTCTCGGTGTTGGCGTACATCGCCAGGATCCGGCCCGTCCTGCCGTCCCGGATGCGGCACTCGACCGTAACCGATCCGGAGCTCATGAACGAAGTGACCAGGCCAATCCCGGGAATGACGAACGACCCGGCCAGTCCCAGCGCATTCAGTTCGGCCTTCGAGGGCACGAGCGCCACGAGCGCCGCTTCCAAGATCAGCGTCCTGGGCAGGTCGCGCCGGTTGACGACGCGGAGCTTCGGCCGGACGCGCGCCTGCTGGAACGCCTGCCGGTAGGCCTGGCGCATGAACCGCGACAGTTCCTCGATGTCGCCTTCAAGCCGCCCGCTCAGCATCCGGTCGAACCCGGCCCAGCCGTCCGACTCGCGCAGATGCCGGACGTCGACCGGCGCGATGTAGATGTTCGCGTACGCGGGCAGGTTCTTCTGCAGGTAGAAGTAGTGGAAGGGAAACGAGTCGGGCTGCCGCACCAACAGCCGATGATTCGGCAGGAATCCGCTCAGCGGCGCCGGATCCGTCCGCAGCGCGGAATGGACCTGCCCCATCTCGCATCCGCCCGCCAGGCAGAGGCAGCAGGCGCCGACGGCCGCACGGGCAAGGCCGCGCCGCAAGGTGTCACCGGTTCCGCGCATCGCTACGCGGCGGCCGCCGCAGGGTGATTGCCGTGATTTCCGGCGGATTGAAGAACCGCATCGGGAAGCCCGCCCACTGCCCGCACCCGGGCGAGACATACAGCACGCTTCCGTCCGCGCGGTAGATTCCGCGCACATAGCCGTTGTTGTGCCGCGCCACCAGGCGGTCGAGCAGCGGGGCGATGCCGCCGTGCGTGTGCCCGGACAGCTGCAGGGCCACCCCGTGCTGCGCGAAGTTGAGCGTCGCCATGCCCGGGCGGTGCTGCATGAGCACGCGAAACTCGCCGTTGGTCGCCGCGGCAAACGCCGCACCGACATCGGGCGCCGTGTCGCCATGTTGTGCGGCAATCGTGTCGTTTACGCCGCCCAGCGCCAGTTCCTTCCGGGGGAAGACGCATTCGTTGGACAGCAGGCGAAGCCCCTGGCGGACATACCAGCTCCGCCACCGCCGGCTGTCACCGTAGTACTCGTGATTGCCGCGGACGCCGTAGACGCCGTCCTTCCCCCGCAGGTCCTTCAGCGGCGCGAGGTCGTCGGCCAGATAGGACCGCCTGCCGTCGACATAGTCGCCGGTCAGGCAGACCAGGTCGGCGTCCAGCGCGTTGACGCGATCGACAATCGCCTGCGTCCGCCACCGCCGCGCCGCGCTCGAACAGTGGAGGTCCGCAAGCTGGACGATGCGATAGCCGTCCAGCGCCGGCGGCAGGTCCGGGAAGGTCAGGTCGATTTCGCGCACGACAGGGACGACCGTGCCGCAGATCTGCCCCCACAGCGCCAGGCCCCAGGCCAGGATCGGCAGGATCCACGCGCGGCCTTTCCGCACCCACCAGACTGCCGACAGCAGCACCAGGATGAACAGCCCGCCGTGCGCCCAGTTCCAGAGCCAGACGAGCGGTTCCGGCAATTCGGGCGTCAGCGCACTGCCGCCGAACGCCTCGTAGGCCAAGCCCTTGGCGCCGCACAGGAGCAGGAACATGATCCAGTAGGCCTGTCCGCGCGTCCGCAGGCGACACGGCAGGACGAAGAGCAGGATCGCCGGCGGGACGGCCCAGAGCGACCAGTACTTGATGACGTTGACCGTTAGCATCGCCGCCGCAGTCATGGCCGTTTCCGATAGCGGTGGGTGGCTTCGCCGCGAAGCAGGCGGACGTCCGCTTCGCCGAGCATGCCGATTTCGCGGATGCCGGGCGTGTCAATGACCATCGCGCCCGACGGCAGCATGACGAGCTCGCGCGAAGTCGTCGTGTGCCGGCCCTTCCCGCTCCATTCCTGGACTTCCTGCGTCGCCATCCACTCCTCGCCCATCAGCGTGTTGAGCAGCGTCGACTTGCCGACGCCGGACGAGCCGACGAACGCCAGCGTCCGCCCGGGCTGCGCGTACTCGCCGACCGTTTCCAGCCCGGCTCCGGTCAGGGCGGAGATCTCGATGACCCGCGCCGCGTCGCCGACCTCCTCGCGCAGCCCGTCGATCAGCTCCCCGTCGCCCTCCTGCCAGAGATCCGTCTTCGTGACGACGACCACCGCCTCCGCCTCGCCCATGTCCTGCGACAGGTCGAGATAGCGCCGGATGCGCGCCGTCGAGAAGTTTTCGTTCAGGGACATCATGACGAACAGCGTGTCGAAGTTGACCGCCAGCGTCTGCGCCGTGCGCTTCGCCGTCGGGTCCTTGCGCTCGAAGTGCGAGAAACGCGGCAGCACCTCGGTGATCATCGACTCGCCCTGCGCGTTGTAGCGGAAGCGGACGAAGTCGCCCGTGATCGGCAGCGGCGGCGATTCGCGCCGCACCTCGGAGATCTTCCGTCCCCGCATGCTGTCGGGCGCAACCGACTTCATGCGCCCGAAGGCCGACTTCTTCTTGCGCGCCAGGACCTCGCCCGTCGCCTGCTCGTTGCAGACCAGATGGTAGTAGTCGCCATGGGCGCTCACGATGCGGCCAATGCCGGGTTCAACCGCCCCGCGCCAGCCAAACTGCTCGATCCGCGTCATCGCGCCGCACACCAGCCGTCCGCGTCGCCCGGGGCGCGGTCCTCCACCCTGCCCGACCTCACGCTCAGAAGCCGAACGCCGAGGACGTCTGCTCCTTGCGGATCTCCTGCTCGTCCGTCCAGACGATCTCGCCGGACCGCAGGTCCTTCAGGTTCAGCGTGAACTTGTAGTAACGGTCGGTGACGCCGTTCTCGTGCGAACGCATCTCGGTCAGCGCGCCGTAGAGGTACATCTGGGCCGCCGACTGCTGGCCGGCCTGAACCGCCTTCGACGGATCGGTCATCCCGTTCAGGGCCTGGTCGTTCATCAGCTGCAGGTCGTCGGCGGAAGTCGACCTGTCCATGAAGCGGAACTTGCGAGAACGCACGAGCTTCGTGCGGATGGAATCGGTGATCGACGCCATGTCCAGGTGCATCGTCGAACGGTTCTTGATGCCCGTGATGTCCAGCACCGGACGGCTGCCGCCGACCTCCCGGATGAACTCCTGGTCGGCGAGCATGGAATCAACCATCTTCTCGACGGTCCGGCGGACGTCCTGCGGCTCCAGCGCCGCCGATTTCGCCTGCCGGTCCAGCTGCGTCTCGCGCGCAACCGTCGTCGCACAGCCAGTCGCTCCCGCCATCAGGACGGATGCGCACACCACCATCATCAGCTTGTTCATAGTTTCGTTACTCCTGTCTTGAAAACCGTCCCGCAGTCGGCGATCCAGACCAGCGTCGTCTCGTCCGCCGCCAGCGCGACCGGCACCGAGACCGTGCGACCGTTCACGCTGACGCCGACCTGGTAGGAGCCGGGCGCCATCGCGCCGTCCTCCCAGACCTGCTGGCCGTCCGGCAGCGTAATCCAGCTACGCGTATCGGCCCGGCGCATGGCCGAGACGACGGCGTTGGCGGCGAAGACCGCGAGCTTGGCGTATTCGTTGCCCGCGCTGTTGACGGCGGTCTGCACGCCGGCCTGGACGGCGGCGCGCGTGACGTTGCGCGTGATGACGCCCGGCAACCGTTCGTTCAGGTCGCGGGCCGCCAGCGCCCGGACGTCGACGGCCGGAGCCGCCGCCACCAGCTTTTCCGCGCCGGAAATCGCCACCTTGCCGGGAACGTGCGGAGCCGCCCCGCCGTAAGTCGGGATGTCGATGGACATTCCGGTGTAGATGGGCACGGGAATCTTGAGCGATTCGCGCAACGGAACCATCCCCTCCTCGTACAGGACGACCAGCTTGGCCCGGCCCTTCTCCGGCGTCCGTGCGCCCTGCTCGGCGCGGGCGACACCAGCCGCGAAGACGGCGTTGTCCGCCCGGCAGGCGCTCGCCTTGCGGTACGACTGCCAGGCCTGCTCGACATCGCCGTCGGCCTCGAACAGCACGCCAGTCAGCCACCACAGCACCGGGTTCTCCCACGAATTGCGGCTGGCGGCCATCATCGCCTGCAGCGAGTCGGACTGCTTTTTGCAGAGTTGAGCGGACGCCGTCTTCGCGCGGGCGTCCGCGCCGTCGGCCGGAGCGGCCAGGTCCGCCCCGTAGGTCTGCGCCAGGCTGTCCTGCACGTAGCACGCCAGCCGCGCATCCACCAGCGCGTCCTCCCGCTTGCCGCCGAGCGCTTCCGACAGGATCGAATACTCGAGCGCCAGGTTCAGCTCGTACGGGGGCAGATAGTAGTTGCGCGTGCGATCGTCCGTAACCGTCGCCGCCATCGCCGTATTGCCCACGTCGCCGAGCTTGATCTTCGGCTGCGACTCCTTGCGGTCAATCGCCGACTCGACGCCCTTGCGGAACCAGGCCGCCGCCGCCGGGAAGTTGCCGGCCAACAGGTTGGCCCGCCCCGCCTCGACATAGCCGAGGTTGGCGGAATAGGTGCTGTCGGCCAGTTCCTCCCCATAGCGCACGGCCGCAGCCGCATTCCCGGACAGGACCGCATTGCGCGCGGCCAGCGCGTCGCCGTCCACGCTCACGCAGCCGGCGACCGCCAGGGCCGCCGCAAAGACGGCCGACAGCCGCCCGATGGGATTCCCGCCGCGCATGGGCTACTGGTGCTCGATCTTGATGGTGCCTCCGGAACCGACGTCGCGCCAGTTGGCGGAGTCGAGGTTCACCTTGATGCCGCGCGTCATGGCCGCCTCCGCATACTGCCGGGCCAGGCCGGCCCGCATCGCCTCCAGCGACCCCCACTTCGCCG
>JBJEWA010000082.1:0-10370 GCA_051884805.1 Kiritimatiellia bacterium | reverse complement strand
TTCGCTAAATCTACACGTTCCCACGGCCATCAAAAAGAGGTTTTGCAATTACCTCTACCAAATATCCGGGCAACCCCCATGGAGTTTTCAGGCTTATCCCGAAAAAACGGGATAAGCCTGCGGATTCCTCACCGGACGACAACTATCATGCCGCTGGAAAAGACCGCAATGGCATTATTCTTGATGACGGCCCGGTAGTTCTTCTTTTCTACGCCATCGCAATACACCTTCCAGGCGCGGATGTCGGCATTGCCGGCGCTTGGCACCGCCATAATGGAGCTGCCGGACGAAAGCGCGGCGGCATTCTTGAGATAAATCGCGCCGTCTGCGGCACAGTTGAGCCCGACAATCGTTCCGGCGCCATTGGCGCAGTCGATCGTGATCGCGGCAATGTTGCCGGTCGTCCCGGTCAAATCGAGCGTCGCGCCGGCAGCGACCTCGACCTTCGCGCCGTCTACGCTCGCGGCGCTCGCCGGCTCGTTCGCCAGGTTGAAGGTAAACGGCAACCCCTTGAAATTGCCCCAGCGCTTGTCGGTCCACCAGGCATACCAAGCAGTCTCGTAGCCCCATCTTGCTCCCTCATACACCTTTTCGCGCGAATCGACCGCCGTCCAATTGACGCCGTCCGGCGAAGACTCCATGGTCCACGTTCCCGGCCAATTTTCATTGCCGACCGTCGAATAAGCATACTGCGTCGCCGGCGTCGCGTCATCCGCCAGACGGAAGGTTATCACCAACGCGTCGATCGTCGCGCCATCATTGGCGGTAATCCTGCCGTTTGTATCATACCAATTGGTTCCAAACATATGATTGAATTTGCTCGCCGTCATTTGATCGACGTGGTCGATCATGAATCGCTTTGCCGCCAAATCCGTAGCCGCCTGGGCATCCTTGTTGATTGACATTCCCGACGTCAGATTGTTGCCGGCTTGGTCCCGAAGCGTCAATCTCGCCTGCAACGGCAACGGACCCGTCCCGGGGCCGCTGGTGCTGGCATTTTTCGTAATCGTCCAGCGCCAGTATTTATTGGTGATGCCGGAACCGCTGAAGGCGAGCGAACCTTCCTTTACTTTGATGTCGCCGGAAAACGATTGCGACCCGCCTTTGAAGACGTATGCCCCCGCGCCCGACTTCTCGACCGTGCCGGCGGCGACAAGCGCGACATTCTCTACCGACGACGCTTCCGTGATCGCGAGCGCGAGCGTCGCGCCGGCTTCCACCTCGACGGAGGCCGCGGCTTGTCCCGAACCGAAGTCTTGGATAAGGGCGGATATGTCTTTTTTCTCCATCCAATAATAAGAGCAAGAATCGTTGTCGCCATTCTTGCAATCGTTGGTCGGCACATTGAAATAATCGACCGAAAGCCCGGCGGCATTCAGCGTCGAGCCGGATTTCACTGCCAGCGACTTGCCGGGCTGCAATGCGATCTTGCCGGGCACGGTCGAAACGCCCGCGCCATCGACGGTGACCGAGCCGTCGTAAACCGTGAGATTGTTGCCGAGAGTCGACTTTTCGATCTTGAGCTCGCCAACGCCGGTCTTCTTGACGTTGACGGGCCCGGACGTCCAGGCGTCCTTGCCGGTGCTCATCTTGACGTTTTGCAGCCTTCCCGCGATGTCACTGGTGCCGAACGTGAGCGTGCGTTCGGCGCTGGCGCTTTCATTGTAGACGTATCCGCCGAGATCCCCTAGCCCGATGATGCCGTTGACGCACTGATTGGCATTGACGACGATCGCGCCCGTGTATGGCATGAGATTTTTTGCGATTCCCTGATCATACGTCCAACCCCATGACCAGGAATAGACATTGCCGCAGTTCTCGCCATAGGGCAAGACGTTTTCGTTCAATGCTTTGATGATCATGTTGGACGTGATGAGGTTCGCGCCATTCTGCCAATCGATTGGCTGCGCCAGTTCCAAACGCAAATTGGCCGTGTTGTAAAGCTGGACGCCGTCGTGGTGATCGAAAACCAGGTCGCTTTTGAGCGTGAGATTTTTCGCCGCCGAGGAAAGCTGGAAGGGATACCAGGGCAAATTCCTGAAGACGATCGGCCCGCCGGCGGTATTCTCGAAAATGGATTTGCCGGTTCCCTTGAACAGCACCGAACCCCAGGCGGCAATGCGGAACTTGACGTCGTTGTTCGCGACCACGACGCGCGCCGGATAAGCCGAATTGTTCTCCAACGCCGAGAAGGTGTTGAAGCCGCTCTTGTATTCGACAATGTCGATCGTCTCGCCGTTTTCCGGCGCGGCGGCATCCTCGGGAATGACCAGTTGGCACAAGCCGGAAGTCGTGCCTGCAGTCATGGCATCGACGGTGATCTTGCCGTGACCGGAACCGAGATTCAGCTTCACGGCATGCATCATGCTGTCGAAGCTGACACCGGCACCATTATTGTTGGTGGCGCAGATGGCCCCGATTTCCTGCAACTCGATCGAGGCGTGGTCGCTCGCGTTTGGCGCCAGCACATAATTGCCGTTGTAGGCGGAGTCGAGAATCAGGCGATTCTTCAAAATCAAGGTTCCGCTCACCGAAAGGCTTTTGCAGGCGGTCATCGTGTCAATGACAACCGTTTCGTCTGCCGGAACCGTTATGTCGACAAACTCATAATCGGCGAACAGAGTGAACGCGGCGAATGCCATGGCAAGCGCAAGCTTCACACATCCTGTTACGGTTCTTTTCTGCATAGACACCTCCTCCAGTTGATGATTAAAACTGTGCAAAATGCTAATCTGAACAATATTGTATCACCCCCCCCCCCCCCCCCCCCCCCCCCCGTCAAGGGGGTAAATGCGTCTGTTTTTATCCGCGCAAAAATGGTATAGTACCAGGCAATCGCCCTTTAGGGTGGATAGGCCCTAATGCGGACTTAAGGAAAAACCTGGCGAAGAAACAGAAAGCCAAATCGAGTTAAGGAGCATATCGATGCATCAATTCCGTTTTTCATTGGCCTGCTCGGTTATTGCCGCCATGGCAGGGTTGTCGGCCGCACCGCTGGAGCTAAAAATACCGGGCGCGCGCGTAGACGAACTCAAAGTCAACTGCGAAGAAGCCGGCGATTGGAAGTTCAATTACGCCAGGAGATCGCTTGCCGATGGCGTGGAAGAGCTCTTGATCGAAGCGAAAAGCACCTCGGTTTCGAAGCTCCCCGCATTCAAGGTAAGCTGGCAACTGCCGCAAAACGACATTCAGCAAGTCTGGGCGCCGCACCGCTGGACGCCCTACTCGATCCCGGCGGATTATGCAGGCGCCTACACCACCGACATTGCGCACTGGTCGCCGATCGCGGCGCTGCTGAACGACCGCAATGCCAATCGCCTTACCTTCGCCTGCAGCGAGGCGCGCCGCAAGGTCCGGTATCATGCCGGACTAAATGAAGAGGCCTGCGTCTTCAAATGCTACCTGGCGTTCGGCACCGGCATCGAGGCGCCAGCCGACAGCTACTCGGTGAAGATTCGCTTCGATTCGCGGCAAGTCTTCTGGTCCGAAGCCGTCCGTACTGCCGCGGATTGGATTTCCGCGCAGACCGACACCGCCCCCAAGGTTGCGCCGGATGCCGCCTTCAAGCCGCTCTACTCGACCTGGTATTGCTTCCACCAGAACGTCTTCGCCAAGGATATCGAGGAAGAGTGCAAGATCGCGGCGAAATTCGGCCTGAAGACGCTGATTGTCGATGACGGGTGGCAGACTGACGACACCAGGCGCGGCTACGCCTTCTGCGGCGATTGGCAAGTTTCGAAACGGCGCTTTCCCGATATGGCCGCACACGTCAAGCGCGTGCAGGACATGGGGATAAAATACATGGTCTGGTATTCGGTGCCGTTTATCGGACGCAAGTCGGCGGCCTACGAACGCTTCAAGGACAAATTCCTCTATGAGGGAATGGCGGGGGTGCTCGATCCGCGCTTCCCCGAAAACCGGGAATACCTCATCTCCATCTACGAAAAGGCGCTGCGCGAATGGAATTTGGACGGCTTCAAATTCGATTTCATCGACAGTTTTGCGCTCTCCGGGCAAGATCCTGCGGCAAAGGACAATTACGCCGGGCGCGACATAAAGAGCGTTGAAGCGGCGGTTGATCGGCTGATGAGCGACATCATGAAGCGGCTCAAGGCGATCAAGCCGGAGATCCTCGTCGAATTCCGCCAGGCCTACATCGGCTCCTCCATCCTCAAGTACGGCAATATGTTCCGCGTCGGCGACTGCCCGGGCGACAAGCTGACGAACCGCCGCGGCATTGCGAACTTGCGCCTGACCTCCGGCAAGCTCGCCGTGCATGGCGATATGCTCGAATGGCATCCGTCGGAAAAGGTGGAAGTCGCCGCACGTGCAGTCCTCGGCTCGCTCTTCGGCGTGGTCCAGTATTCCATGATGCTGCGCAAACTGCCCGCGGACCATCTCGCGATGGTTCGGCATTGGGCGGAGTTCTCCGCACGGCACGAAGACGCCCTGCTGCACGGCTCGTTCCGTCCATACCACCCCGAGCACGGCTTTCCCGTACTCGTAGGCGAGAGCGCAAGCGAAAGAATCATCGGCGCCTATTTGTCCAACTTCATGGTTGACTGTCTCGCGGCAGATCGCAAGACCTATGTCATCAATGCCACGGGCGAAGACCAGCTGCTGCTGAAACTGGCGGCAACGCCCAAGACGGTAAAGGCCTTCGATACGCTCGGCAACGCGGCCAAGGCGCCGGCCTTGCAGGCCGGCCTCAATGCAGTGTCGGTTCCCGTCTCCGGCTATCTGTGCCTGGAATTCTGAACTTGCCCCGCGGGGCTAGCGCTTGAAGGACCGGATGCGGTCCGCCATCTTCGACCAGAAGCGATCCGCGATCAGCTGCATGCCGAGGTCGCCCGGGTGATTGTAGCGCCCGTGCGCCGCCTTCATGTCCTGCAGATCCGCCATGCTCACGAAGACGTCGCCGTGCCGCTTCGCCACGGCCACCTTCTCGGCGTCGAGCTTCGGGCGCTTGTAGAACCCCTGCGACACCAGCACCAGCGCCTTCCCCTCGGGGTCGAGATAGGTGCGCAGGGCTTCCAAGGCGTCGCCGAACGAACGCGCGGTCGGCAACTTGCCCGTATCGTAGTCGCCGGGGACGTTGGCCCCGAAGAAGAGCACGATCACGTCCGGCTTGAATTCCCGCGCCCACGCGAAGTGCTTTTCGCAGCTCCAGTCGGCCTGGAAGAACGAGCGTTCGATCGTATCCGCCACCTGCAGGAGACAGCACTGGGCTTCGGGCTGCACCGCGACGATCCGCTGCTGGAGCAGGTGCACGTAGTCCTTGTCGCGCGCGCTCGCCGCCATGCCCCAGTTGTTGGTCCAGCCGATTTGCGGCCGCGGGCCGTGCAGCGTGATCGAATTGCCCACGAAGAGGACGCGCGGGCCCTGCTTCGTCGCATCGAATGCCGTCTGGTTCTGCGCGTTCTGTCCAATCGCCGGCACCGGGTTCGCCTGCAGGTCCTCCTCCGCCTTCGTCCCCGCCGCCGCGGCCGCCACCATCATCGCCAAGATCAGCTGCTTCATGTTGTGTTCCTTTCGTTGAATGTAATGTTGAATGCACAAATTACTCGTTTCCTCCGGCAACGCCTCCGTCCGGGGCGCCGTCACTGGCGCATGAAGCGCTCGACCAGGGCGCTGCCGATGACGAAGCCGTCGCACTGCGCGGCGATGGCGGCGCCCTCCTCCGGCGTACGGATGCCGAAGCCGGCGACGACCGGGAGCTTGACGAGCGCCTTGATCTCGCCCAGCCGGTCGGCCAGCTCGGGCGGCAGGCCCGCCCGCGTGCCGGTCGTCCCCTTGACCGTCACCGCGTAGAGGAACGAGTCCTCCAGCCCCTTCGCGATTGCGCGGATCCGCTCGGGACCCGTCGTCGGCGCGACCAGCGGCACCAGCGTCAGCCCGGCGGGCCGCAGCACGTCGAGGAGTTCGCGCCGCTCCTCCAGCGGCAGGTCAACGACCAGCACGGCGTCGGCGCCGCGCGCAGCCGCCTCGGCGGCGAAGCGCTCCGGCCCATAGCTGAAGATCACGTTGTAGTAGGTGAAGATGACCAGCGGCGTGTCCGGATGCCGGCGGCGGAAGGCGGGAATCTCCGCCAGGACGTCGCCGAGCGTGACGCCGTTCCGGAGCGCCAGGTCCGCCGCCCGGCGGATGACCGCGCCGTCGGCGACCGGGTCCGAGAACGGCACGCCCAGCTCCAGGATGTCCGCCCCCTCGCCGACCAGCGTCTCCGCCGCCGCCATGCTTGCGGCCAGCGTCGGCGCGCCCATCGTCAGATAGGCGACGTACGCCGCCCGGCCCTCCTGCCTGCACCGTGCAAATGTCTGCTGTATGCGGTTCATTGTCTTCGTCTCCTTTCCCGCTCAGTCCTGTCCCTGCGCCGCCGTCCGCCGGCGGTATTCCATGACGCTGTGCATATCCTTGTCGCCGCGCCCCGAGAGGTTCACCAGCAGGATCGCGTCCTGCGGCAGCTTCGGCGCGCGCCGGATCGCCTCGGCGACGGCGTGGCTCGACTCCAGCGCCGGGATGATGCCCTCGTACCGGCACAGCGCGTCGAACGCGGCAATCGCCTCGGCGTCGTCGACGACCGTGTATTCCGCGCGCTTGGCGTCCGCCAGATAGGCGTGCTCGGGGCCGACGCCCGGATAGTCGAGCCCGGCCGAGACGGAATAGGTGTCGATGACCTGGCCGGACGGCGTCTGCAGGAGATACGTCTTCGAGCCGTGCAGCACGCCCACGCGGCCGCCGTTGATGCTCGCGGCGTGTTCGCCCGTCGCCACGCCGCGCCCGCCGGCCTCGACCCCCACGAGCCGCACGGACGCGTCCCGCAGGAAGCCGGCGAAGAGGCCCATCGCGTTCGAGCCGCCGCCGACGCAGGCGATCGCCTGGTCCGGCAGCCGCCCGTATTCCTTCAGGCACTGCCGCCGCGCCTCCCGGCCGATCACGCTCTGGAAGTCGCGCACCATCGCCGGGTAGGGATGCGGCCCCGCCACCGTGCCGATCACGTAGAAGGTATCGTCGCAATTGGCCGTCCAGTCGCGGATCGCCTCGTTCATCGCGTCCTTCAGCGTCGCGCTGCCCTCTTCGACCGCGCGCACCTTCGCCCCGAGCATCTTCATGCGCTCGACGTTCGGCGCCTGCCGCGCGACGTCCAGCGACCCCATGTAGATCTCGCATTCCAGGCCGAACAGCGCCGCCACCGTCGCCGTCGCCACGCCGTGCATCCCGGCGCCCGTCTCGGCGATGAGCCGCCGCTTGCCCATCCGGCGCGCCAGGAGCGCCTGGCCGACCGTGTTGTTGACCTTGTGGGCGCCGGTGTGGTTCAGGTCCTCGCGCTTCAGCAGGATGCGCGCGCCGCCCAGATGCTCCGAGAGGCGCCTGGCGAAGGTGATCGGCGTCTCCCGGCCGACGTAGCGCCGGAGGATGTCCTTGAATTCCGCCGCAAACTCGGGGTCGCGCTTCGCTTCGGCGTAGGCGCGCTCCAGCTCGTGCAGGGGAGTCATCAGCGTTTCGGCGACGTACTGGCCGCCGTAGATTCCGTAGTGCGATTTCATAGGCTGTCGGTTGCTTGTGGTTGGAAAGGTTCGGTCGCCCCGTCATCCGCCGGGGCGCCGGTGAGCGTGCGCAGCGCGGCGCCGGGACGGGGCGCGCGCATCAGCGTCGTGCCGATCAGGAAGCCGTCGGCCCCGGCGGCGCGGAGCGCGCGGAGGTCCGCCGCCGTGCGGATTCCGCTTTCCGCGATCCGCACCCGGTCGGCGGGAATCTCGGCCAGCAGCTCCGCCGTGACCGACGGATCCGTCCGGAACGTCCGCAGGTCGCGGCAGTTGACGCCGACGACCCGGGCGCCGCAGGCGAGCGCCCGGGCGATTTCGGCGCGGTCGTGGGTCTCGACCAGCGCCGTCAGCCGCAGCTCCCGCGCCAGCGCGAGCAGGGACGCGAGCCGGGGCGCGTCGAGCACGGCGGCGATCAGCAGCACGGCGCTCGCGCCGGCCGCGCGCGCCGCCAGCACCTGATACGGGGTCGTCACGAAGTCCTTGTAGAGGACGGGAATCCGCACCCGCTGCGCGACTGCGGTCAGGAAGTCCTCGCTGCCGAGGAACCGGTGCGGCTCGCACAGGACCGAGAGCGCGGCGGCGCCGGCGGCGGCCAGCTCGTCGGCCAGCGCAATCGGCGCGAAGTCGGCGCGGATCAGCCCCTCGGAAGGCGACGCCTGCTTCAGTTCCGCAATCACCCGGAAGCCGGAGCCGGCGAAGGCGGCGGCGAAGTCCGGCGGCGGCGGCATCGCCTCGGCCCGCGCCCGCAGTTCGGCCTCGGGCAGCGAGCGGGCGCGGAGTTCGGCGTCGCGGCGGCGCGCCGCGCTGAGTTCGACGAGAATGTCAGCCATGGCGCACGAGTCCTTCCAGCTTGGCCAGCGCCGCGCCCGAGTCGATGGACGCGCGCGCCTGTTCGACCGCCTCGGCCAGCGACTCGGCCCGGCCCGCGACCGTCAGGGCCGCCGCCGCGTTGACGACCGTCGCCGCACGCCGCGCACCGCCGACCCGGCCGGACAGGACGCCCCGCAGCTGCTCCGCGTTCTCCGCCGGCGAACCGCCCTTCAGGTCGTCCGACGGGAAGCTCTCGCCGTACAGCTCCCCGGCGTCCAGCAGCCGCGACGAGATGACGCCGTCGCGCAGCTCGGTGACGAAGGTCAGCCCCGACGGCGAAATCTCGTCCAGCCCGTTCTCGCCCGAGAAGATCAGCGCACGTTCGCTGCCGAGCGCGCGCAGCACCTTCGCGAAGAGCGGCGCGAGCTTCGGATCGTACACGCCGATGGCGTGGCGCCGCACGCCGGCCGGATTCGTCAGCGGCCCGAGCAGGTTGAAGACGGTCTTGCAGCCGAGCTGCCGCCGGACGTTCGCCGCGTATTTCATCGCCGGATGCAGCTCCCGCGCGAAGAGGAAGCCGATGCCGAGTTCGCGGATGCACTGCGCGACGCGCTCCGGCGACAGCGTGAGGTCGTACCCGAGCGCCCGGAGGACGTCCGCCGCGCCGCACTTCGAGGTCGCCGCGACGTTCCCGTGCTTGGCCACGACCGCCCCCGCGCCGGCCGCGACGAACGCCGCCGCCGTCGAGACGTTGAAGGTGTGATGCCCGTCGCCGCCGGTGCCGACGATGTCGACGGCCGCGTCGACGCCCGCCTCGACCTTGACGCCGGCCTCGCGCATGGCGAGCACCGAGCCGACGAGCACGTCTTCGGACACTCCCCGGGCGTTGTAGTCGTTCAGCAGCGCCGCGATCTCCGCGTCGCTCATCTCGCCGCGCATCAGCGAGGCCATCACGCGACGGGCGTTCTCCGCCGCCGAACTCATCGGCGACGGGACGGCCCGCCGGGACGGGACGGCCGCCGCGGACGGCGCCGCGCCCAGGACGAAGTTGCGCAGCTGCCGGATGCCCTCGGGCGTGCCGATCGACTCGGGATGGTACTGCAGCGACTCGATCGGCAGCGTCCGGTGGCGGATGCCCATGATCTCGCCGTCCTCCGTCTCGGCCGAGACGACGAAGCAGTCCGGCAGGGTCGCGCGGTCAACGGCCAGCGAATGGTAGCGCATGGCCTCGAAGCCCTGCGGCAGCCCCGCGAACAGCCCCTTCCCGTCGTGCCGGATCCGGCTCGTCTTGCCGTGCATCAGGGACTTCGCCGGCACGATCTTCGCGCCGAAGGCCTGCGCGATGGACTGGTGGCCGAGGCAGATTCCGAGCATCGGGACCTTGCCGGCGAACGCCTTCACCGCCGCCAGCGTCACCCCCGCCGAGTCCGGATTGCCCGGACCGGGCGACAGCACGATCGCCTCCGGATCCATGGCGGCGATTTCCTCCGTCGTCACCTCGTCGTTTCTCACCACGCGCACCTCGCGCCCGAGCGAGCGCAGCGCCTGCACGAGGTTGTAGGTGAACGAATCGTAGTTGTCGATCATCAGTATCATGGCAGCATCGGATGTTGTCGGTGAATGGGAACTGGCGGAAGTCAGAGGGTGGCGGCGAACCGGGCGGCGGCGAAGACCGCCTTCGACTTGTTGACGGTCTCCTGGTACTCCTTCACCGGATCCGAATCGGCGACGATGCCGGCGCCGGCGCGCATCGTGAGCGTCGTCCCCTCCAGGAACATCGTGCGGATGACGATTGCGAAGTTCATGTCGCCGGTATAGCTGAAGAACCCCGCCGCGCCCCCGTAGATGCCGCGCGGCGACTTCTCCAGCCCGGCGATCAGCTCCATGGCCCGCACCTTCGGCGCGCCGGTCAGCGTCCCGGCCGGGAACGCGGCCTCCAGGAGGTCGAAGGCGTCCCGCCCCGGCTCCAGCTCGCCGGTCACGCCGGAGACGAGATGCATGACGTGCGAATAG
>JBJEWA010000081.1:0-2419 GCA_051884805.1 Kiritimatiellia bacterium | reverse complement strand
CCTTCACCGACCTACCGCCGCCACTGCCCACTTACTTCTTCAATCGACACCCTTTTCTTCCTCTTCGCCCGGCTTCACCGCGTCTTGGGGGCGTCGAACAGGATTCCCGCCCCGGCGTACGCGGGCAACGTCGTGCGGAAACGGTTGCCGCGCGCATGCACGCCGCGCCGGTCCTCAAAATAGCAGCTCCCGCGATAGGGGCGCGGATTCAGGAAATCCTCTTCCCGGTCGATCACGATCTCGTTGTCGTAGAAGAAGAGATCGTCTCCGCCGAGGGCATGCCACACGAAGCCGACGGGATTCCGGAACCGGCACTTCTCGACGAGAATGCCCGACACCGCCTTCCGCCACGGCGCGGGGGCGGGGAATGCCGGATTCACCTTCGTCTTCACGAAACTTTCGCAGTTGCGGCGAACGCACGCGCCGGAGAAGATCTCCGTCTTGAACAGCCCGTTTCCGCCGTTCCAGCAATAGTTCGAATCGAAGTCGCAGTTGCGCACGACCACGTTCGTCACGCCGCGGCCCTCGCACCAGGCCGTATACGTCCACTCCGAAATGATGCCGAGCGGCGTTCCGGTCGTGCGGGAGAAGACGCAGTCCTCGATTGTCGTGTTGTTGCTTTGCAGGAGATTGCGCCCGAACCCGTTCGTGAAATCGCACCGGCGGAAATGGATGTTGTCCGTCGCGTAGTCGCTGCGGTAGAGCTGGAAGCACTCCTGCGCCTCGCGCGGCACCTCGCGGTCCATCACCAGTTCGTCGCCCTCGACGGACACCACGCGCCCCCGCCACGCGAGGGGGGAATAATCGGCGTTCAGCAGGCCGATCTCCTCGCCCGGCGACGCCCGGAAGAAGTTGTTGCCGCGCGCATTGACGATCTCGAAGCGATTGGCGCCCTTCTTCACGGCCACGGTCAGGCGGTCGTGGAAGTTGTTCATGTCGTCGATGTGCCTCTCCCACCGGCAGTCCTCGAACCGGCAGAATCCACGCGATTCGAGAATGTGGTTGGCGTCGGCGGTCGTCGTAATGGCGCGCTTGTCCCTGAGATGGGCCGGCAGGACGACGTTCGCCCGGATCATCTGCCAGTGATGCTGGGTCCCCAGCACCTGGTAGGCGAAGCCGCGGCAGGACCACACGTCGATGTCCTCCATCGTCAGATGCTCGTTCGACTCCATGTTGAAGCCGTTCTGCCCGTAATAGTAGTGGAGAATCCGCACGAGGGCGCCATCGGGCATCGCCTGAACCTCCCGCCGGTTGCGCGCAGGCGTGAATTTCGGTTCATACACTTTGACGAAAGGGCGGTCGGGCATGCGGACCGCCGGCCAGACACGCAGGACGTTCGGCGCAATCCATTCGTTTTTCGACCCGAAGTGCCCCTCCGCGTAGCCGACCTCGCACTGCCAGCCGGATCCGGCGATGTTCGAGCGGTCTTCCCGCATCTGGCCCACGATGATCACCGGCACGGGTGCCGGATATTTCGGATGGCGCTCCAGATCCGTCAGCTTGAGGTCGAAATAGGAGGCGTCGTCGCGCTCCTGGTCGACATGGCGGCCGACGACCCGCGCGAAATCGGCAAGCGGATCGCGTTCCCAGTCCCAGTCGACCTTGAAATTGCGGATCACGATCCTGCGGCAGTCCTTGATGAAAAAGTTGCCGCCGTCGCGCGAGATGTCGTACTGCTGCCGATCCTCCCGGATCCGGCTCTCGCGGCAGAAAACGAGCACGGCCCCCTTGCCGTCGAACACGAAATCCTCCAGCCCGATCAGCGAAATCCCCTCGGGATCGTACACCTTGTAGGTTCCGGGCGCGAGTTCAAGGCGGACGGCCTTCATGCGCCGGCACGCGGCGAGCGCCGCCGCAATCGCCGCGCCGTTGTCGGTACGCCGTTCGCTCAACCCGAAGTCCACCGCCCGGACGACCGCGCCATCCGTCGTGCGCGGCCGCTCGACGGTGAACGCGGGGCATCCGCTCGGGACATGGCCGATCGGCCCTCCGTCGATTTCCGCGGAATAGTCGACGCGGACATCCGCGGCGGCCTTTCCGCCCTCCGGGCCGCGCAAGGCCGGTTTCGCGCCCGCCGTCCCCCCAAGGGCGCAGACAGCCGCCAGCATCCCCGCAACGGCAACCGCGCCGTGTCTTCTCGTCTCCATCTCGTTCCCCTTTCTCCGAATGTCCGCACGCCGGGAATCTCCGGAACGCCCTCCGGCAAGGTTCCCGCGCCCGCCCCGTCGCCAGACAGGCGAAACTCCCGTCTCCGCGCATGGTACATTGTACCACACTCCGCCCTCGTCCGGCAAGCGCATTCTGGTTCCTCCGGAACGAGGGAGAAAAGGGTCTGACCCTATTGATACAGACCCTATTGATACACCTCGTCATCCAGGAAGAAGGCCTGATGTGCCAATCTGCTAATCAGATGGTAACA
>JBJEWA010000080.1:0-10965 GCA_051884805.1 Kiritimatiellia bacterium | reverse complement strand
CTAAACGGCCAGGTTTCTCCGCCGCCACTGCCCACTTACTTCTTCAATCGACTCCGAGAATATCGCGCGTCCGCTGTCGGCGCGTCCGCTTGAACGAGGGCGGTGGTTTTGCTATAATAAAAAAACTGTCTATGGGATGGCAGTGAAATTGGGGGATGGCAGTGAAATTGGTCATATGATCGTGTCAACGGAAGGGAGTGTATGCGAATCGTGAAAGGCAGCGTGTCCTTGGCTCTTGCGTCATGCGCCATCGTCGGCGGCGCATTTGCCGCGAGCGTCGAGCCCAAGGCTACGGATGAAGTATTGATCAATCCCGGCATGGGCTGGGTGTATTACCATTTCTCCAACCGCCTCTGGGCGTACGGAGGCATGACGCCGACCGGCGATACGCTCGACTGGTTCCCCGGCGTGTCGACGGTCTACCTGCGAGTGCCGTGGTGCGCGCTCGAGCCGAAGGAGGGCGAATATCGCTGGGACCTCTTCGACAGCGTCGCCCAGCCGTTTGTCGCCAAGGGCAAGAAAATCGCCATTCGCGTCACGAGCAGCGAGTCGCGCTATACCTACGCGACGCCGAAGTGGGTCAAGGACGCCGGCTGCAAGGGCGTCTATTTCAAGATGCCGAACCACAACTTGGAGGGTTGGGCCGCGAGCGACCTCGAGCTATGGGACCCGGTCTACGACGATCCGGTCTTTCTCGAAAAGCTGGACAACTTCCTCCGGGCCATGGCCGCACGCTACGACGGCAACGAGAATGTGGCGTTTATCGACGTGGGCTCGTTCGGAATGTGGGGCGAGGGACATACCGGGTTTTCGTCCAGGCTCTCCCAGGAGAGGACCGACGAAATCATGGAGAAGCATCTGCGGCTCTACCGCAAGCATTTCAAGAACACGTATCTGGTCGTCTCCGACGACGTCTCCGGGAGCGCCAATCCCGCGGGCGATGCACCGTCGATGAAACTCGCGCGCGAACTCGGCATTGGCTTTCGCGACGATTCGATCATGGTCGAGCCCGAGACGCCCGGCAATGCGAAGCGGAAGAGCTATTACCACGACCATTGGGCGCGGCTCTTCGAGGAGAGCGGCCTCCCGGTGGTCGTGGAGTGCGAGCATTACGATTTGTCGAACGGACGCGGCGCCTGGAGCGAAGAGAAATTGCTGAAGTCCGTTGAAGATTATCAGGCCAGTTACTATTCCATTCACGGATGGCCGCGGCGCTTCTATGACGGCAACAAGAGCGCGATCGCCGCGATAAACCGGCGCCTCGGTTATCGTCTGGAACTGCGCAGCGTCTCGTGGCCCGACGAAGTCAAGGTTGGCGAGAAGGTCGAGATAGCGTCGAAGTGGGTGAACGTCGGCGTGGCGCGTTGCCATGTCGGCGGCTATATCGCCTGGACGCTTGTCGATGCGGCAGGTCAGGTGGCCTGGACGTGCGTCGATTCCAAGTTCAATCTTCGCAGTCTTGATCCCAAGACAGCGGGCAAGGAGCATCCGTCGGAGCACGTCTCCGAATGTCATTTCGGCTACGACGACGATTTGCCGCAGCAGAACGACGCGGTGCTCAACAACGTGCGCGAGCACAAGATATGGGAACCGGGGTTGAAGATTCCCACCCTCAAGCCCGGGGTGTATTCGCTCTGCGTGTCGGTCGGCAGGCTGGACGCCACGCCGGAGATAGCCTTGCCGCTCGAAAACGCCGCCGGGCGCCGCTATCGCCTCGGCGAGATCAAAGTGAAGGAGTGAAAGTGGAGCATATGAAGAACATCCAAGCGAAGTTTGCGGCGGGGGCCTTGGCGCTGGCGCTGACGGCGACGGCCCGCGGAGGCGAGTTCAGTCCCGGACGCATCGACTGGTGTCTGCCGGCGGAATACGCCCGCATCGAAGGCAGCCGCCTGACGGTCGAGATCCCCAAGGAGAAATACGGTGCGACGGCCATGGCGACCGCGACGATTCCCGCCGGGCAATTCAAAGGCCGCGAGGGCTTCACCCTTTTGGTCGCGGCCGAGGCCCGGGATGTCGCCAAGCCCCTGAAGCCGAATTTCGGCATCAAAAGCCAGGTTCATTGGCGCGAGACGCGCACCGGCCGTGAAAGCTGGCCGAACACCCAGACTGCGTCCGGCAGCTTCCCGCGCACGACGCTGAAGACGTACGTGATGTTCGTCGGCGCGGAGCCGGATTTCATCGAACTGCAGTTGGGCCTCCAGGCCACCTCCGGCAGGATCGTCTTCGACCTCGATACGCTGAAATTCTCCGACGAAGTCAGCTTCCCCGCGAAGAACCCCGACCGGAAGGTGAACTATCCCGAGCGCGTCGCGCAGGACTGCCATCGCCACGGCGTCATGCTCCCGCAGAAGGAACCGACCGAGGACGATTTCCGCACGCTGCAGGAATGGGGGGCGAATCTCGTGCGCTACCAGATGGTGCGGAACTGGCACAAGAAGCGCGACAACAGAGACCTGGACGAATACAACCGCTGGCTCGACGGCAAACTGGACATACTGGAAAGGATCGTCCTGCCGCTGGCGCGCAAATACGGACAGAAAGTCGTCGTCGACCTGCACGTGCCGCCGGGGGGAAGGCTGGAGGGCGGAGAGATGACGATGTTCTTCGAGCGTCAGTACGCCGACGCCTTCGTTGCGTGCTGGAAACGCATCGCCGCGCGTTTCCGCGGCAATGCCGACGTCATCTACGGCTACGACCTCATCAACGAACCGGTGCAGAAGGAGCCCAGCGACTGCAACTACTGGGAGCTGCAGCGGCTGGCGTCGGAGGCGGTGCGGGCCATCGATCCGGACACCACGATCATCATCGAATCCAACGACTGGGATGCGCCCGAAACGTTTGCCTATCTCGGCGCGCTCGACATGGACAACGTCATCTATCAGGTGCATATGTACAAACCGCAGGAATATACGCATCAGGGGGTGGGCAAAGCCAACGTGTCGCCGCGTGCGTATCCCGATCGCGAAGCCGGACTGGACATTGCCCGCCTGCGGCGATACCTGCAGCCGGTGCGGGATTTCGAGCTCCGCCACCGGGCGAAGATCTACGTGGGCGAGTTTTCCGCCATCGCCTGGGCGGCCGGCGCAGACCGGTATATCGCCGATTGCATAGCCTTGTTCAAAGAATACGGCTGGGACTGGACCTATCACGCCTTCCGCGAATGGCCCGGCTGGAGCGTGGAGCACGAACCGGGCGCGGACGGCAGCTTCGCGCCTTCGTCCGACAATCCGCGCAAGCGCGCGCTCATCAACGGCTTTTCGTTGCAGTAGCGTCGCCCGGCGCCTTATGGGCTGACGGTGGAATACCGGGAGCATCCGGTCGGGATCGACGCGGCGCGTCCGCGGTTCGGCTGGAAGACGCCGGCCGGCTTCGGCGACCAGGTCGCCTACGAAATCGAGGCGGACGGCGGGCAGACCGGCCGCGCCGAAGGGCGCGGGCGCGGTCTCTCGTCAAGGGCCTGTCCCTAAGGAGCTTCAGGGGCCTGTCCCTGAGGAGGCGCCAAACTCTGCCACAGAAATATAGGTTGACATGAACTACTGGGCCAATGCTGCCAGCTTTTCGAAGCATTGCCCGATAAAGGAGGTTGTTTCTGCCCGATAGAGGATGTTTTGCGAATGGGAATATGATATAATCACATCAAATGGAAAGTTGGTTTTGCCGTTTGTGCGGTAACGAAACAGTCCACGACTGGAGGAAAATACTATGACTGCAAGAAGAAATATCGTCAAGGCGTTGGCAATGTGCGTTTCGCTTGCGTTTGCGGGCTTCGTTTTTGCCGCGGATACCCTTACGTTGAACGTCGCAAGCGGCTCTGTAACGCTTGCTGAAGCGCTTCAGAGCGCCGGATCGTCGATAGACGCCATCACTCAGGGGGGGGGGGGGGGACCCTTGAGAAGACCGGCGCCGGAACGCTTGTCTTCGATACCGACATCTCCGGCTGGACGGGGGACTTGCAGATAAGCGAAGGCGTGGTCGTGGCGAAAATGGTTTCGTCCGGCGTGCTCGGTTCGGCCACCGAAGGCTCGGTCCATGTCGCCGCCGGTGCTACGCTATATGCCGATTCCACGGGAATATCCACGACTGATAGCGCTGGCGTGAAGCGTCCGATCTACATCTCGGGCGAAGGCGCGGAAGGGATGCCGGGCGCGTATACGATCAACTGCGTCGGTGGCTCGGGCAATTATGTACGTTCTATTTTGCCGAATAAATTGATCCTTGAAGACGATGCCGTTTTCGGTTGTGTGGGTTCTTCGTATTTCGTTTACGACGGATCAAAGACAATCGACGCCCAGAGCTACAAGCTTGTTTTCAGAAGCGATTGCTCTTCTTCCACGCTTCCGAGGTTTTACGTCGGCGATCTGTATATCAAGAATCCGGTGTCGGTGACGATGGACGGCGTGCATTTGCGTATGCGCATGAGCGCGACCAATCGCGATGCAAAGATCGATGGCGGCGCCGAAGTCGTGATTACCTTGATCAACGGCGCCGACCTGCAATACGAGGACAACAACGCGGGATTCCGGTGGACACTCGTGTTCGACGAGACGGCGGGCGGCAACGTGAGAACCGAAGGAGATAGTTTCACAGCCGATCGGCAAAGCCGCGTCTGGGCCGGACCGGTGGTGCTCAATCGCCAGATAACGATCCACGACCATACCAAAGACACCGATGCCGCGCGCGCGGGGTCGTATTCGTTCGGCAGTACCATATCCGGGCCGGGAGGCATTTCGATGGCCATGAGCGCGGCGGCGCTGGCGCAGAATCGCACACTGACGCTCTTTCTCGGCGGCGACGTCACCGCGAGTTCCCTGAGCCTCACCAATGTAAATCTCTATTCTTATGCCATGAGCGATATCGAATTGCCGGCGCAGACGACTTTCGATGGCGACATTGCCGTCGATTCCGACGGTATTGGCAAGTTTTCAGCCCATAATGTGACGAAGACCGGCGAAGGGACCTTGAACATTGCCTGCGCGATGACGGGCGAAACGCTCGATGTGCGCGGCGGAAAGATTTCTCTGCCGCAGATCCACGGCGACGAGTTTCGCCGGAAAGCGGCGGGACTCCATGCCGGCAGACTGCCGTGGCTGCGCCTAGGCAGTGATTCGGGGTATCTGCCGTTCAACAAGACCGATCAGGAATGGACAGACACGGATGGCACCGTGAAGACATATTCCTACACCGGATTCGTGACCAACGAAGTCGTGCGGATTCCGCCGATTTTCACCGAAACCGAAAATGACAGCAAGTGGTTTATCGGGTATATACAACACAAGGATTACGCGTATCAGACTTACGACGGCTTCATCTGGAACGATTCGGAGGAGCCGGCGACCTGGACGTTCATCAATGTCCTCGCAGCGCAATGGGAAATGACAATCGGAGAAACCAAACTCGTCAACAATACGCTCCAGGCGGCAAATCAGGGGAATCCGACGGAGCCGGTAATCGCCAATGTGGTCCTGCAGCCGGGCGCCAATGCGTTCCGCATGCGCTTCGGGTTTCAATTTTCGAGCTCCGGCAACGCGGGATGTGTCGCCACCAACGGACTCTCCGGCGCGTGGAACGGGATGGGGGTCGCCTATGATACTCAGGCTCGCCAGTCCAAGGATGCCGCGGATTACACGACGTTTTCCGCAGACGAAACGGTTCCCCTCTTCACCACCGCACCCGTGCCGAACAACGACTTCGCATTCGACAGCGTCATCGGCATCGCCGGAACGCAACTCGACCTCAACGGCATCGACAGGACTTTCGGGAGCGTCGCCGGCGCAATCTCCATCGTCAACGGAGCCGTCAATCTGAAAGTGACCGGACAAGACGCGGCAGTTTCGGCGGGGTCGGGGAAATACGTTCTCCCCAAAATCAGCGACGGGCGCGAAAAGGTGGCCGGACTCTGGTATGGCGAGACGGGCGATTGCGGTATCTATGAAAATGTGCTTACAAAACCAGAATACATGTATATCATGTCGAATTCGGTCGACACGGCGCTTGCTCCATTCTTCCATGAGACCGTATGGCCTGGCGAAGGCGACGACTGGAGTACGTTTGTGGATCCGTTCTGGTCGAAGGATGTCCGGCGCTACAAGACCTGGAGCGGATATATCTACAACGATGAGCCGACCCAGACGGTCTGGACGGTAATCGACACGATGAATGCGTATGCCGAAATGAAGATAAACGGCGAAGGCTGGCAGCATTACAGCATTGCCGACGGCCGCTGGTATGGCGGAAACAACGGAACCGCTCCATACAACGTGTCGGGAAAGATGGTGTCGATAACATTGAATCCCGGCTACAATCTGTTCCAGTTGCGCTACTACAATCGATGGAATTCGGCAAACTGCTGGCCGGGCAGTGTGGCGACTATGGTGAACGGTCAATACCTGGTGAATTGGAAAGAAGGCAACGGTTTGATGTTCGACCGTCTCGGCCGCAATTCGCTCGACCTTGCGGATTACGAGCCGATGGCCGACAGCGGCGACGGCAGACTTTTCACCTATGAGGCGATCGAGCCGACGACAATCGCGTCCGTCACGACGCAACCGGGTGCTGTCATTGATTTGCAAGGCGAGACGCGCTATATCGAAACATTGTCGGGACCTGCGCAAATCGAGAACGGCAAGTTGGTGGTGAAGAAACAATGGACCATGACCGCCGCGCAGATTTTGGCCGAGGGCTCGGCATCCTGCGGCGTCGAGATGTCCGATGGGGCCGTGTTCTCCATCAGCAAGGAAGAGGCAGCGCTGTTGAAGGGCAAGCATCCAGCCGAAGGCTTTCTCATCGCCACCGACTGGGCTGGCGGTGTGCCGGCGACAGAGCCGGAATTGGGCGAGGCCGGCTGGACGCTGACGGCGGTAAACGGTGAATTGCGCCTTTGCCGCAAGAGCTTCGTGCTTATCATCAGGTAATCGCCCGAAAAGCGGCAAAAGAGCCGAAACTGGCGCCGGTCGGCATTCATGCGCCACCGGCTCCACGGCATTCTTCGCCGGTCGGAGGAGGAGGGGCGCCCTGCCCGATAGAGGATGCACGCCTTTGACGGTTTATGGTACACTTAACGTGAAATCGGGTTGACAGCAGTCGTTTTGAAGAAAGAAACAAGGACAATGAAAACAAGCAGAACCGGGCATTGTGCGCTGACGCTCGCCGTGTTTGCGGCGGCGAACGCGTTTGGCATGGGTTGGCGCGGCGAAGACCCGACGAAAGGCCGCGCGGCGGAAACGCTCGGGCATTTGCGCGAAGTCGGCACGTCGCGGCAGTTTTACTGGGCATGGACGAGTTCCTGGGTGCCGAACAACCATTCGTGGGACCTGCCCAAGGACGCGGAATGGCCGAATTTCGACACCGAGCTGGCGAAGCGCACCGGTCGCGCGCCGCAGATGATGTATTACGATCTGAGCATAGTGACCGGAACGCGCAACCGGCCGGAGTTCTACGCCCGGACGAGAAAAGCCGCCGGCGACGCCATCCGTCTCCATTACCGCGCGTGCCGCGGAATCCCGGTGTTCAGCTGGCACATGGATCATCCGTGCCTCACCAACAAATACCCGGCTGCGGCATATCGCTTCAAATGCGACACCCACAAAAACATCCTGAGAGACATTCTCGACGACGCGAAGTATCCCTGCGCGGCGGACAACCACCGCCAGAGCAACTACCGCAAGCCGTTCGACGGCCCGAGGGCGTGGTATTTCGCGCAGTTGAGGGAGATCGCCGATTTTCTCAACGCTCTTGCGGACGACGAGGGGCGGCGCATTCCGGTGATTCTGCGCTACGAGCACGAGTGCGACGGCAAGTGGTTCTTTTGGGGCGACGGCTGGTGCTCGCCGGAGGATTTCGTCGCGTTCAGCCGCATGACCGCCGATTATCTGCGCCGGGAGTGCGGAGGCGACAATCTGCTTTTCGCCTACACTCCGGACAGGACGTGGAAAGAGCTCGGCAGCGAGGGTGACGGGGCCCACAACTTCCTCACCTGGTATCCCGGCGACGGATACGTCGACATAATCGGCTTCGACGACTATTCGATCGGCAAGGGCAAGGCCGGCGAGGATGCGGAGAAGAGGTTCGCCGAATCGCTGCGCAAGCTGCGGCTGCTGACGCGGTTCGCGCGCGAACGCGGCAAGGCGCTGGCGATATCCGAGACCGGTTGCAAAGACGCGAACCTCGATTTCTGGGAGCGGCTGCGCAAGCTCGCCACCGCCGAGGGAGTCGACTGCGCCTTCGTCAACACCTGGGGCGGCGCATGGTCCAATCCTGACAGCGAGGAAGGCTGGAACGAGCTGAAGAAGTTCGTCGCCGATCCCGCCGTGCTGACGGCGCCCGACGCCGAACTGCGGAAAGCGGCAAACCGTGACAGGCGAGCGCCGGCGAACGCCGGCACCGCCGATAAAGGAGGAGCAGAGAAATGAAAAGAACAACGACAGCGATTGCCGCGGCGTGCGTGGCATGGGCGGCGTTCGCCGCGCACGTGGACATGGAGGGAGCCAGGTGGATCGGCGAGGCCGGCGAGAAGGAGACGACGTGGCGAAAGGACGAGGCGATGAAGGCCCGCGGCATCACCGACATGAAAGGCCACAAGTTCATCCTCTCGAATCCGTTGCCGAAGAACTGCCTCCGCCTGAGAAAGACCTTCGATCTTCCCGCCGGGAAAATAGCCAAGGCGGAGCTGAAGGTGCACGGCCTCGGATTCTATGAATTGTGGATGAACGGCGCGAAAGTGGATCCGCTCCGGGTCTTGAGCCCCGCCAACGGCGGTCCGCGCCGCACCATCGCCGACTTCTACGACGTCGCTCCGTTCGCGAAGCCGGGCGAGGCCAACACCATCGGGCTGTGGCTGAGTCCGGGCTATTCGGACGACTTCTCGCGCTTCGGCTGGGTGTGGCTCGCGCCCAAGCGGGCGATCGCCTTGCTGAAAGTGACGTTCGAGGACGGCAGCGTGTCGAAAATCGCGACGGACGGCAGCTGGCAGTCGACCACTGACGGCCCGATCGTTTCCGCGAGCATCTACCACGGCGAGACGTACGACGCGCGAAGGGAAGATCCGGCGTGGGCGCTGCCGGCGGGTTCGAAGAGCCAGTGGCGTCCGGCGACGGTATTCCCCGACGGTCCCGTGCTCGACGACCAGCCCACGGTGCCGATTCGGCTTTCCGATCCGCGCAAGCCGGTCGGGATCGTCAGGCACGACGACGGCAAGTGGACGGTCGACTTCGGTCAGAACCGCGCCGGCGTGATACGGATCCGCGCGAAGGGCCCGGCGGGGACGCGCATCAGGATGCACACGTCCGAAATCCTCGGCGCGAACGGCAGAATCGATCCGTGGACCAATCGCGGCATCGGCTCCGCCGACGAGTTCACGCTCGCCGGCACCGGCAAGATGGAGGAATACACGCCGCGCTTCACCTATCACGGCTTCCAGTATGCGGAGATCTCGGGCTATCCCGGCGAACTGACCGCCGATTGCCTGGAGTCGGTGGCGATCCATGCCGATTTGCGCCCGACCTCGAGGTTCTCCTGCTCGAATCCGCTCCTGATGAAGCTGCACAACGCGGCAAACTGGTCGATGCTTTCCAATCTTGCGAGCTATCCGACCGATTGCTGCATGCGCGACGAGCGCACCGCCTGCCAGATGGACTCCATCACGTATGAAGACGCGGCGTGCCAGTTCTTCGACATGCGCACGTATTACGAAAAGTGGCTGACCGATTTCAGCAAGGACGCGCGCAACAATCCCGACAGCGCCCAGCAGACGATACTGCCGTCGCGACTGCTGCGCTACTACGGCGACAGGAAGTATCTCGAGTGGAGCTACGATTACGCCAAGGTCTACGTCGACGCAATGCTCGAGACGCACCCCGACTACATCTTCACCAAGGGCTACGGCGACTGGTGCGCGCCGAACAACAACACGTGGAAGGGGTTCTTCAACGACGTCGAGGTCGTGAACACCGCGCTCTTCTGCATGATCATGCGCCAGCTCGCCGACAGCGCCGAAGAACTCGGCAAGCCGGACGCCGCTAAATACCGCGGCAAATGCGAGGAAGCCAAGGCCGCTTTCCACAAGCGCTTCTTCAATCCTGCCACGAACACCTACGGCGACGGCTCCCAGGCGAACGAAGTATTGCCGCTCGCCTTCGACATAGTGCCGGCGGAAAAGCGCGACGCGGTCGCCAAGGCTCTCGTCGAACGCATCCGCACCGTGGACAAGGGCCATATCGACACCGGCATCTTCGGAACGCGCTGGATCGGAGACGTGCTCTGCGACATCGGCGAAGCCGACTTGCTCGTCGAGATGCATTCGAAGAAGGACTACCCTGGCTTCGGATACATGTTCGAGCAGGGCGCAACGACTTTGTGGGAGCAGTGGGCGTTCAAGGGAATCATGCATTCCCACAACCACGCCATGATGTCCGGCGCCGCCTCCTGGCTCTATACCCATCTGGCGGGACTCCGTCCGGCGAAGCACGGCTACGGGGAGATCCTCGTCAAGCCGTGCTTCCCGAAGGTGGTGGACCATGTCAATCTCGAGCGCGATACGCCGCAAGGGACGATCGCGGCGGGCTGGCGCCGCACCGCCTCCGGCATCGAAGTGACGGTGAAGACGCCTGCGAACGTTTCCGGGACGCTTTCGCTGCCCGGACAGCCCGACCGCAGATTGTCGCCGGGCGAGACGACCGTGGCGAGATTCCGCGATCGATAGACGGCTCAAGAATATAGACGACCGAAGAAATGAGGGGACAGGCCCTCTGCGATGCGGCGAAAATCGGCGGTTGACCGGCGATTCCCACCGCTTATCGCTTTGTGCCGCCGATTCCGAATCTTACGAAATCGCAAGATTTTCGTAATAAAAAGAGGGGACAGACCCTAGACAATGTGACGAGAATCGGCGGTTGACTGTCTATTCCCGCCGCTTACGCTTTGTGCCGCCATCCCAGAGTCTTACGAAATCGTAAGGTTTTCGTAAGCTTT
>JBJEWA010000079.1:0-43998 GCA_051884805.1 Kiritimatiellia bacterium | reverse complement strand
CGCTCCAGCCGGGCCATTCGCGGAAGGCGTGATAGGTCCAGTCCCAGCCGTATTCGTTGAAGATGGCGATGCAATCGGCAACATAGCGGTCGGCGCCGGCTGCCCAGGCGACGGCGGAAAACTCGCCGACGTAGATTTTCGCCCGGTGGCGACGCTCGAAATCCCGCACCGGCTGCAGGTATTGCCGCAACCGTCCGAGGTCCAATCCCGCTGCGCGGTCGGGATAGGCGCGTGGCGTCAGGTTGGATCCGCCCACCCGCTGATGCGTGTAGTCGAACGGCATGTACATATGCACCTGATAGATGACGTTGTCCAGGTCAAGCGCGCCGAGATAGGCAAAGGCGTCAGGCGCATCCCAGCCGTTGGCTTCGACGATGATCGTGGTGTCCGGATCGATTGCCCGCACCGCCGACGCCGCGCGCCGCTGCAGCTCCCAGTAGTCGCAGGCGCTGGGTTCGTTCTGCTCCGGTTCGTTGATGAGGTCGTAGCCGTAAATGACGTCGGCATTGCCGCGGAAGCGCGCGGCAATGCGTTCCCAGCACGTGACGAAGGCGTCGGCGTAGCGCCGGTCGTAGAACATCGCCATTTCGCCGTTCTCCAACCGCCCCCCGGGCGGAACGTGCAGATCGACGACGATTTTCTGTCCGTACTTGCGCCCCAGCGGCAGCACGGTCTTTTCCAGGACGTCCAGCTTGCCGTCCAGCCAGGCGTTGAATTCGCCAAGGTCGCGATTGTCGAGCCGCTTGTGCCAGTTCCGGACCATTTGGTAGCGCACCAGATTCGTCCCCCATTCCTTCAGGGTGCGGAAATCGTCCTCGGTCGGTTCGGCGGCCGGCAGCATGACGCCGTGGCGATGGCAATCGTTTGCCACGCATTCGGGATAGTTGACCGTCCGATCGGGATTCCTGGCGGTGAAGCCAACTTCGTCGGACAATTTCAGCGTGTCCAGATCGAAGACGATCCTGCCGGAGGTGGCCTGGAGTCCCAGCTGCAGTTCGACGAAATCCGGTTCCGCGCCCGCAAACACCACGAAAGTCTTCAGGGCCGTGCGCTGGAAGCTGCCGGACGCAGGTTTGGTGTTCGCCCAGCTTTCGCGGCCGGTCCGCGAATCGCGCCAATGGACCTGGCTTTTGATGCCGAGATACGGCTTCAACGGCTTGGCGACATCCTGCGCCTCGGCCTCGACCGAACAGGAAAAGCCCTGGCGGCCCTTGAAGCGTTCGGCGGGAATCGTGGTGGTGGCCATTGCCGTCGCGCCGTATTTCGCCTGTGGGATCTCGACCGTCAATCGGCTGCCCTCAATCCGGGTGTACTCCTGCGGCAGCCGCCATTGGACGCGCCCGGGGCCGAACTCGCCCGCCCGAGCCGCCGACAGCAGCGCCATCGCCGCGGCCAAGGCCGCCAACCCCGGTGGGATGTTCCTGCCCATGATTTTCTTCCGTTGGATGTTCTTGCCCATGATTTTCTCCCTGTCGAAATCTGGTGGTTCCAAATTGCCAGTAAAAAGTTTATCATATCCGGCGGCATCTCTACAGGGGAAAGATTCATGAACGACCATACGTCTCGTACCGCCATCGTGCGGCATATCATTCGCCATGGGCGCACAGCCAAGGCGGCAGTCGAAGAGGCGTTGGGGCTTTCCCACCCTACCGTGACCAACACCGTCGCCGCGTTGATTCGCGCAGGCGTCCTGCGGGAGGAAGGCGAATACGAATCGACCGGCGGACGCCGGGCCAAGGTCATTGCCGCGAATCCCGCATATCGCCATTTCGGCGGCCTCGACCTTACCCGCAACCACATCGCGATGGTCATCGTCGATTTTGCCGGCAACACCGTCGCCAGGCGTCGCTGCCGGCTGTCCTATGCGGACACGCCCGCCTATTACCGGAAAGTCTGCGCCGCCTTCGCCCGGTTTGGCGGCGGATGGAACCTGGACGCGGTCGGCGTTTCCCTGCCGGGCATCCTGTCGATGGACCGGCGTACGCTCGTCAAATCGCACGCCCTCGGAATCGAGAACCTCGATCTCACCCCCCTTTCGTTGGGCTTGGCAACCGCGACGGTCGAGTACGAAAACGATGCCAATGCCGCCGCCCAGGCCGAACTGGCCGGTTTTGCGGGCGATACGAGCTACCTGTCGCTGTCCAACACCGTAGGCGGGGCGATTTTCCAGAACGGAGCCTTGCGGCTCGGCGACAATCGCCGGGCCGGCGAATTCGGCCACGTCACCCTGCATCCGGCGGGAGCGGCCTGCTACTGCGGCCGCCGCGGATGTGCGGACACCTACCTTTCGGCCCTGCGCCTGTCCGGCCAGACGGGTTCGCTCGAAGACTTTTTCGTCCGTCTCGCCGGCGGGGACGAGGGACTTCGCGGTCGCTGGAGCAAGTATCTCGACGATCTGTCGCTGCTGATCTCCAATCTCCGGCTGGCCTACGACTGCAACGTGATGCTGGGCGGATACGTCGGCGCGTTCCTCGAGCCCTACCGCGACGAAATCAGCGAACGCCTGTGGCGGATGAACCTCTTCGACCGAAATCTCGACTTCGTGCGGTTTGCGCGCTGCGGGCTGGAAGCGTCCGCCATCGGCGCCGCGCTCCATCTGCGCGACAGGACGGTCGCCGGACTGTAGGCGCACCGCCAGGCCGCAGCCGCGCCTGTTGCCGCAAAAACATTTGTCAAGCACTTGACATAAGAGCGCGGGGTATGTTAAACTTTGTTCCGTGAAGACGGAAAGACTCTCCCTCAGGTCGGTGCTGGCGTATGGCTTCGGAGACGTCGGCTGCAATTTCTCGTGGATGTTCGTGGGGAACTTCCTCATGTTCTTCTACACGGACGTCTTCGGCATTTCCATGTCCGCCGTGGCGACGCTGATGCTCGTCGCCCGCATCTGGGACGCGGTCAACGATCCGCTGGTCGGGATGCTCGCGGACCGGACCGACACCCGATGGGGCAAGTACCGTCCGTGGCTGGCCTTCGGCGCTCCACTGACGGCGGTCGTCCTGGCGCTGGCGTTCTGGGCGCATCCGGAGTGGAGCGCCGCCGCCAAGATCGCCTACGCCTACGTCACCTACTTCGCGCTCGTGCTGGGCTACACCTGCGTGAACCTTCCCTACGGAACGCTTTGCGGCGCGATGACGCAGGACATCGACGAGCGCGCGCGGCTCAACACCGCGCGTTCGCTCGCGGCGATGATTGCGATTGGCGTCATCAACGTCGTCACGCTGCCGCTGGTGAACTGCTTCGGCGGCCGGACCTCCGCCAGCGCATATCTCGCCGTCGCCATGCTCTACGGCGCCATCTTCGCGGCCTGCCACTGGTTCTGCTTCGCCTGCACGGAAGAGCGGGTCGCCGTGCCGCGGGCGAAGGTCGGCATAGGCGCGCAGTTCAGGGCGGTCTGCCGCAACCGGCCCTACCTGGTGGCGCTCCTCGGGCAATTCCTCTTCGGGGCGGTGCTCTACGGACGCAACGCCGACTTCCTCTACTATTTCAAATACGTGGCCGGCGACGAAAACCTCTTCACCGCGTTCGCCACGGCGATCGTCCTGCCGTCGGTTCTCGGCGCGGTGCTTTTCCGTCCGCTCTTTGCGCTGACCGGCAACAAGGGCCGCGCTGCGGCGATGCTCGCCCTGCTGACCGGGCTGGCGATGTTCGCGATCCACCCGTTCTCCCCGAAGGCTTCGCCGACGGCGTTCTATCTCACGGCGGCGCTGGCCCAGTTCTTTTTCGCCGGCTTCAACACCGCCATCTACGCCATCATCCCCGATTGCGTCGAATACGGCGAGTGGAAGACGGGCATCCGCAACGATGGCTTTCAGTATGCGGCGATTTCGTTCGGCAACAAGCTGGGCATGGCGATCGGCACGGCGGGGCTGGCCGGCGCGCTGGCGCTGGCCGGATACGCCGAACCTGCGGCGGCGGATGCGCCGGCGGTGCAGAACGAGACGGTGATTGCCGTCATGCGCCACGCCTTTTCGACCCTTCCGGGCGCGCTGTGGCTCGTCACGGCGGCGGGCCTCGCGTTTTACCGCATCGACAAGCAGACCTACACCCAAATAGTATCGGAACTGGAGGCGAGAAGATGATTCAGCAGGTGATGACGGCGCCGGGAACGATTGCATTCCGGGAAGTCCCGGATCCCGTCCCGAAAGCCGGCGAGGTGGTCGTTCGCATCCGCCGCATCGGCATTTGCGGTTCGGACATCCACGTCTGGCACGGCAAGCATCCGTTCACCGCCTATCCCGTCACCCAGGGACACGAAGTCGCGGGGGAGATCGCGGCGGTCGGCGCCGGCGTTTCCGGCTTCAGCGTCGGGGAGAAGGTGACGATCGAACCGCAGGTTGTCTGCGGCGCCTGCCACCCGTGCCGCCACGGCAAATACAACCTGTGCGAGCAGCTCAAGGTGATGGGATTCCAGACGACCGGCGCCGCCAGCGAATGCTTGGCGGTTGCTGCGCAAAAGGCGACCAGGCTGCCGTCGGCGATGAGTTTCGATCAGGGCGCGATGATCGAGCCCCTCGCCGTCGCCGTCCATGCCGTCCGGCGATTCCCCGACCTGCAGCGGGCGAAAGTCGCCGTGCTCGGGGCCGGGCCGATCGGCAACCTCGTCGCCCAAGCCGCCAAGGGAATGGGGGCGGCGGCGACGCTGGTCACCGACGTTTCCGAGCTGCGTCTCGCCAAGGCGCAGGAGTGCGGGGCCGATGCCGTCGCGAACACCGCCCGCGAAGACTTCGGCGCGGCGCTGGCGAAGGCCTTCGGCCCGGACAAGGCCGACGTCATCTTCGACTGCGCCGGCTGCGACGTTTCGATAAATCAGGCGATCGCGCACGCCCGCAAGGGTTCGAAGATCGTCCTCGTGGCCGTTTTCTCCGGTATGGCCAAAGTCGATCTGGCCGTGCTCAACGACCACGAGCTCGATCTGGACACGTCGATGATGTACCGGCACGAGGACTACCTCGGGGCGATCGACCTCGTCAATTCCGGCAAGGTGCGGCTGGAGCCGCTCGTCTCGAAACATTTTGCGTTCAGCGAATATGCGGAAGCCTACCGCTACATCGACGCCAACCGCGAATCGACCCTGAAGGTACTCATCGACGTCGACCGCTGACAGTTGCGCTTTCGAACCATGCGGACAATACGAGAAGGAGGTGCGGAATGAACCATGGAATGCTGGCTCTCGTCGGCGTATGCGCGACGGCTTGCGCGTGGGCGGAGGATGCCTACGTCGAGCTGACCGGATCGCAGGCCATCAACACCGGCTACAAGGCCTTCTACGACAGCGCCACCAAAGCGCAATCGCAGATCGAACTCGACTTCCAGCTCACGGAAGTGCCGGAGAACGGCACGCGCATCATCGGCGGCGACGGCGGCAACAAGGGGCTTTCCTATTTCTCGCTGTATGCCGACGGCAATTTCAAATACACCTACAACGGCTATTCCGCCATGAGCACCGGTCAGGCGGTGACTACGGACCGCTATACGGTCCAGCTTCCGGCCTACGGCAACGCGATCTTCTCGTCCGGCGGCCAGCAGCTGGCCGTCTCCTGGATCGGCATGGCCAGCGGGACGATGCCCAATCCCATCGTCCTCGGCGCCAATGCGCTCAATACGGGCGGATCGTCGATTTCCAACCTCGTTGCGAAAATGAAAATCTTCGGGTTCAGGATTCTGGAGCGGGAAAACGGCGCGTGGACGCGCAAATACGACTTCAAGCCGGTCGTGAAAGGCGGATCGGCCTGCCTTTACGACGCCGCGACGGGAACTGCCCTCCAGGACGACCGCGGCAATGCGCTGGCCTGGGGCGGCGACATCGAGGAATTGCCCGAAGACGGCTACGTGCAGAGCAACGGTTCGTCCCTCCAGGGCATCAACAGCCGCTTCTGCTGGCAGCCCGGCGCCAAGGTCGAGATCGACTACGCGCTGACGGACGCGACCAAGAACACCCAGTACCGCATGACCGGTGCTGATTACGGCGGCGTCGGCCAGCGCGCCTCCATCTATGTCGGCGGCGGCGGCGTGAGCTTCGGCATGGGTACCGACGAGACGGGCTTCAAGGGCGAAGGCACGTACATCGATCCCGACCTGCGCCGCCATACGGCCGTCATCGACACCGTCGCCAACAAGTATTATTACCGCACCGGACAGACGACCGAAAAGACGCTGACGCCGATCGGGGTCTGCACCGAGACGGCGCGCTTCCCGATGGGCCTCATGGCGGGCACGACGAACGAGAACGGCTCAGTGTTCCGCCACCTGGCGAAAATGAAGCTTTACGGGGCGAAATTCTATCTCAACGGCCAGCTGGTGCACGACTACGTGCCCTGCCTGAAGGGCGACGTGGCCGGCCTCAAGGACCTGGTCGACGGGGCATTCGTCACCTCCGGCGCACTGACGTACGGCGGCGACATCCGGCGGGAGAACGACGATCCGTATCTTGAGAACACCGACGCCGTCAATTACGTCGATACCGGCTACAAGCCGACCGGCAAGACGAAAATCGTCGCCGACTTCGCCTTCCGCAAGAATACGGCCCAGCAGTTCGTGTTCGAAGGCCTGGACTCGGAAGGCGTCGCCTTTCGCCAATACATCAACAGCGGCGGCAATCTCGCCTACCGCTGCTCCGACGGCAACAACAGCACCGACGTCTATGTCGCCACCGGCTCGCCCGCCGTTCCCGCGCGGCCCTTCGTACGCCAGCGCTTCACGATCGACGCCGCGGAGAACCGCGTCATCGTGGAAAACGCCGGCTACACCAATTGGCTCGCGAAGAACTGGATCTCCATCACCGCGACCAAGTCCAACCAGTATACGCTCAAGCTGTTTTCGTCCTCGGACGGCAAAACCAACCATGCCGACATCCGGCTCTACGACTTCAAGCTGTACGATGACGGCGAACTCAAGAAGCACTTCGTGCCGTACGTCATGGACGGCCTGCCCGGCCTGCAGGATCTCGTCAGCGGCACGTTCGTGACCGGCAAGTCGAACGTGGCGATGCGCGCCTACGGCGAGGTAGCCTGCAACAAGACGGAAGACGCCTATCTCCTGTCGGACGGCAATCAGCTCATCAACTCGGGCTATTTCGCCAGCTACAAGTCGCGCATCGCCATCGACTACGCCTTTACCGACACTACGCCCGCGCGCTACCAGAACCGCCTTTTCGGGCAGGATTACAACGTCGACGAAACGACCATGGCCTTCAAGACGGGCTGGTACATCAACGGCAACGGCAAATTGGCCGTCGGCGGCGGCGACAACGGCGCGTTCAACGGCACGACGTTCACATGGAAAACCGGCTATGGTTCCGGCGAATGCGCCGCCGACCTGACCCGGTATCTCGGCGTATTGAACTTCAACAACGGCAAGCCGTCGGTGGCGCTGCGCACGCCCGAAGGCACAACGCTCGCGACGGCCACCATGTCGACGAGCGCCACGTACAGCCAAACCTCGAAACTGGCGATGGGCCTCTTCGGCACGGCCACCAACAACGCCTTCACGGCCTGGCGGAATCTCGCCAAGGTGAAAATCTATTCGGTGGAGATTCAGGAAGGCGGGCAAGTCCTGCACAAGTACTATCCGGCCAAAATCGGCGGCAAGGTCGGCCTCTACGACCTCAACGGCCAGCAGCTCCACTGCAACGTGACCGGCAGCGAGACGGACTTCGTCCTCGGCGGAGCCGGATACGACGGCAAAGGCAAGGACGACGGCTTCCTGCTGAAGCCGGCGGCAGCGGTGACCATTCCCTACGCCGAGTCGGCAACGCTTACCGCCTTTGCGCCCGGCGCCGTCGAACACCGATGGACCAGGAACGGCGAACCGGTTGCCGTCGAAGGGCTGGCGCTCGTGGTTGATTGGCGGCGCCAGCGCACGACGGATCTGTATTCGGTTACGCCCGTCTACCGCGTGAACGGGCTGACGGTCGAAGGCGCCCCGGCGACGACCGAAGTGACCTACCGGCCCTGCGGCCTGAGCATTATCGTGCGCTGAGATGAAAAGCATCCCGTTTTGCGTCCCCTTCTTCGGTCTGACGCTGCCGGCGCTGGCCGCCGTGAGCGACTACGTGCGCACGGAGACGGCGGACTACAACGGTTATGCGGGCGCGACGCTCGTCACTTGGGTGAAGGCGACCGCTCCGCTCGGACGGGCCTGGGCGCTGAAGTTCGACATGACCAAGGGCTTTCGCCTGCGCTGCCACTACGCGTCTTCGCAAATGCCGATCGGCAGCATGGGCGAAGCAATTGCCGCGACTGGAGAAACGCCGGTCGCAGGCATCAACGGGGATTATTTCTACAACCAGAATCCGACCGGCGCCGTCATCGAAGACAGCCGTATCGTCTACCGGGGGCAGGATTCCAACGCGTCGATGTGGATGCAGTTCTTCGGCGAGACCGCCGACCACGAACTGTTTCTCGGCAAGCTGTCGCGAATCGACGGGTTGACCGACGGCAACCCGTCGAACGGCTACGACTTCGCCTACAAGGGCAAGAAAGTGCGCAACGCCAAGCGCGTCAACTGGGCCAACTACCCCGTCCATAACGGCCAAATCAATCCCGTCAATGAAGACTGGCCCTCGGGTTCTTCCGACCACAGCCTCGTCAAGCCCAACACGATCGGCAACTACCAGCCCCGCAACACCTATCCGCGGACGATGATCGGCTACGGCACGAACGAAGCCGGTCATGCGATGCTGATGCTCTTCGTCAGCGACGGGCGGCAGGCCGACTGGTCGGTTGGGGTCGCGGACGTCGATGCCGCGCAGATGATGATCGACGAGGGCTGCGTGGAGGTCGGCGAATGCGACGGCGGCGGCAGTGCCACGCTCTGGGCCGGCGCGGGCGGCTATCTCAACCGGCCAAGCGATGGTGCGCCGCGGTCGATCTCGTCCGGCTTCTTCGTGCTGGCGCCAAGGCCGCGCCCGATCTGCGCCCAGATCGGGCCGTATGGCTACGAAACCTTCGCCGAGGCGGAGGCTGCCGCGCGCCCGGAGGAGCGGGTCGAGCGGGTGCGCGCGGCGGTCGGATGGTTTGTCGCCGCGGCGGATTCGACGATGCCGTCGGGATGCCAGTGGACTGCGGAACCCGATTGCCGGTCCGGCGGCTTCTGCGCCGAGTCCGAGGCGCCGGCACGGCTGGCGGCCTCCGCGCCCTCGCCCTTCATCGCGCGCATCGAGACCCAAACGACGGTTGTCGGCGGCTATACGGCGAAAGAGCTGGCGGAAATCGCGAACCGCTCGCAACTCCAGGATGCGCAACACTCCTTGCCGCGCGCCGCCTGTGCGGTGCGGGAAGATCCGGCCACGCTGGAGCTGACCTGGTGCGGGCTAGTGCATACGGACGCAGGCGCCGAATGGATCGACCTCAAGGGCCAGCCGGCGGTCTCCGGCGAAACTTGCACCGTCGTCTGCGAATTCAAGCGCATCCGCCGCCTGCCGCATGTGCGCTATCGCATCCGCCGCAGCGGCATGCCGGTGACGCTGTTTTCCTCCGCCGGCGAAGAGTGGTTTCCCGTGCCGGGCAACGGTTGGCAACTCGACGGCATGGTTGAACTGACGGCCCCGGCCGGAGTGCAGATGCTCTCGGGCTTTACCGACGCCTGTCCGCAGCAGCCGGCTCTGACCGTTTCGATCCGGTAATCGACAGAAAGGGAAAACGATGATTACGCGTAAAGAGATGCTGTGCGGCGCGATGGCCTCATCCGTCCCCTTCGCTTCCGCCGGCGCCGTCCGGCTGCCGTCAACGCAGGTTGCCGTTCCGGCACCGCCGTGGCTGTCCACGGAAGTCGTGGTTTGCGGCGGCGGACCGGCTGGGGTATGCGCGGCCGTCAGCGCCGCCCGGCAGGGCGCAAAAGTGCTGCTGGCCGAACGCTTCGGCTGTCTCGGCGGAAACCTGACGCTGGGACACGTCTCGCCGATTCTCGGCAAAGTGGCGCGCGGAACGATGGCCCAAGAGCTCCAGCACCTGCTCAATGCAGGACACGAGCGCTCCGAACGGATCGAGACGTTCAACGGACCCGAGGAACACGTCGACCATGAAGAGGCCAAGGGCATCCTGGCCCGGCTCTGCGCCGACGCCGGCGTTGGCATCCTGCTGTGTTCGTCCGTGGTCGACGTGCTCAAGACGGGCGACCGTGTGACCGGCGTCGTCGTCGATACGCCCAAGGGCTTGCGGACGATTACCGCCAAGGTGGTGGTCGATGCGACGGGAGACGGGCGTGTCGCCATGGCGGCCGGGGCGCCGGTCGAGATGGGGCGCCAGGGCGATGGCGCCGTCCAGCCGGCGACCATCGAGTTTGAAGTGGAGGGACTGGACGAACGCCGGGCCATCACCTGCTGGGGCGAGACGGACCCCGTCAAGCTCCCGGACGGCCGCGAGTACCGCCGGCTTTGCGAGGAGAAGAGCCGAAACGGCGAATTGCCCGCCACCGTCACCATTGTCCGCCTCCACAAGACCTTCTACCCCGGCGAGCGCAGCGTCAACGCCACGCAGATCAACGGCGTCGATACGCTCGACCCGCTGGCGCTGGGAAAGGCCGAAGTCGAACTGCGCGACCAGATCAGCCGTTGCGTGACCTTCTTGCGGCGTCATGTCCCGGGCTACGAGAATTGCCGCGTCAAGTCAAGCGGCGGCACTTTGGGCGTCCGGGAAACGCGCCGGACGATCGGCGATGCCATAGTGACCGACGATGACGTCGCCGAGGGACGCAAGTACCCCGACGCCATCGTCCACAACGTCTGGTTTCTGGTTGACATCCACAATCCCAAGGGCGGCGGACAGGCCGAAGGTTATGCGCACGGGGCGGTTCCGTACGACTTGCGCTACGGGGTCTTTCTGCCCAAGGGCGTCGAAGGCCTGCTGACGGCCGGCCGCTGCATATCGGGGACGCATCGCGCCCACGCCAGCTACCGGGTGATGACGCCCTGCATGGCGATGGGCGAGGCGGTGGGAGTTGCCGCCGCCCTGTCCGTGCGCGCGAACCGTACGCCGCGCCAGGTTCCCGCCGCCGAGATTCGCGCCGTACTCGCAGCCCGTGGAGTCGATTTGGGTCAATGAAACAAGGAATGGACACAATGACACGCCGTAACTTTCTGTGGTCGGGCCTCTCGCTGGCGGCATCGGCGCTGACCCCGGGGAACAGCCCGGCCGGAGACGCGCCGCGCTTCGACGAGCGCCTGGCCGTCTTGCTCTCGGACATTCACGTCAACGGACTGGAGCGCTATCCGGACGGCGACCGCAAGGGCAAGTCCATCAAGCGGCTGATGCGCGAGCGCCTGCGCAAGACGGTCGATGAAATCCTGTCGATGGATCCGCGGCCGCGCCACGTCTTCGTCTTTGGCGACATCGCCTATCTGAACGGGCGCGATTGCGACTATTCGCGCGCGAAACCCGAGCTCCGGCGCCTGACCGATGCGGGCATCGCGTTGACTCTCGGCTTGGGCAACCACGATCATCGCGCGGCGTTTTTCGACGCCTGGCCCGAATACCGGGAGCGGACGCTGCTCAAAGACCATGTCGTCACGGCGACCAGGATGCCAGACGTCGATCTGATCATGCTCGACTCCTTGGACGACAACGGCATCGCCGGAGCCCGCAATCCGCCCAAAGGCAGGTTGTCAACGGCGCATCAGGCGTGGATCAAACAGAACTTGCAGGGCTGGGACCGCCCCTTCCTGCTCGGCGCCCACCATTCGATCAAGGCGCTCGCAGTCGATAACGGCACCGCCCCGCTCGCGGAATTCCTGCGCGCGGCCAGTCCGAATTTCCGCGGCTTCATCCATGGACACGACCATTTGTGGAAGCGCGACCTGTGCGTCTGGACCGATCCGGCGGCGCGTCCCCTGCTGTCGCTGCCTTGCAACGGACTTTGGGGCGACATCGGCTACGTGATCTTCAAAACGACGCCGGAAAAAGGCGTCGCCACCCTCGTCCAGCACGACTTCTACCTTCACGATCCGCTGCCGCCGGGACAGGAACGCGCGGCCTGGACGAACCGGCTGCAGGACAACCGGGGCGAACGCTGCACGTTTGCGCTGTGACCGACCATCCGCAGACGAAAGCCGCCGGAACTGCGGTCGGCGAGGGCTACGGACGGGGAGGCTAACCGTCCGTCCGGTGCGTGTGCGCCCGGCGGTAGGCGCTCATCGTCATGCCGTAACGGCGGCGGAAGGTCGCCTTCGCCGAATTGGCGTTGGCGAAGCCGCACGTGCGCGTCAGGTCGGCTATCGAGCGCCGGGTGCGCCGCAGCTGCGCGGCGAGCGCGGCAAGACGTCCGGCGAGAATGCATTCGCCGACGGTCCGTCCCTCGAGTTCGCGGAAACGCAAGTCGAGCAGGCTGCGCGAAACGCCGAGCCGGCCGGCGACGTCGTCCGGAGCGATTCCGTGCGTCGCGTTTTCCCGGATATAGTCGAGCGCGCGACGAACCAGGTGCGAGGCCGGCGCCGGTGGCTTGGTGGAGGTGCGCTCGACGATGCGCTTGACCTTGCCGAGCACGATGCGCCTTTTCGGTCCGCCTTTCAAACGCATCAGCCGGTCGAGGATGCGGGCGCCCTCGAAGCCATCGCGTTCGGTGTCGGGCTCGATGCTGGACAGTGGCGGATTGGCGCGGTCGCAGCTGATCTCGTCGTTGTCAACGCCGAGCAGCACCGCCTGCTGGGGTATCCGGACGTTGGCGCGGCGGCAGGCGTCGAGCACCTCGATTGCGCGACCGTCCCAGGCGGCGAAAAGCGCGGCTGGCTTGGGCAGGGCGCGGATCCAGTCGGCCAGGCAGTCGATGTCTTCCCGGACGTCGTCCGGCGACCGGGCGTAGATCCGGCAGTCGTGGCCGTCTTTGCCGAGCCGGAGGGCAAAGGCCCGCTCGCGGGCTTCGGACCAGGACTTGCCGTGGTGCGCCGGAATGAAGCCGTAACTGCGGAACGACCCCAGTCCGGTCAGGTATTCCGCAGCGGCGAAACCGATTGCGCCGTTGTCGGCGTGCACATAGGCGTGGCGGGGATTGCCGCCGGACGGCACTTTGGTGTTGAAATGCACCACCGGAATCTGCGCGAGTTCGGACCGGTCGAAACCGGCCTCGTCCATCAGATGGTCCGCGAGAATCCCGTCCGCCGACGGCGCCAGCCGCCTGAGTTCCTTCGCGCCATAGGCGAACTGGATGTCCCAGTCGCCGGCCGAATCGAGGTACTGCAGGACGCCGGAGAGAATTCGCCGTCCGATGGTGCCTTCGAGCCGAAGGCCGATAATGACTTTCCGCCGTCCGCCCATGCGCCCGACGCCGCTCGCCGACTTTCCCGCCGTCCCGGTCAGCGGACGGGGTCGAGTCGGAGTACCGACGACGGCGCCACCGTCACCGCTTCGAGGCGACCGGCGCGCTCGACGGCCAGCCGGCTGGAACCGGTCGCATTGACGACATAGGCCGGACCGCGCGCGGGATCGAGCCGCACCGTCTGACCGGCGTCGTAGACCGCCACGATCTGCTCGCCCTTGCCGAACGCATAGACGACCGGATAGTTGAGATCCGGCCGCAGCGGCCGCAGCTCGCCGAACATCAGCGTCTCGCGGTGCGCCGTCCAGAAATCGAGCCAGTACTTCAGCATCTCGCGGTGCGCCGGTGGCAGCTCTTCCAGCCGCACCGAGATCTGCGGCACCGAGAAAAGCACGTTCAGCAGCTGCAGCGCGGCCGTCTCGGGCGGCGCTTCGAGATTCCAGGCCAGCATGTCCGAATGGACCGCCAGCAGGCCGGACGACAGCCGCAGGTCGAGCGAGCCGGTGCGGTTCTGCGCCACGCCGTAGGCGCAGTCGCCCACCCGCATCATGTTGCCGTAGCGGCGGATGGCCGGGCCGACATAGCTCTGGCGGAATTCCAGCAGCACGTCCGGACGCAGTTCCCGGCAGCGGGCGACGATTTCGGTCATCAGCCGGTCGACCGCCAGCGGCAGCGACTTGAGGTCGCGTCCGGCATAGTTCTCCGCCACCGCCGGATCGGGTCCGACAAACTGGAATCTGTCGATGAAGTCGAGCTTGAGGCCGTCGAGCCCCCATTCGGTCAGCGCCTTGGCGTACACCTCGACGAGGAACCGGCGCACTTCGGGGAAGCGCGGATCCAGCGTCGACGCGCCCAGCCTTTCGGAATGCGACAGGTACTTGCCCTTGAACCTGGCGAAGTTCTCGCTGTGCTTGCCGACGAACGGCACCGAATACCACAGCATGTACTTAAGCCCCATCGCCTGCACCTTCGCCACGTGGGCGGCGAAGTCGGGAAAGCGCCGCTTCGACACCTGCCAGTCCCCGCAATAGGCGTAGCCGCCGCGATTGTCGTCCGTCTGCCAGCCGTCGTCGACGATGATTGTCTTCATGCCGTACCGGACGGCCGCCGCGCATTCCCGCTCGACCGGTTCGGCGAAGACATTCTGATGGTAGCTGTACCAGAACGAGTAGAGCGGATCGAAAGCGGCGGCGGCAACCGGCTGCCGCGGATCGCCGCCGAGTTCGGTCACGCACCAGTCGAAAGCCGTGCGCAGGGTCTCGGCGTAGAAGACGTCGCGGACGTCCACCAGCCAGTCGACGCGGTACTCTCCGAGCGGGGCTTCCGGCTCGGTGAAGAACTCCGCCTCGCAGACGAGTCCGCCCGTGTTCTCGCTGACGCCGGTGCGGAACTCCACCCTGCGCAGCGATTCGGAGCAGGCGAAGGTGCAGCGGTTCTGGCTTTCGCTGTTGTAGAACGCGACCACCGGCGCCTGCGACGCAAGGCAGCTCGACCAGCGCGCCTCGCCGCGCCAGTCCTGGACGACGTACTTGGCGAACCCAGCGCCGGTGCGCCAGTGGCCGACGCAATCGCGCAGCGGCTGGCGCAGCGCCACCTTGAAGCGCGGCGGGGTGCGCTCGCAATCGCTGGACAGCCGCAGGGAGACCCGCTCGACGCCGTCCGTCACGGCGGCGACCGTCGCCGACAGCCTCCACTCCTCGGGCAGCCCCAGCACCTCGACGTCCCCGGCCACCTTGCCGGAAACCGCTACCGCAGCCGCGCTCTGCAGCGCGACCGACAGACCCCAAACGACGGCAATTGCCCTGCACATAACCCTTGCTCCTGTTGACTTCAAAACGAACATATCAGGGGCATTATACCAAAAAAGCCATCGGCTGGCCGACAGGGGAAAAAACGAAAACGCCGCAGGCAGGCTGCGGCGTTTCGCGTAGCTTCCGATCGGAGGGCGACTCAGCCCTCGGCTTCGAGCGCCGCGTCAACCTCGTCGGTCGTCTCCATGTTGTGGTAGACGTCCTGCGTGTCCTCGAGGTCTTCGAGCATCTCGACGAACTTGTTGATCGCCTTCGCCGTCACGACGTCGGCCACCGGGTTCATCATGTTCGGAACGAGCCCGATGCTCGAGTTCTCCTCGTCGATTGCGATGCCCGCGGCCTTGATCGCATCGGTGACCGCGACAAAATCAGTCGGCTGCGTCTTCACCGTGAAGCCGCCGTCTTCGGCGACGACGTCTTCGGCACCGGCTTCGAGCGCGACTTCCATCACCTTGTCCTCGGTGAGGCCGTCAGCCGCCGGAATCATGATCTGGCCGAGCTTGTCGAAGAGCCGGGACGCGCTGCCCGGCTTCGCGAGTTCGATGCCGTTCTTCTTGAAGACGTTCGAGACCTCCGCCGCGGCGCGGTTCTTGTTGTCGGTCAGGACGCGCACGACGATCGCCGTGCCGTTCTTGATGCCCTCGTACTGGGCGTCGACCATTTCGGCGGACTCAAGCTCGCCCGTGCCCTTCTTGATTGCGCGCTCGATGTTGTCGTTCGGCATCTGCGCCGCCTTCGCCTTGGCGATGAGCGTGCGGAGGGTGGGGTTGTTGGCCGGGTCGCCGCCCTTCGCCTTCACGACGATGGTGATTTCCTTGCCGAGTTTCGAGAAGATCTTACCCTTCTTCGCATCCGCCGCGCCTTTCGCGCGCTTGATTGTCGCCCAGTGGCTGTGACCTGACATGTTTGTCTCCTTTGTGAATGAAAACCGTGACGCCGGAAAGCAGAACGATGCGCGACCCCGCGCCTCAGACCTTGTGACGATAGGTGATGCGGCCCTTGCCGAGGTCGTACGGGGAGATGTCGACCGTCACCTTGTCGCCGATGGCGATCTTGATGAAGAACTTCCTCATCTTGCCGGAGATGTGCGCGAGGACCTCGTGCCCGTTCTCCAGCTGCACCTTGTACATGGTCGCCGGCAGAACCTTGGTGACGGTTCCGACGACCTCGATCGCCTGATCTTCTTCTTTCGCCATGCGTCCTTATCGCCTTCTTATGTGGATAAATGTGCGTATTGTATCATTTTTTCCGCACCCACGGCAACCGCTGCCCGGACCGCCGCTCAGACGAGGCCGCGCCGGACCAGATGTTCGGCGATTTCGACCGCATTCAGCGCCGCGCCGCGCAGGAGCTGGTCGCCGCTCACGAACATCTCAAGCCCCTTCCGGTCGTCGCGCGAAATGTCCTGACGGATGCGCCCCGCCAGCACGTCGTACTTCGCCGTCGCCTCAAGCGGCATCGGATAGCCGCCGTTGAGCGGGTCGTCGACGACCCTGACGCCCTCGCACGACGCAAGGATCGCGCGCGCCTCTTCCGGCGTGATCTCGTTCTCGAACTCGAGGTTCAGCGATTCGGAATGGGCGCGGGCAATCGGCACGCGCACGCACGTGCAGCTGAGCTTCAGCTCGGGATGGTGCAGCATCTTGCGCGCCTCATTGCGCATCTTGAGCTCTTCGAGCGTGTACCAGTTGGTCTCGTCGAACTTGTCGATGTGCGGAATGAGGTTGTACATCAGCTGATGCTGGAACGCCTGCACCGTCAGCGGCTCGCCCTTCGCGTAGGCGCGGATCTGGTCGTCGAGCTCCGCGAGACCAGGCGCACCGGCGCCGGACGCCGCCTGGTAGGTCGAGGCGATCAGCCGCTTCAGCCCCTTCGCCTTGTGCAGCGGCGCAACCGCCTCCAGCATGATCGCCGTCGTGCAGTTCGGATTGGCGATGACGCCCTGGTTCCAGTCCAGGTCCTCCGCGTTCACCTGCGGCACCACCAGCGGCACCGACGGATCCTGGCGGAAGGCGCGGGAGTTGTCGATCATCTTGGCGCCGGCCTTCACGCAGGCGTCCTTCAGCCGAATCGCCACGTCGGTCTTGCCGGCGAAGAGGACGATGTCCAGCCCGTCGAAGCTCTTTTCCGTCGCCGGCAGGACGTGATACGTCTCGCCGAGAATCTGCTCGTCGCGTTCGCGGGAGGCAAAGACCCGCACCGGACCCTTGAGCGGGAACTGGCGTTCCTTGAGGACCCTGATCATTTCCGTGCCGACGGCGCCGACACCTACCAGACCGACATTGTATGCTTTCATTGGCCGCGTAGTATATCAAAAAACCTTGATGTAGGTCTCGGCGCGCAGACGCTCGATCCACTCGGAATAGAGGCGCTTGGCCTCCTGCTCCTTGACCGCCGCCTCGATGGCGTCGTAGGCCTCGTCGAAGGACAGGGCCTTGCCGGCGGTCTCGCCGTCCTTGCGCAGCAGGAAGCTCCAGCCGTCGAGCTCGATCCAGTGGCTGACGGTACCCTTCGGCATCCGCTCGATCTCCTCGACGATCTCGGGCTTGAAGACGTCCGTCGCCTTGACGTTCTCGTACTTCTGCCCGCCCAGCTCCTCGAACGTCTTCGTCTTCAGCTCGGCGGAGACGGCGTCGCGCCGCGACTTCTCCTCCGGCTTCAGCAGGATGACGGAGACGGAGACGAGATGGTCCTTGACGTAGCGGTCGCGGTGCTCGTCGTATTCCTTCCGCATCGCCTCCGGCGAAGCGGTCACGTGCTTGTCCACCATATTCCAGCGCATCGCGCCGACGATCATGTCCTCCTTCGTCCTGGCGTACCATTCCGGGTAGGACAGCTTCTGCCGCGACAGGGTCTCGAGCAGACGGTTGCGGTCGCCGCCGAAGGAGCGGTCGACGATTTCGCGGACGCGGTTTTCGATCACCCACTCCTGCATCGTCATCTTCGCGCTGCCGGCTGCCCGGATGACGAGCCGGCGGTCGATCATGTCGTTGAGGTAGTTGGCGAACTGCGCCCCGTCCCGCTCGCCGGAGCGCATCATCTCCGCCACGACGTCGGAGCGGAGAATCGCATCCTCGCCGACCCGGGCGGCAATGCCATCGACCTCGACCGCCGCAGCCGCCCCGCACAGGAACGCCGCGACAACGCACGCACGCCTTGCCGTTCGCATCTTCACGCGCATCCTCCGCTCCTGGTCCATCACAGCATCGCGGCAATCGCGGCGCCGACCATCGGGGCGTCCTCGACCTTCGGCGTGATGCAGTAGTGGATGTTGCGCCGCCGCACGAGCAGGTCGTCCAGCTCCCTGCAGACCGTCGCGGCGAAGGGAATCGCGCGGGTCTTGTAGTAGGTGGAGCCGTCGGCGTTGATCGCAATGGGCGCGGACGCGTCGGCGCCTTCGCCGGACTTGATGCAGAACGCCGCAAGATGAACCGCCGTCAGGACCGCCGCGCGCTCGAAGACCGGAATGCCGAGCCGGCGCGCCATCCGGGCGTCGTCGGCATCCGCAAAGATCGCGTCCAGCGGATTCTCGCGCCCTTCCTTCCGGTAACTCGCGCAGAAGTTGTCGAAGTCCATCGTCTCCAGCGCACCGAGCCCGCCGATCGCGGCGGCGGCCTTCGGCGAGAAGAGCCCCTCCTTCGCCGCCGCCTTGTAGACCTCGAGGCCGACGCCGCCGAGATAGCCGCCGGCGATCATCTTCTCGAAGGGATTGTGCCCCGGGACCATCGTCTTCTGGTCCATCGCCCGGTCGAAGTCGCTCTGCACGAACTTGTCAAACGAACCGGACTCGGCGTTGATGATCATCGAGCCGTCAGGATCCAGCCCCGTCAGCTTGACGATGTTGCGGTTCTTCTCGACATACGCCGTGTTCGTGCCGGTGCCGAGGATGAAGCCGAGATAGGAGGAATACGTCCGGTCGCCCTCCGTCGCCTTCGCCGCCAGCAGCGTCGCCACCGTGTCGTTCACGATCGCGATCTCGCCGCCGCCGAGGCGCTTCAGCAGCTCCTTGCCGACGTACTGGCCGACGATCGCCGGCGCCTTGATGCCCTTCGTCCAGCAGTTGAGCTTCGCGTCCAGCTCCGGCGTCGCGTCGCAATTGTAGGAGAAGCACCAGCCGTACTTGCGCACGGTCGCCTTCGGCGACACGCGCCGCAGCTCGCCGGCGAACGCCTCGTAGAACTCCTCCTCGCCGACGGCGCTCGTCGCACCCGGCATCGGCATGCTCTTCCGCTCCTCCACCTGCGGCGGAATGGAGACGACCGCCGAGCGGAAGTTCGTGCCGCCCGCGTCAAGGACGGCGGCCTTCGCTCCCTGAGGGATGCGCCCGTCGACGCCGACGTAGGCCGGAATCATCCGCAGGGACGATGGCTCGCCCCGCAACCCCTTCTCCATCTCGGAGAGGAACGTCGAGATCAGCTCCTGGCGGTCGATCTTCTCCGCTACCGTGAACCCTTTGTCAGCCAGAAACTCTTCCGGTGTCTTCATCCATCAGTCCTTTCGTTAGTTCGATCCACTCTTCGTTTGAGAGCGCTTCGGCCCTTGCCGTAGATTGTATCAAATCCCTGAAGATCTTGCCAAGTTGCTTGCGCCGCTGTCCGAACGCCTGCTTGGTCAGGCGATGGAAGAGCTTGCGCGCTTCCGCGGACAGGGACAGGTTCCGGTCGTGCCGGTCCAGGCGGACGACGCTCGAACCGACCGCCGGCCGCGGCCAGAAGCAGCTGGCGGACACCTTGCGCACGATGCGCACGTCGTAGTCCAGCTGCGCCCAGACCCCCGCCAGGCCGCGCGTCTTCGAGCCGGGACCGGCGGCCAGCCGCTCCGCCACCTCCGTCTGCACCAGCACCGTCATCGACGGCAGTTCGCGCGTCTTCGCCAGCTCCAGCAGAATCCGCGTGCCCGCCTGGTAGGGCAGGTTCGAGACCATGCAAGAGAACGCTTCGAGGGCGAGGGAACGGCCCGCGATCCAGTCGAGCGCGTCGGCGGCGACCACCGCCAGCGCCGCAGGGCTTCCCAGCGCCCCCTTCAGCCGCGCCGCGAGGACCGGGTCCTTCTCGACGGCCGTGACCCGGCAGCCGCGCTTCAGCAGCTCCTCCGTCAGCACGCCCAGCCCGGGGCCGATCTCCAGCACCTTCGGCGCATCGCCACCCTCGGCCATGCAAGGCCCGAGTCCCGCATCGACAATCGCCTCCAGCGCATTCCGGTCGATCAGGAAGTTCTGCCCCAGCACCCGGTTCGGATGAAACTCGTTCTCGATGCACCAGGCCTTCACCTGGCTTGGACTCGTCAGGTTCATTTCACGGTCTCCAGCACGCGGTCGATGACGGAAACGTAGTTCCAGCGCGGACTCTCCGGGCTGCCGGTCAGCCGGAACTCCAGCAAGAGCTTGGAAAACGGCCAGGTCAGCGGATGCAGGACCCGGCCGATCACGGAATCCTTCTGGGCGAACAGGACCTGCGCCGTGAAGTCGATCGTCTCCCGGACGGCGTCGAACTGGCCGGCCATCCGGATCGAGAAGCACGTTCCCTCGATGTAGAGGTTGTCCGTCTTCAAAACGCCGTTGGTGATCACGTAGTCGCAGGAGGCCTGCGTCGAATCCGAAAACCAGGTCACGGCCGGCGCAATGCTCGGCATGGCGTCAACCAGCCCCTTGAACCCCCTCATCCGCATCAGGTGACCGCCCTTCACCGCAATGCGCCCCGAGCCGTTGAGCACCTCGTAGTTGTTCGTCATCGCCCGGGGAAAGCGGAACTGCATGGCGCAGGTCGAGTCGCCGATCACGTCGTCGTCGACGTATTCGCCCGCAAAGCCGCCGATCTTCAGCACGTCCGCCAGCGGCTGCGCGCTCGCCGCCGTCACGTCGACGGTGTTGTAGCCGTTGGTCCCGACCACCACCACCGTGCCCTCCAGCCGCCGGCCTTCGGCGTCCAGCGCCGCAATCGGCCCCACGGTGGTCACGTAGTTGAGGCTGTTGTCGCGTGTGCAGTTGCGGATGCGGATCTGCCCGTCGGCGCGCTTCATCGGCACGGTGGCGTACTTGCCCAGCGTCGGATGCAGGTCCAGCAGGAGATCGAGGTCGTTGCGCACGAGATCGACTTTCCATTCGCACCTCGCCGGACAAGGCTCGGGCACCTCGGTGAAGGCGTCCATGTAGGGAAGCGCGACGGGAATGTCGATGGCGACCAAGAGCGGACGGATGTGGGCCTGCGTCGCCTGCCCGCTGACCTCGCCGCAGACCTCCTGCCGGTCGATGTCCAGCAGGCAGGAGCCGGACAGGCCGATCTTCCGCTCGCGGTCCGGCCAGTCCAGGCGGATCCGAGAGAAGCTGATGCGGCGGGGCGTCACCTCCGCAACGCACGTCAGCAGCTCCGGGCGCACGGCCAGGACGTTCGGCCGGATCAGCGTGACGTCGAAAGCGCCCCAATCGGGGAAGGTGACCTCCAGTCGCTCGTTCCGATCCTGGTTGCCCTCCTCGTAATAGCCGTCGGGCAAGCGCGGATAGCACAGTTCCTCCACCTGCAGCCGGCGCAAAAGCGGATTGAAGGCAATCGAGGCGGCGCTGACTACCGGGCGCAGCGCGTCCTTCCGCTCCAGATCGTAGAGCCGCAGCCCGCGCACCCGCACGCCGTGGCGGAAGCCGAAGGAGAGCGAATCGACATGCAGCAGCAGATTCGCCGGCAACAGCCGGCGGGCGACCGCGCCGACGACCGCGCCGGGGAGCCGCTCCTCGCGGAAGCACAAAGACACCGCGTAAACGCAAAAGACGATGAAGCTCCACTTCACCGTCTTCCATGCCACGCGGAAAATCTTCACCGCAACCTTACCCACATTGCACCGTCTGCCGACTGGCAGCCCCTAGGAGAGTCGAACTCCTCTTGCCTGGATGAGAACCAGATGTCCTAGCCGATAGACGAAGGGGCCAAGTTTTGGTGCACCTGGTGGGACTTGAACCCACAAGCCTTGCGGCACTAGAACCTGAATCTAGCGTGTGTGCCAATTTCACCACAGGTGCTACGAGCGCATAGTATATCAAAAGTCGGATTCGACTGTCAACGGGGTATCCGCAGGAGTTTTACGGCGCCGCAGACCTGTCCCGGCTCTCTCAGCCGGAACTGCCGATATGGCAAATAAATATACGGCGAAGCCCACCAAATCTGACAAGGCGAAAAGCTATCGAGTGCAAAAGCAGGAACCGTTCCTCAGCGCAAACCGATTTCGTGCGCGAGCGCATCCGCCGGGGGCGTCAGCGAAATCGAATCGACAGCAACGGCCATGCCCTGTGGTTTACCACAACATATGAGCGATATCAACGGCAACTGCTGTTATCGCTAATTTCATGCTGTTAAACAAAGTCGCGCGGGGTCTGCCGCCGGAATGTAGACCGAGGGCCGGCCTCCGAAAACGCCCCCGCCTTCATTTTCTTTCGCCCTTCATCTTTTCCCCAGCCCCGCCTTCTCCAGTACCTCCCGCGTGTCCTTGCGGCCGAGGTCAATCAAGCGGCGGACGGTTTCCGGCGAGGTGTCAAATATCCCCTGAAACCCCCAGAGAGAACCGCCGATATCTTCAGCTGGAATGATTTCCACGAGCCGAACGCCTTTTTTCGCCGCCGCCGTGCAAATGCGACGCCGCTGCGCCTTCGGCAGATGCGCCGCGTCTTGCAGAAACACCACGACAATCGTTTTGATCTCCGGATGATGGTCCAGAATCGGACGTATCGGCACATTGTCGCCGCCTTTCGCCTCCCATCCGCCGTCAACATGGGAAACGCCATCGATCACTACCGGCGGAAAAACGACCGGAATGGCCGTAGACGCCAGGAGACGACGAATCCGCGCTTCGGGCGTCCCCCCGTTGAGGCAAAATGTTTTTGCATGCCAAGTTTCGGTTTCCAGGGCCATCACATAAACACGCGGCGTAGCGCGCGGCCAGCTTTTGGGAAGATTGTCTTCCAGAACCGTACGTAAAGCGTCGCCATCGCACAGGCCATCGGCAGCCCGCCCTTCTTGCACCTTTCCATAAGCTCTCAAGGCCGCCGCTATATCGTTCAATATTCCCTTGCGCTTAAATTCCCCCTCCGCTTCGCTTCTGATCGCCTTCCGGGATTCTTCCGGGAGGTCCGCGACAGGAATACCCGCAATGTCGGCATACTCGCGCAACCTGCCGTCGAGAAATTCCGCGAACTTCTTCGCGGAAGCGACTTGCAACACCTTCTCGTTCGGGACAAACACCTTGCCGATATTCTCCAGCCAAAGTCCCTCCGCCCCTTTCGGATCGGACCAAGAAGCGAATAGCGCCGCGTTCACCGCGCCAATCGAAGTTCCCGACACGGCAGTTATGTCTTTATCCAGACCGGCTTCATGCAAGGCTTGCCAAACGCCGACTTCATAGGCGCCTTTCGCGCCCCCGCCGGAGAGAACCAGACCGAGAGGCGCAGCCTGCGCCCACGACACGAGTGTCGCACCCAGAAGAATCATTTGCACCCTTGCAATGAAAAGATTGGTTGTTTTTGTCTTCATGGCGGCTGTTCACAGTTCTTTACTGTGCTCTCGGAACGTCTTCGACCTGCATTGGTCGCCACTATCACCATCGACCAGTGCAGCGTTCGCGTTCATGTCCGTGGTGCCGTCACTCGTCGCATTCCAAGATCACGATCCGCTTGCCGGCGATCTTTTTGATGAACGAATGATACGCCTCGAAGATTTTCGTATCCTTCGACGTGAGAATCGCATTCTTGCATTCCTCAAAAGACGAATCGTCGAGAACGTCGCCCTTGTACTGTCGTGAGTCATCCAACACTCGGCGGATGTCGAAAACTATGTCTCCCGGCGTTTTGTCCGAAGACGGGGACAAGCCAAGCGATACTGCGATTTCACGGAGATAAACTGATTCCGGCTTGGGCGGAGGTGGGTCGGTGGGGCCGGGGCCAAAGATATCAGTTCTGGAGATGCATCCCGCAAGGAATGCCGCGTTGAGCAAAATCGATGCGATGAAAAGAATGGTCAAGAATGCGGACCCAATTCCGCTTCCGGTTCTCGCGTTCATGTTTGTGTTCATGGTGCAGACTCCTTTCTGTCATGGGTTGGCGCTTGGGTAAAGATGCTTTTGAATGAAATCGGAACAGGTTTTGCATGATCGATAGATTTGCCATTTCTTTGCCATCTTGTCTTCATCTGGCCTGGACTCGGCGGATCGGACACTTTGCGGGAATCCGCTGTATTCATGCTCAAACTGCACAGGCCATTCACCCCCAGAAGCTCGCATGGACTTTTCGAAATCCTGCCGGAGTTCCCGTATCCATCCCTCTCGCCATGATTTTTCCCATTTTCCTTTCGCCTCGGCCTCGGTCATGACTGATGGCGACGGCGGCGGTGTTTTCTTCCCTTCGGATTCGCCGGTTCCAGCCTGCGAGTCTTTTTGATTGCCGCCGCCTCCGCAGAAAAGCAATGCACAAACAAGAACCAGATTTGCCGTGAGCGAAAACAGCAGGAGAGGTGATGATTTTTTCTTGAAGGGCCCTCCTGCAGACGCTGTTCCCTTGCCCGGAGCCTTTAGACGAACAGTGCCCGACGAAAGGCGATGCAAGCCGGCATCGTCGAACACATACTGGGTTCCTTCTCCCTTGCGCGGGCTATGGGAGCTTAAAACGCAGACATCGAAGCCAGAGAGCGGATTGAATGTAAAGGTCGCCCATTTCCAATCCAGCGAATTCGCGCCCAATTCCTGCCGGACGAACTCGTCAAGGGGGCGCTCGGAGGAAATCGTCGCGGGTACATTGATGGCATTAGTCCGAGCCGGCATGGCATCCTGTGGCCGGACGTTCGGGAATGCCAAGTCGGGCAGTTCTCTGCCGGGGCAGACTTCAGCGAACACACCGGCATTTGCCAGCGCAAAAGCGTCGAGTCCAGCCAAGCGAAGTGAATCCCGGTCCGCGACAAGCGCATGGAAGAGGATTGTCGCACGCCCCGTCGGATCTGCTGCGCCGCGGCAAGCCCGCATCATGATGACGCTGGCGCCCTCGCGCTTGTTAAGCAGAAACGGCGGGATGTCGCCCGGGCGGTCGGGACTGCCGACCGCCCGGCAGAGCGCAGCGACTGCGCCGACAAAAGGCCGCCCGATTGGCGACACGCCCATCACACCGTAACCATCACGGTCACGACCGTAGTAAATCTGTCCGAACATTTGTTTTGACATGTTTCTTCCGCTTATTCTATCTTTCGCCAGAGCGTCCAAAAAGGCCAGCCTCCTGGGCAAGGTCAAAATAGTTATCTCCAATGCGTCGCCCTGTCACCCTCAGTTGCAAAGTTCCAACGGTATCCGTCCAATTCCTGTGATGAAGATTAATTTCCTTCTGAAAAGATTTAGATGAAAAGTCCTTTGAAAAACCGTCTGGATAACCGCCTAAACACCAGCATCCCGTATCTTGCGTAGAATCACCAAAGACTGCATCTACTCTATCTTCAAAAATGACACGTAAAAACGGATGATTATACGGATTGAAAGACAACTCTTGCGAGCCTTCCCAAATCGTCAGCCATGAATTATTAGGGCTCTTGGGAATTCTATAATCATTCGCTTTGTTCCCCTTCATGCCAACCAGAGTACCTTTCGATTCGAACTCCCGATTCCTCTTATCGAAATTCCATTTCTCACTTCCCATTTCAACCGACATGTCAAGCCCTTTGTAGTCACTATCGCATTTATCAATCGATACTTTCGCCTCAATCTTTGTGATTTGAATCGTCTGAGGGAACACTTCATATAGTCCACTTGAAAGGTTGACCTTGCCTCGGACACAACAAAGCAATGCGAATTTCCCCGAAGGTTCCGACAGGAGAGGAATATCTACTTTACTCTTTATCGACGAACAAACACGTTTGAATTCGTTTAACTTTCGTTGCGTCTCGTCCATGTCGTCAGGCACATAGTAGTTATTCACGAAGCTACGGAAATAATCCTGGAGAGCCCAATCGACTTTGACGGTCAAGTTTGTTATGTAGGGATTGTGCTCATGGTCGTCAAGGAATTCATCGTACTTTTGGATGATCGTCAGCGGAGCTTCATTGGTATTGAATTTATCTACCAACTGCTTTTGCCCTTTATCCCACTCCTGCTTTGCGACAGCAAATCGTTTCTGCATCTTGGATTGAAACGTGCTCCATTCCTCGCTCGTGACGGCCGCATCCGTCAGGGTCTCATACCGTATCTTATTAACAGCCAAAACTGGCGGTTTCTTGCTATTTTTGTCCCATGATTTCGCGATTGAATTCACATACGATGCAAGCGCGTTCGTACGGGCCTCGTTAATGGCACATTGCTTCTCATTTCTCTTATCGAGACTAATCGTGGGAAAGTCGTTCGACATAGAGCCAAGGAATGAAAGGGAATTCGTGAGCGCGCTGACAAGATTCGCTTTAGCTGTCTCATCAGATATCTGATTGGCTATGCGTGAAGCGGCCAAGAGTAAATCGCCTTTGCATGCGTTGGCCCTCCTTGGAAACTGATAGGCATCCCACTCTTCCTGAGCCTCCTCCAATCGTTTGGCAAGATTGGTTTCCGCGGCCTTGAGTGCCGCATCGGGAATCTTGCCAACTAAATCCTTACAGAGTCCGGCTACTGCAGTAGGGCGATTTTCATCCGTCTTTTTCCAGACCGCAACAAGGTCGCAATACTTTGCAAGCGCATTTGTACACGCGATGTTGAGAACTTGGGTCAACTCCTGGCGGTTCGTTGCAAGAAGGTAACTACTCGCAATGGTTTCCGGGATTTTATATGCCTTTTTGAGCTCTGTACATATATCCTTTTGTTTCTCCACTGCCGTCTCACCAACCGCCGCGGCCCTTTTGAGGGCACCAACCGCCTCATTAACATCCTTCTTGAGCATGGCACTCTGCCACTTCGTCTCCATTGAACTGCGGTTCTTCTTCCACATTTCTTCAAGTTCGGCGAGTTCGTTTGTAGCGACCGGAGCTGAAGGATTCGCGACTTTTATACGGTTGTCCAACTCCTCTGCCCATCCAGGTTTAAGCTTCAAGGGGTCCTCATTGATCTCTTTGACATCATCCGCATACGCCAGCCTTATGTGGCGAACACCCCAAACATCGATACGGCCCGCCAAACGCTGCCGCAAGCCTTTAATCTTCTCGCAATTACTGCCACCAACCTTCCTGACTTTCGGCAACTCATTCGTGGCAAGAGACCAAAGGTCACCCAAGCACGTCTTCACATCTGCTTCTTTACCGGTCTGCTTCCATGCGTCATCCAGCTGCTTTTCCAGACCGTCAAGCTTTGCCGTGATGTCGGTCAACATTGAATTGCTTCTCGCGAATAGACCACCCCAAATGGCAAATGCGCCGAGGGCAAAGCACGCAGCCCAGCTTGCGATCTTGACAACATTCGCCTTGTCCTTGCGGGCATGAATCTTGCCAAGCAGCCACAGAAACGGCTCGTGCGTCGTGTTGTTGTCGCCGCGGGCAAGCCTGGGTCTGGTCTGGTCGTCAAGCTGTCCGGATACTGTTACGTCAAATCGCTTCCAATCAAGCTTGAGATTCGTGAGATGGTTCGTGACCTCGGAAACGTAAGCCTCGAAATCCTCGCGGAACTCCGCAAGGTCGGACGACAGCCGGTCAGAAGCGGTCACGACAAAAGCAACCGCAATGCATTCGTTGTCCTTGAGATGCTGGGCAATCACTTTCAGGTTTCCGAGCATGCGATTGCGCGTCTCGGGTTTGGACAGCCCGGGCATGCCGGGATTGAAAAGAATCATCGCGGATTTTGGCGTACCAATCACCTCGCGGATGTAATTCGGGTCACGCTCCATGCGCTCGCCCATATATTCGCGGAAATCGATATCCGTTTGGGTTCCCGCTGCATGGAGCCGCAACCGGAGGTCGAAATTCTCCGATTCGTTCGTAGCCGACGGCCAGAACCCTTCCTCTATGGAAGTCTTGCGGATTTCAAGGTACTTGCGCGTTGCGTCACCAACGGGGGAAACGGTAAACGCCTCCGTCGAAGTGGCGTAAAGGCCAACGGCAAGCGTTGTCTTGCCGGCGCCGGAAGCTCCGATGATAGCGAAGTTGTTGCGTTTGGCATTATTGTTTTTCATGGTTAGCCTTCCCAATTCTTCTCATGAATGCTCTGCGCGGCAAACGAAAGAAGCAAGCAAAACGTAATCCACGCGAGCGTTGTTTCGCCAAGAGCTTTCGCTTCTTCCTTTCCTGTCTGCTTATTCGCGGTATCGGAAGATTCCAAATGAAACATTGTCAAATGCGCATAGTGTGCGGGAAGAGTCCGGGCGAAACGCGCACCGCAAGAAGTGTCGCCACCATCGAACTCCATCAACGGCTGACTGAAAAACAGGGCGAGCACGGCCATATTCGGAACCATCGCGACGGCAAACGACTCGGAGGCTGAAAGCGCCGAGATGGCAAGCCCGGCGAAACCGCCCATCCACACGACGGCGACAAGACAGACGCCAAGCACGCAGAATGACGCGGGGGTCATGCCCAGCGGAAGTTGGCACCCGAACCATCTAGGGAACAGAGCGAGGAAAACGGCGAGGACTATTCCTTGGACGGCGCCCTTGGCAAGCGCTGCAAGCGAAACCGCTGCAAGATAGGCGCTGCGTCCAACCCCCTCCAGCCGCTCAAGCGATCGCTTTTTCCTTGTGGCGACAAGATTGCGGACTGAACCGCCCATGCCTAGCCAGAAAGCCGCGATGGCCGCGCAGAAGAATACGATCAACCGCTCATCACCCGCTGCGGAGAACTTGGATTTCAACGCGACCGCAATACAGAAAGCGACGACAAGCGGCTGCCAGACAAAGAGAACCATCGGCGAATTGAAGCACCAGCTCTTGAAATATCGCCATGCGCAGCGGACTTTGGCCAAAAACGTTCGATTCGCCGCTGATGCTTGTTCACATTGGCCAAAAGTCAGGAACGAATCGCATAGGAACGAATCTCGAAAGCGTCCCAGATACCCCAAGAGCACGCCGAACCACGAAGCCGCCTTCGAAGAATCGGGAAGGGCGTTTTGCGTCGGCTGCGGGAGTACGCGAGATTGGTTCTTATGAAGTGCTTTCGCCACAGCCTCGTGGTTGGACGGGTCGGCAAGAGCCTCGTACAGCAGTCGCGCCCGGTCGCCAGCGGCGGCATCCGCAATGCCCATCGCCCGGAACACGTCTTCGGGGCTACCATCGTAGGCAAGCCCCCCTTCAGACATGACGAGTATGCGGTGGAACAGGTGCAGATTCGCCAACTCATGGGTGGCGCAGAGAATGGTTTTGTTGGCGCCGGAAACCGCAAGTCGGCGCAAATCGTTCATGAGCACTGTTTCGGTGGCCCTATCCAGACCGGCGGCAGGTTCATCGAGCAGCAGGATCGACGGATTTCGCAGTCGCGCCAAGAGGAGCGCCGCGCGACGGCGCTGGCCTCCGCTGAGTGTCGCGATTCTGGCAGTCTTCTTTTCCTCAAGCCCGAATTCGGCAAGGAGCTCTTCGACACGAACGGCATCTTCCCGTTCGGCCAGCTTGTGAATCGCCAGATACGACCGGATTTCCTCCGCGAGGGTCAGGTCGTCATGAAGAGAGGCATCGACATCCTGAGGCAGATAGCCCGTAAGCGCCCTGATTTCGGCAGATGCCTCAGCTCTGGTCAAGCCGTTGAAACAGACTTTCCCCTCGGCCGGAGTCGAAAGCCCCGCGATTGTCTTGATAAGCGTAGACTTGCCGCAACCGCTGGGACCGAGAATGCCGACGAATTCACCGGCCTTGACGGAAAACGAAACCCGGTCGAGAAGCGGACGTGGCGACTCAGAACGAGAATAACGACCGTCAACAAGGCCATGAACGGTAAGAACTACGCCCGTTCCGGAACCATACTCGGCATGGAGTACGCCCGCGCGAAAACGCAGGCTTGCTCCTGCGACGGCCACAATGTCATTGTCCGCAAGCGCGCAATTGCGAAAGACGCCGCCGTTCAGCGTCACCGCGCCCGGCAGCGAACCCCAGTTGAACGCCCACCACTTGCGCGTCGGCCTGTGGTAGTGCAGCGAAACCGCGCAGCACCTGGCGGGAATCCCGCCGATACGGACATGACACGAGATGTCCGAACCGATATGATGGACGCCATCTTCCTCCCTGAGCTCAAGAGGAAGTTGCGACTCGAATTGGCCGCATGTCGGATTTTCGGCAACACGATCGGAAATCCGCCAAGGCCCATCCGGTGTTTCCGGTGGCAAAAGCCCGTCCGTCCCATAGGCGGCAACCAGCGCCCAATCCCCCTTGTCGAGCAGTTTGCCGCAATGCGGATTTACGCACTGATTGTCCAGGCCGATTGGACGTTGGCACCATGGACAGACGTTAATGGCGGTTTCCATGTCGATGTTAATGGCGGTTCCATGTCTCAGAATCGGGAAACGAGTTGGCGTCAATTGTCACGACGCGGAGAAATTGTCGACCGGAACTGACAGTCGCCCTCCGTCTTCGTGATAAACTCATAGAACCAAAGATAAGTATTGGGATCCTTTTTGCGAAGCCTGCCTTCTCCATCAATCTGCAGCTCGCGAAGGACGGTGCCGCTGCCATTCCCGATCCCTTTGCCGCCTCTGATTTTTACATGGCCCACAGGGCGGCGATCTTTTGAATAGAATGTGACTGTCGCGGGATCTATGGAAAGCGACCAGTTGCCGTCGGGAAGGTCGTCCCCGCGCCTGACCATAACCTCGCCGGAACAGGTTTCGCCGAAGCTCGCGCCAAACATCGCGCCAATACTCGCCGGCTCGATCCTCCATGGATCACCAGGACGGCTATTCTGGCCAGGAAGAACATGGCAGTCGATAAACAGATTAACATGGTTGAGTACGCTCTGTTCTTCCGACGAAATCGGACTGTGATCCACATTCTCGTAACGCACACGAATCGGTTCACCGGCTTTGTCCGTCCAATAGATGAAACGATAGGACTTGCCCGCAACCTTATTCACATGGGAATGCACTTTTACCAAGAGTCCTTTCAAGCACTCTTCAATCGGTTCGGAAACTATGCGTTTAATATCGATTCCAAACTGTTTGAACAAGTCGACGGCCGGCTCCGCGTCCACTCCATCAAACGAATCAACAGTCTTTTTCAACCCGGAGACAAGCGTACCGAGGTACGCGCCCGCATTCGGGTTGAATAGAGCAACAATGCCGCCGATGAGATATCCCGTATCCGCAATCGCGTCCATCGGCACAGTGCTCAAATCGACGCGAACGTTCACGTTTGTAACCGTTATGACTTCCGTCGCTTCACTGAACGAACGGATTTCCGTGACCTTGATCTTGCCTGACTCGTGCTCTTCCTTGTTTTCAATCTTCGAAGTCGCAACCGTTTTCATCAGATAATAGAAAGAAACGTCGCCGGCACCGCCTACGGCGGCAAGAGTTCCCTTTCCTGTCGCCTCAAAAAGCGTGGTGAGGTCCTGCGGCTCGTCTTTGGGCGGAAGCCGTTCGATATCGGATCTCTGGATAGGCGGAAGTTCCCGTTCAACTGATATAGGCAAGGAATTTGTGGGCGGTGAAGGCGGAGGCTCGTTCTCGCCACCCTTTTTCTCTATTCGCTTGTTAGGGTTTTGGCACACCATAATTGTCCCCAACGCCACGACAAGAATGCCAAGCATTACTATTATCAAGTTTTTGTTCATTGCTTTCTCCTACTCTCCTCGCCCCCGACTTGTTGCCCGGCTCGACACCCCAGGGACCAGATGTCGCGCGGTGCTTTCCTGAAGGCTTGCGCCCTGTGCCAGACATCGGCGGGGCGGGAAACGAAAGCCTCCTCCGATGCATCGCAAGAGGCGCCTGAGAGAGCCCGGAAAGATACACCGAAGGAGGCGAAACTGCATTGAGGGCAGTTACCCTTCGCGTGCGTCTTTCCGGTGAAGTTTCTCAGGCTTCCTTGCGACGCGTCCCATGTCCGCAGGGGCGGAACTCCGGCGCGCTCGACGAGCGCGCCCATTCCAGTCCCCGCGCGGGAAATCTGTTTTGCCGTGGCAACGAAGGATGGCCCTCGCAACCAAGACACCGACAGTATATCACAAATTCAGGTCTGCAAGCAGGAACCTCGCGAAAATTCCCGCTCGCAGGCCTGTCCGGGCTCTCTCAACCGGAACTGCCGATATGGCAGCCAAATATACGGCGAAGGCCGGCAAATCTGACAAGGCGCGGAGAACGCCGAAAAGAGCATATCAAACCCCGCTCGCCCCCAATAAAGCTCGACAGATCCAATAAGCTGCCGGCCAGGGAAACACTAATCGATGCCCTGTCAGATTCGCGGGGCAGCAACGTATATGTCGTTAGCATGGCAACGGACAAAGACCTCAAGGGCCGCCCAAACGGCCAGGCGACATTCCGGCGGACACGATTTCTCGCGTCCGTTCTCCTCTCCGCGCCGATGGTCGTGTTCGTCTATTCGCCGCTGCTAGTTGCGCTGACCGTCGCGGGCATCGCCGTCCCGTTCGCGACCGGACGCTTCATCGATGCGCTCATCGGCGGAACGCCGCCCGTCGCGCCTTTTGCCGCGCTCGCCGCGCTTCTGCTCGCGCAGGCCATCGCGACGCCATGCTTTCAGCGGCTCGTCCTGTCGTGCGCGCGGCGCATTGAGCTGAAGCTGCAGTTCCAGACGCTCAGCGCCGTCATGGAGTTGTCGCCGGACCGGCTTTCGGCGCTCGCCAACGGCGATATCGTCGCCAAACTGACGCGCGACGCCTACGCTGTCGGCGGGTTCGTCAGCGGACTCTACCCCCGCCTGCTCGCCGCCGTCGTGACGATGGCGTCCGCCGGAATCGCCCTCCACGCGCGCGCGGAGACGTTGAGCATCGCCTTCGTGGCCTTCATGCCGATTACCATTGCCCTCTTCCTGCCGTTTGCAAAGCGCTTCGCCGCCAACTCGCACGCCGTGAGGAAACGAAGCGACGAATCGTTCTCGGCGCTGTTCACCTTCTTCTTCACGCTGCCGTTCCTGCAGACGCTCCACGCGGGGGCGCGTTTCGCCGACGAACCGCAGGCGTCGCTCGCCGCCCTCAAGGATGGAAACGGACGCATGGACGGCCTCACGGTCGCGTTCGGCGCGTTGCTCGGCGCCATTCTCGTCGGCGGCGAAGTCGCGGTACTCGGCATCGCCGGGACGCTCGCCGTCCAAGGGACGATTCCCGTCGGCGACGTGGTCGTCTACCAGATGCTCTTCCTCGCGGCAATGCAGTCCGTCCAAGGCATCGTTTCGCTGCTGCCCGAAACGGCCACGCTCCGCGAAGGAATCGATTCGCTCGACGAAATCCGCTCTCTTCGCCCGCCGCGCCACGGCGGCAGGAAAATCGGCAAAATCGCGGACATCGAGTTCCGCCACGTAACCTTCGCCTATCCGGGCGCGGCGGGAAAGCCCGTCGTCCGGGATTTTTCGGCGACTTTCCGCACGGGCCGGATCGTCGCCCTGTCCGGCGACAACGGTGCGGGCAAGACTACCCTGCTCAAGCTGGCGACGGGGGCGCTGAAGCCGCAGTCCGGCGACGTGCTCGTCAACGGCGTGCCCTTCGAGTCGATTGACGCGGACGACTTCCGCGAGCAGCTTGGCATCGTCTTCCAGGACAGTCTGCTCTTCTCCGGCACGATCCGGGACAACATCACCTTGCGCGACCCGGCGTTTACGGAGACGGACATCAAAGCGGCGCTGGCGTCCAGCGGACTCGACGATCTCGTCGAGCGCCTCCCAGACGGGCTGGAGACGCGCGTCGGCCTGCGGGGGCAGTCCCTTTCCGGCGGCGAGAAACAGCGCCTCGCGATCGCCCGCGCGCTCATCCGCAAACCCGGCCTGCTCGTGCTCGACGAGGCGACCAACCATCTCGACGCCGCCGCGCGCGCAGCCTTCGGGACGCGCCTCCGCCGGCTTGCGGCCGGGCGCATCGTTTTGCTCGTGAGCCACGATCCGGCGCTCGTCGAGCTCGGCGACGAAAAAATCGTTTGTCAGATTTCGGACAAACCTTCGTATATGTCGGTGTAGCGGGCGAGAGTCCGCCACATTGGTTAACCAAAACTGAAAGGAAACAACAAAATGACACCGCAAGACATTGCGACCGACATCTCGGCCGTCAACACCACAGGGGCGATCAACGCATCGACCAGCTTCACCTATACGTGGACTAACTCCGGTAATACCATGGACGACGCAAACACGTGGGACTGATGAAGTCTCTGTTGCCTTCGGGCATGGGAGGTGGCGCAGCTCGCCACCTCCCGTTCCCACTTCGAAAAGGGGCTTGCCCATGATTTTCATCTGCACCTGCAGCCAAGACACGACAACCGATCTTCTGCTCCCCCATTTGCAGGATAGTCCGGTCTTCAGATTCAACATCGACAAGCCCGAAGACTACGTCTGGGACTTCTCCGGACGCGGGTTCGAGATCGTCAACGTCAAGTCTTCCGCAACCATCACCTCGCGCACGATCACCTCGTTCTATCTTCGCAAGCCCATGTACTTCGAGGAAATCGACGTGCCAAAGGGCGGATGCCTCGAGAACTGGCGCCGGGAAGAAACGGAGGCGCTCTTTAACGATTTCTACCGCGAATGCGAATCGCGCAATCTGACCGCGCTTCTACAGAACCGCAATCTCCACTATGGCAAGCTTCGCCAGCTGCTGGTCGCCGAAAACTATTTCAACGTCGCGCCCTGGCACATGTTCCACGGCGCATTGCCGAGCGACCTGGCAAAGGGCCAATGGGTCGCGAAATCCATCACCGGAACGCCCATCGGCAAAGGGAAGGTCTTCTTCGTCAAGGAAGTGGACCCCCGTCAGCTGGACCTCGCCTACCCCTGGTTTCTTCAGGAAAAGATCGTCGGCGAGGACGAAGTCACGATCGTTTACGTGAACGGGCGGCTTTTCGCCTATCGTTATCCCCGCGACGACGCCGAAGCTTCCATGGATGTGCGCAGGGCCACGCTCGAAGACGATTCCAAATGGACGCCCTGCGATCTGACCCTTTCCGAACAATCCGCCATTCGCGGCTTCATGGCCGAGACGGGCTACCGGTTCGGCCGATTCGACTTCATCCGAAAGAACGGCGAACTCTGGTTCCTTGAGCTCAACCCCAACGGGCAGTGGGCCTGGCTCGATCTGGACAACAAAAACGGCCTGATTTCGGCCATCGCCGAGGCGATCACGACCGAAGACAGGCGCCACCGAATGCGCCTTTCGCGGTAAATCAGATCGGCCCTTCGGGAGGCACGTCCATCTCCGCCAGAACCGCCGCGACCGCTTCGCGCAGCTTCACGGTGAGGCGCTTGCGGATCTGGTAGAGGTTGTCGCGGGACAGTCCGTAAAGCCGCAGGACGGTGTCCGTATCCTGTCCTTCGACGCTGCTCGCCACAAACGCCGCGTAGTGCTCCGGGCGGACGCCGGGCCGGATGCGGCGCAGCGCCTCCTCCAGCGCCGCCCTCTGCCATTCCTGTTCGGCAAACGTCTCGTCCGCCGGAGTGGCCGTCGCCTTCGCCTCCTCCTGAAACGCCGCCTTGAGGTCGGCATCGCGTTTGCCGGCCTTCAGCCGGTCCATGACGCGCCAATGGACCAGCCCCGTGAGGTACGAGCGGAACCGGCCCTTGGCGCGGTCGTACCGGAACGTCGGCAGATTCCGCGCGAGGTCGGCGAAGACGGTCTGCACGACGTCGTCCGCGTCCTCGTACTTGAGGCCCTTCGAGCGCGCGATCGAGAAAATGAAGCCGGCGTAGAGATCGAAAAGCCGTTGCCACGCCGCCTCGTTCGCGGTGTCGGCAACCGCCTTGAGGACGCTGGAGCGCGTCGCCGCGTTGTTGAAATAGCGGTAGGTCATTTGTTCAACTTGACGGCATCTTCCGTCAGCGTAAACTTCTCGGCAAGGGAAAGCCACGCTTTCACGAGTTTCTCGTTCTCCATCGCCAGCATCTCTGCCTGATTGTAAATCTCGGAGGCTTTCTGCCCGGACCCGGCCGCTTTCTTTTCTTCCTGCAAAGCTCGAATCCGGCGGTTGTTCGCTTCGCCTTTCCGGTCTATTTCTTGCATCTTTTCGAGAATGTCGCGCATCTCCGCGGCGCGGACAGGATCCAGCTCCTCGGCCCGCCGCAACCGCTGTCGGTGCGATTCGTCCGTGCGGCAGAAATAAGATCCCGAAAACGAAACCCACGTCGCGTCGTCTTCCACCGACGCTTCATTGAGCTTTTTCATGATCGCGACGATTTGCCTCATCGGTTTGATTTCGGTTTCTAACCGTTTTCTGTCGCGTTCCAACACGCACACGTAGGCAATGACCGCCGCGAACACGCCGCCCAGCACCACGTATAAGGCGCGCGAACACCGGGCCAGCCCCATCTTGAAGCGCAGCTTCCCGAGGTCCTTGAGCAGGGCCTTGGCCGACTGGTAGCGGCGCGACGGCGTCGCCTCGGTCGCCTTGTTGAGGATGCGCCACCACGCGGGAAAGAACGCCGTGCCCGTGTCGGCCTCCAGCGCCGGGCCCTTGTCAAGCTCCTCGACCTGCCGGCCGAAACTCGCGGCCTTGAGCGTGAGCCCGAGGCTGTAAACGTCGCTGGCGGCCTCGGTGAACCGCTCCGGCGGAACGTACCCCGGCGTCCCGACGAGCGAAACCGCGTTGGACTCCTCGACGAGCAGACCCGGATCGGAAAGGACGGGCTTCCCGCCGACGTAGATGACGTTGCCGGGCTTGATGTCGCGGTGCAGCAGATGGTGGCGCTGAAGCGCGGCAAGGCCCTTCGCAAGCGACAGGGCAAGCCGGACGCACGCCGTGAGCGGCAGGGCCTTTTCGCCCGCGATCACGCGGGCGAGCGTCTTCGGCCGGTAGTCCGCCGACCGTTCCGGCGCGTCGCCGAACTCGTCGTCCGCGAGATCCATGACCGTGTAGAAGCCCCAGTCCGTCTCGACGAGTTCCCGCATGCGGACCAAACCCTCCTGCGGCGGAATCGACCGGTAGAGCCGGGCGCCGCGCAGCTCGCGCCCGCACCGCTCGTCCCCGACGTCGTCGCGCCGGCAGACCTTCACGGCCGCGCCCGCGCCGTTCGGCCCGACGGCCCGGTAGACCACGCCATAGGCGCCGCGCCCGATTTCCTGCGCCAGTTCCCACGCGCCGCAACGCATCCGTATGCCGTTCTCCATATTGTTCACGGCACATTATACCAAAATCGCCACGACGGAAAGCCTTGCGTCAGAGTTTACCTTGCGATTCGGGACGGTCCTTGCGCCGATCCAGCGCGATCGGACGGGGCGTTCCCGGCCGGGTCGCTGCGCGTTGACGCGGCCGCGCAGGCTCCGGTCACTGCGCAGGCACGGCGAAGCGGAGAACCACCGGGCCGAGAATGCCGCTCGGCAGCAGTTCGTCGTTCTTGTCCCAGTGCTTCCAGGTCGTGAACGTGCAGCGGCCGGTCGGGGATTTCTTCCCTTCCTTGACCCACTGCGGGATTTCCTTCACGCCGATTTCCTTCACGCCTTCCCGCACCGTGCCGAACCACGTGCAGTCCTCCTCGAACTGGCGGTCGTCGCCGATGAGGCGGTTCGCCCAGAGGTTGGCGACGCGGATGGACAGCCGGATCGGCTCGCCCGGCTTCACGGCGTCCGTGATGTCCAGGCGGAACGGAGGCTTCCAGAGGACGGGGAACGTCTTGCCGTTGACCGTGACCTCCGCAAAGTCCTTCACGATGCCAAGGTCGAGGCTCAGGCGGGCGCCGGCCGACAGCGCCGGGGCGTCCAGCGTCTTCTCGTAGGTCGCGATGCCGGAGAAATGGCGGATGCCCTCGTGCCGGTTCTCGGACCACGACGTCAGCCGGTCGAAAACCGCCTTTTCGTCCGCCCCCCGGGCGAGCTTGTTCGGCAGGAAGCCATTCGGGAAGAACACCGTCCAGGCGCCCGCCACGGGAATCGCCGCCGGCGGCTCCGCCGTCAGCGTCCTCACCGTGCCGTCCGCGCCCGTCAGCTTCGCGGTCAACGGCTGGCCGGCGTAGAGCACGCCATTCCGCCATTCGCAATCCGGCGGCGGCTCGGCCTTCGCCGCACCCACCGGGATGGTGAGCATCTGGTTCTCGCCAACCTGCACTTTCCGCTCCACGCCGTCGTAGACGTAGGTGAGATAGAGTTTCTTGACCTTGAGGCAGATCGGGTCGCGTCCCGCGAGGACGTTGTCGATCCGCACGGAAATCATGCCGTCCTTCACCATCCCGCCGAGTTTCGCCGTCACGTCGACGAAGTGGGCCTCGGTCGGTTTCCAGGCCGGGTCGATCACGCCATACCAGGCGGAGACGAGCTTCGCGTCCTTTGGCAGCGTGTACGTGGCGTACTCCTTCACGCAGTCGCGCTTCCGCACGCCGTCCAGCGTGTAGACGACTTCAAGCGCCTTGTGCCGCATGCTCGCGGGATCGCCGCCCATCGACGCGTTGTCGGCGCGGATCGGCACGCCCGGCTTGAGAATGCGCGAGACGTCCGCGCAGTCCGGCCGCTCCTGCACGGCGGGAACGCCGTACAGCGCCTTCTTGATCACGAGCTCGTGCTTCACCGGATCGGCCAGGACGGGATCGGGCCGGCGGTTTGCGACGACTTCGCAGGCGACGAAGCCGGGCCGGGGCGCTCCCGACGCAACCGGCGTGCGGAAGACCACGAACTTGGAGCCGCAAATCGCATACGGCACCGTCACGTAGGTGCGTCCCCCCTCTTCGCGCCAGACGTCGGCCGGCGCGCAGACGCCCGTTTCGGCGTCCCAGAGTTCGGGCACGCGCCCCGTCTGGCGGAACGACAGTTCGGCGGTCGTCTCCAGGCGGTTGGGCATCGCCGTGAAATACCAGTCGGCCGTCGCGTCGCGGCGGTGCAGCCACTCGATGCGCTTCACGTCCTTCGCACCGTTCGACTCGACGCGGACATCCGGCGCGAGGCCGATTTTCGCCAGCGCCTCCGTCGGCGTGCAGGCGAGGACGCCTTTCGCCCACAGCTCGTCCGCCAGCCGCCGCACCGTCGCGTCGCCGTCCGCGCCGCACCGGAGACCCGGCGCCCGCACGGGCTTCTTCGGCCAGACGACCGTCGCGCCCGCGTCGCGCAGCCTGATCACGCACGCGAGCATTTTCGGGGAGACCGCCTCCATCGGCGGCAGCGCGAGCAGCCGATACTTCACGCCGCCCGGCACCACCACGCAGCCATCCTGGACGGTGAGCGCGTACATCGCGTCCGTCGGGCACACGTCCTTGTCGTACCCCGCCGGCAGATTGTAGAACGCGGTGCTTCCCGCGCCGTCCGTGTTGCCGCCCTGGTTCGGCGCCTGCTCGCCCGCGAAGAACAGCACGTCCGCGCAGAAGGTCCCCTCCTGCAGCAGATGCTGGCAGCGCGCCTGGTAGCGGAACCACGGCTTCGAGAAGTCCCACCAGGTCTGCGTGCGGTCGAGGTGCATGCCCCAGCGTCCCATCGTCATGCCGGGCAGATACTTGTCATCCGCCCACGGCTGGTGCGTGAAGCGGTGGTAGATGATGCGGTTCACGCCATTGGCGAAAGCGCTGTCGCCCTGCGCCTTGATGGCGAACGGCGTCGTCATCCAGCGCCCCGACCCGGGGCCCGGCGACGCCGTGAAGGACTCCGTGCCGCAGAACTTCTTGCCCCACACGTGCGCGATGTACGACACGAACTTCGAGTTGCCACTGCCCAGGCCGTAGGGGTCGCTCGCGTGGCTCCAGAACTCGCCCATCGGGATGTCGCAGTACTGGCCGTACTGGAGATTGTCCGACGGACAGTTGCCGTACGGCTCGATCGAGCACTGAAGCCCGTATTCGTGGCACTTCTTCGTGAGCGCGTTCGCGTAGTTCTCCGCGAAAAGGTCCGCCACCACGCGGCGGAAGTCCTCCAGGAAGCGCTCCGTCGTCTCGACGCCGTCCACGATGTAGCCCGCGAAGGCCGGCATGAACGGGCGGATCGAGTAGCCGCAGCGGCTCAGGAACTCCTCCTCCATCTTCTGCGTCCAGTTCTGCGAACCGACTTCGTAGGAGTCGACGAGGATGTTGTTGAAGCCGGCCGGCACGTTGCCCGCCAGCGGCCCCAGCGTCTTGCAGAGGCGCGAGACGTACTGCTCGAAGTGGAAGTTCATGGCCTCGGCGGAGAGTTTGTCCACCTCCAGCCCGCGGCCATGGTCGGAGGCCGGATGGTTGCAGCGGCCGTTACAGCGGTAGCCGACGCGCAGAATCGTCCACTCGCCCGCCGGGACGTCCCACGTCAGCGTGCCGTCCGCCCGCAGGTTCGCGGTCAGATCGCGCACGGCGGATTTCGGCACGATCTGGTCGGCCGTCGCCGCCATCGTGTCGCAGGACACTTCCTGGCGCATGCCGAACGTTTTGGCGCGCAGGTTCGCGAGCTGAATGCGCATCTCGGGATGCGCCTCGGCCAGCGTCGTCTTCACGCCGCGCGAAACCACTTTCGCCCGCAGGGCCCGCATCGTCATCTTCCGGGGCAGGGCGTGGAAGCGGAGCGACGTGTCGGTGCTGCCGGACCGCGCGAGCGGAATGCGGAACGTCTCCAGCGGCTTGAACGCATGGCCGTCTTCCGAGATCTCGACCGAGATGTTCGCGTCCGCGCTCCACGTATGGCGGTAGGAGAGGCGGAAGGAGAAGCCCGCGATTTCGAACGGGCGGTCGGAGGCGAAGGCGAAGCCGTCCGTCTCGACCGTCGTCTTGACGCCGTCGAACTTCACCTTCTCGGCGGCCGGCGTGGGGAACGCGAAGACGCCGACGTCGGCGTAGAACCCGTGGTCGTTCGTCTCGCGCTCAAGCGTGGCGGAGAACCTGGCCGGTCCCGACGCCGTCACCTTGCGGAACGTCAGCTCCTTCATGCCGTTGGCCGGCGGATTCCACGGGCCGCCGGAACTCGACCACCCCGAGCAGTTGGGAATGCAGATCTCAAGCCCCAGCCGCTTCGCCTCCGTCGCCGCGTGCTTGAACATCTCGAACCATTCGGGCGAGTTGAAGTCGAGTCCGCCCGGCGGAATCCCGCACCCGGCGTCGAACATCTGCACGCCGCCGATGCCCACCTTGGCAAGCTCCTCGAAGTCGCGCGTGATGCCTTCCTTCGTGACGTTGCCGTTCATCATGTGGAACCAGGTATGGGGCTTCGCCGCATCCGGCGGCGCCTTGAACCCGTCCTCAAGCCCTGCGCAGACGGCGGCGCCCGCGAGCGCCGTCATCCAACAGCATACCATCGTCTTCATTTTCCTTTGACTCCTTTCCTTTCCCATTCCCAATCGCTCGGCCGCCCCGGCGGCGACGTCCATCAGATAGACCTGGCGGCTGCCCTCGTGGACCCTAATGGTGGGGTAAGCGTGGTGGCGTAGCTCACGAGACAACCCTCCTTCCCTTGCTTGCAAGAAGATACTTGCGCCGAGTCGAGTTCTGCTTCAACGTCTTCATAAAGGCGATCACATCGTACATGCGGCGGAGGAACCTCTCGCGGAACTGCTTCTTGCCGGGCTCGTCGTTCGTCCTGACACATGCGGCCCATTCCTTGCGGATTGCGGCAAGACGAACCCCCGAGTAAAGCGAGGCGATACGGTCAAGCAGCTCCTCGTCATCCAGCTTCGGAGCTTCAGGGCATGGACTAGCAAGTGAAAATGGTTGGACATGAAGCAATACGTCAGCACCTCGATGCCGGAGAACTCCGCCACGCGCCACAACCGCTCGACAAAGCGCATGCGCTCCACTTCCGTCAGGAAGAAAGCGCGATTCGCGATTCTGCTAATCAAGTGGCAGCAACGATTAGCCTTGAAGTTCCGCAATGCTCTCATCTCATGCCGCGCATTATAGCAGATTTCGCGCCTACTCCACCACTGCTACTCCACCGTTGGGGTCAGACTGGGAGGAATTCGGAATTCGCTCATCGCCTTTAGGCTGGGGTTGTACGGGTCGAACGCCAGGTCCTGCGGATTGGGCGCCGTCTGGAAGCGACCGTTCTCCCGGTTGCTTTCCCCGGCGGATTGTGCTACATTGCCGAGCAATTCTTGCGGGAAGTCATTCTCGTCGAGAAAGCGTTTCGCGGTCTTGGTCCTCCCTGGCAATTGCAGCCCGTGCGGGAAAGACCGCGAAATGTTTTTGCGGTCGGCGTACAGCAGATAGCCGTTGTCGATCCAGGACTGCACAGAATCGCGAGAGAGCCTTCCGTATATGGATGAGATTCTAATCGTTGTCTGTCCGTTTTCCTTCCTGGCCGTGTAGTCGATCGGAACGACTGAGGATATGCCTCCGTTCTGGTCTTTGATTCCGACGAGGGCCGTGATTGAGTCAAGCGGTCGCGTCTTGCTCTGGAATATCGCAAGCGGGGCAGGAGTTTTACGGCCACCGCAGACCTGTTCCGGCTCTCTTAGCCGGAACTGCCGATATGGCAGCCAAATATACGGCGAAGGCCGGCAAACAGGCGTCCAACCCGGGGAAACACTAATTGATGCCCTGTCAGATTCGCGGGGAGCAACGTATATGACGTCAGAATGGCAACGGACAAAGACCTCAAGTGCCGCCTGAACGGCCAGGCGACATTCCGGCGGACACGATTTCTCGCGTCCGTTCTCCTCTCCGCGCCGATGGTCGTGTTCGTCTATTCGCCGCTGCTAGTTGCGCTGACCGTCGCGGGCATCGCCGTCCCGTTCGCGACCGGACGCTTCATCGATGCGCTCATCGGCGGAACGCCGCCCGTCGCGCCTTTTGCCGCGCTCGCCGCGCTTCTGCTCGCGCAGGCCATCGCGACGCCATGCTTTCAGCGGCTCGTCCTGTCGTGCGCGCGGCGCATTGAGCTGAAGCTGCAGTTCCAGACGCTCAGCGCCGTCATGGAGTTGTCGCCGGACCGGCTTTCGGCGCTCGCCAACGGCGATATCGTCGCCAAACTGACGCGCGACGCCTACGCTGTCGGCGGGTTCGTCAGCGGACTCTACCCCCGCCTGCTCGCCGCCGTCGTGACGATGGCGTCCGCCGGAATCGCCCTCCACGCGCGCGCGGAGACGTTGAGCATCGCCTTCGTGGCCTTCATGCCGATTACCATTGCCCTCTTCCTGCCGTTTGCAAAGCGCTTCGCCGCCAACTCGCACGCCGTGAGGAAACGAAGCGACGAATCGTTCTCGGCGCTGTTCACCTTCTTCTTCACGCTGCCGTTCCTGCAGACGCTCCACGCGGGGGCGCGCTTCGCCGACGAACCGCAGGCGTCGCTCGCCGCCCTCAAGGACGGAAACGGCCGCATGGACGGCCTCACGGTCGCGTTCGGCGTGCTGCTCGGCGCCATTCTCGTCGGCGGCGAAGTCGCGGTGCTCGGCATCGCCGGGACGCTCGCCGTCCAAGGGACGATTGCCGGCGCCGCCGAAAAGGAACATCGCAGAGGACCTTCCCCTCATTTCTTTTTGCTATGTCAAAGGGCTGTGACCCTTATCCGTCCCTCAAAGCGATAAGCGGAGGGAATCGCCGGTCACCCGTCGATTTTCGCCACATCGCAGAGGGCCTGTCCCCTCATTTTGCACCTTCTTTTATTACGACAATCTTGCGATTTCGTAAGATTCGGAAATCGGTGGCACAAAACGATAAGCAGCAGGAATCGTCGGTTATCCGCTGATTTTCGCCACATCGCGGAGGGTCTGTCCCCGCATTTTTTTGCGATTTCGTAAGATTCGGAAATCGGTGGCACAAAACGATAAGCAGCAGGAATCGTCGGTTATCCGCTGATTTTCGCCACATCGCGGAGGGTCTGTCCCCGCATTTTTAGCGCATTTTTAGGGCCGATCAGGCCCCAAACGCCGCGTTATTGCCAGCGCCCCAGGAGCCGCACCGGGCCGACGAGGCCCGACGGCACGAGCGGATCGGTCTGGTCGAACGGACGGCAGGTGCAGAAGGCGATGCGGCCGCCGGGAGCGGGCTTTCCGGCGATAAACCACTCCGGCCACTCCG